>DETN01000177.1:21269-22154 GCA_002362155.1 Lachnospiraceae bacterium UBA3287 | reverse complement strand
CGATGATCAGGGTATCGCACTTCTCAAGCAGGTTGGAGATAACGTTCAGCTTGTCAGCAACCTTAGCGCCGCCCAGGATGGCAACGAAAGGACGAACGGGATTCTCAACAGCGTTGCCCAGGAAGTCGATTTCTTTCTGCATCAGATAGCCGACAACTGCTGTATCGACCAGGCTTGCAACACCGACGTTGGAGCAGTGAGCTCTGTGGGCGGTACCGAAAGCGTCGTTTACGAAAACGTCGCACAGGGAAGCCAGATCCTTGGAGAAAGCTTCGCCGTTCTTGGTCTCTTCTTTTCTGTAACGGGTGTTCTCAAGGAGAACAACGTCGCCGTCCTTCATAGCGGCAACTGCAGCCCTGGCGTTCTCGCCGACTACGTTGTCGTCCTTTGCGAAGACGACTTCCTTGCCGAGAAGCTCGGACAGTCTGACAGCTACGGGAGCCAGAGACAGCTCAGGCTTGGGCTCGCCCTTCGGCTTGCCAAGGTGAGAGCAGAGGATGACCTTGCCGCCGTCTGCGATCAGCTTCTTGATGGTAGGAAGAGCTGCCACGATACGGTTGTCATTGGTGATCTTGCCGTCCTTAAGCGGAACGTTGAAGTCGCATCTGCACAGAACGCGAAGTCCCTTTACATTGATATCATCAACGGATTTCTTATTCAGTCCCATTCTAAATACCTCATTCTAAATAAAATACACTGCGGCCCCTCTCCTGCCCGGACAGGACTGCCGCTTCATCAAAAAAAGGGCCCGGTCCATATGACCGGACCCTTTTAGGTCATTCCGTTATTTCTTTAAGATCTGAATTACTTGTTCAGGAACTTTGCGAAATACTTGATTGTTCTGCACATGTTGGATGTGAAGGAGTTCTCGTTGTCATACCAGGA
>DETN01000177.1:15361-21231 GCA_002362155.1 Lachnospiraceae bacterium UBA3287 | reverse complement strand
CCAGGAAACAACCTGAACCTCGGTCATGTCGTCGCCGATAGGGTTAACCATGGTCTGAGTTGCATCGAACAGAGAACCATAGGTCATGCCGACGATATCCTTGGAAACGATGAGGTCTTCGTTGTAGCCGAAGGACTCGTTTGTAACGGACTTCATCTTGGCATTGATTTCATCAACGGTAACCTTGCCTTCAACAACTGCGAACAGAAGAGTTGTGGAGCCTGTAGGGCAAGGGATACGCTGTGCAGCGCCGATGAGCTTGCCGTTCAGTTCGGGAACTACGAGGCCGATAGCCTTTGCAGCGCCGGTGCTGTTGGGAACGATGTTCTCAGCTGCTGCTCTGGATCTTCTCTTGTCACCCTTTCTCTGAGGGCCGTCAAGAACCATCTGGTCGCCAGTGTAAGCATGTACTGTGCACATGATACCGGACTTGATGGGAGCCAGATCGTTAAGAGCCTTAGCCATAGGTGCAAGGCAGTTGGTTGTGCAGGAGGCTGCAGAGATGATGTTGTCATCAGCTGTCAGAGTCTCATGGTTGGTGTTGTAAACGATGGTCTTCAGATCATTTCCTGCAGGAGCGGAAATAACGACCTTCTTGGCACCAGCATCGATATGAGCCTGAGCTTTAGCCTTGGAGGTATAGAAGCCTGTGCACTCCAGAACAACGTCAACATCCAGTTTGCCCCAAGGAAGGTTAGCTGCCTGAGCTTCCTTGTAGATCTCGATTTCCTTGCCATCAACGATGATGGAATGGTCTGTGCTGGAAACAAGATCAGCCTTTGCATATCTGCCCTGAGAAGAATCATACTTCAGAAGGTATGCAAGCATATCGGGGGAGGTCAGGTCGTTGATTGCAACGATTTCAAAACCTTCTGCCTGGAACATCTGTCTGAAAGCCAGACGGCCGATACGACCAAAACCATTAATTGCTACTCTTACTGCCATTTTGTTTTCCTCCTAATAAAATTAGAATTATTGATGCAACATGGTCTGCATTTGCAGATTTGTTCATTAACGTTATTTTACAGCAATGCCTATATAAAATTCAAGTGTATATCGTAAATAATTGATAAATAATGAACAAATATGATTTGTTCTATTGACCAATTTTACGATTTCAAACAAAAATACCTGTATGATGTTTTGTACAAATCCACATATCATTTTAGTTAATAGTCATATTACTTCGTCATTTTTCAGTTTTCTTTCCGTTTTTGTCGCACAGCTTTATCCTGTGTCAAAAAATACACTGCAGATTTCCTCCTGCCGCGGGGCGACATTTTCCCTCTTCCGTGATTGTAAATGACCGCTGCGCCGTGTCATAATAAAAAACGTGAAAAGGCGTTTTCAAGGCCTTTTGCAGAAAGGCACATCAGGATGATACTTGCGGATTATCACGTTCATACCCATCATTCCGGCGACTGCGAGACTCCCATGGAGGAGCAGATCCGTTCCGCCATGGGCAGAGGTCTTAAGTACCTCTGCTTTACGGAGCACTTCGACATGGACTGGCCCTACCATAATACGCCGGATCTGCCCGCGGGCTTTTTCGATCTGGACCTTGCCGCCTACAGAAAAGAGTTTCTTTCCCTGAAGGAAAAGTATGAAGGCAGGATCCGCCTTTTTATGGGCATTGAACTGGGCCTCCAGCCTCATCTGGGAGAGGCTCTCTCCTCCTACGTAAAAGAAAATCCCGTCTTCGACTTCATGATCGGCTCTGTCCACGTCTCCCGGGGCATGGATCCCTATTATCCCGTATTCTTCGAAGGCGTTACCGAAGAGGAGGCCTACCGCCGCTATTTTGAGGACGCCAGAAGGTCCCTGGAGGCCTTCCATGACTTTGATACCTGCGGCCACCTGGACTACGTGGTCCGCTACGGCCCCTCAAAGGATCGGAACTACCGCTTCGAGGACTATAAGGACCTGATCGATCCCATTCTGGAGATCCTGGTCTCTCACGGCATCTGTCTGGAGATCAATACCGCGAACCTGGCAAAAGGCTGCAGGAATCCCTCTCCCGCCCCCGGTATTATAAGGCGCTTCAGAGAGATGGGAGGCGCCGGCGTCACCGTGGGATCCGATGCCCATGCCCCCGCCTTTGTAGGGGACCGTTTCCAGGAGGCGGCCGCCATTCTGAAAGAAGCCGGCTTCCGGGAATATACCGTCTTCCGGAACAGGATCCCGGAAAAGCTTCCCCTCTGACTTCCATAAAGATTCTTCTCAAACTTCCATAAAGCTTTCTTCTTCCCGGAAGCATCCAGTAAATGAAGGACATATCCCCGGCCGCAGACCGCAGCCGGGGATATGTCCTTCTTATTTTTCTTCTGTTATTTTCAGTCCTGTTATTCTCACTCAGTTATATTCACTCTGCCTGCAGGCGTCCTGCTTTTCCTTTAAACTTCTTCCTCTGCCCAGGTGACAGTCAGAACGGCTCTGCCGGCTTCTTCCGGAAGGCGGAGCGTATGCACCGGCCCCCGGCTTTCCATTTGTGCCGTCACATCTATTCCCTGGGCCGTGACCCGGACCGGTCTGCAGTCTGAAAGCCATGTGACAGTGCCGCTCTCCTTCAGGACCACGGTGTCCGTGCCGGCCTTTGAGAACTGGGTCTCCACAGCGGTAAAGCCCGCATATTTTTCGGAAAGTCCGATGCAGGTCCCGTTCCTGCCCCTGGGAACGAACACATACCATCTGCAGCCGCCTGCCTCCACCGAACCGGAAAAAGTATCCTTTCCCTCTCCGGCCAGCGCTTCCTTCTGCCGGAAATCCCAGATCCAGTACTTTTTCCCGGGGTCCAGCTCCGGCACCTGGGAAGGGGAAAGCCTGAAGGACTGTTCTGTACCGGTCAGGTTATAGACGGCGATGCCCCCCGCCTTTTCCTCTTCTCCGTATAAGCCGAAGTTATGGATCTTGAGGGCTCCCTCAAATAAGGGATCGGTAAAGATGCAGTCCTCCGTGGGCCTTGCGGACCGCTCCATCATAAGGATCCGGCCGTCCGTATATGTAAGGGGCTTTAAGACTTCCGGATCCGTCTCCCCCACCCTGTCGCTCACATAGACAGGACCTCCGGAGATGCCTCTTAAAAGGGCGTGCTTTCCGGCCGCTTCGTGCTTTGTCCAGAACATATCCCAGTCGCAGCAGTAGACTTCGTTATGGTAAAGGGAATTGTAGGCATTCTGCAGCAGGTGCTCCATAAAGCTTTCTTCTTTTAAGGGGAAGAAATCGTCGCTGTTCCTGGAAATGGCCGTGGAGGGTCTGGAAACGATGTTTTCCATGGGCATGCCCATGCAGTTGATCACGGACCCGTCCATAACGGAGGCGCCGCTCTCCAGGGCAAAGCCGATGTCTCTGGCGGCCCGGGCAAGAGGGAATCCGTTCCTGTAGTAGAAGGGGACCGCTCCCTGTCCGTCCACCTTGACAAAGCTGATGCCTTCCTTTTTAAGAAGTTCATACCAGTCCCTGTAAAAACCGCTTCCCTTTACCGGGTGCGGGACCAGCTTTCCCGCAGGATTTTCATAGAGGTAAGGCGCCTCGGAAAGGGCCGCGGCCGAATCCTCCGCCACGCCGTCCCAGTAGCCGCCCAGGGCATGCCAGACGCCGAACCAGGTGACAGAGGTCTCTTTCTTTATATCGGCGATCATTGACTGAAAGCCCTCCGGAAATTTGACAGGGTCCGGACGCAGGTCAGAGAGAGTCTTATCTCTTGCCGTAAACCAGCCGTCGTCGATCAGGATCCAGCGGAAGGGCACCTTTTTATCCCGGATCTCCCGGGCCTTTTCCCGGAGCTTTTCTTCGCTGACCTCCGTATAGAAGGCGTCCCAGCTGCACCAGCCAAGGTACTTCGCCATTTCCGGGATCCTTCTGTCCTTTCTGAGCTTTAAGCCCGTCTGCCGGGACAGCTCTCTGAAGGCCTTTTCGGCAGCTTCATGGGCGGTCTTTCCACGGGTCATAATAAAGAGGGGCTCATTCACCTTCCTGATGCCGCCAAGGCCGGCTGTCATTTCAAAGACCAGTTCGTCGTCCCCTCCGCCCGTCAGAGTCGTTCTGAAGGCAGATCCCACCAGAGGCAGGACGAAGACACAGTCCTCTTCCATTTTGAAGAAGGCTGCCTGGGTATACTTTGGAATTTCCGACAGCTTTTCCGTAAAGGCCGGTCTTGTCCACCAGGGACTGAACAGATAAATGGCAGTGATCTTTTCCGGCATCTCTGCGACCGGGATCCGGACCCGCACCGGATAAACTGTCTCCAGAAAGGGAACGTCCTCCAGCGTCCTGTCTTTGACCTCAAGATCGATCCTGCCCGTCAGAGCTCCGTCCTTTTCTTCAAGGGAAAAGCACAGAATTGCAGTGCGTCCGTCCGATCTTCGTCCCACCGGCACTGCAGCCGATGACATATTTCCGTTCTGAAACAGGATCTCCGCTGTCCATACCTTTCTGTCGATCATTCTTTTATCCTCCTGATTTTTCCGAAACTTTCGCCTGTGTCTGAAAAAAGCAGGTCCGAGGCAGATCTGCTTTTTTAAAAATGATTTTATCTTCCTTTTTTTACATAGAGATAGGATTTCCAGGCGGCCCTGTAGACAGGGTAGCCGGCTCTCAGAAGAAGGATGGCCATCTTGTCTCTTTTCGGAGCTTTGGGATCTGAAAGGATCTCGCCTGCGTGCTCTCTGACAAAAGCGATCATCTTTTTCTTCTCATCGGCATATTCCCGGGTGTCCAGCATCTGGTTGATGGTACTGAGCCTTGCATAGACTCTCCTCCTGAGGACCGCCCTGTAGAGATGGGGATATTCCTTCAGGACCGCTTTTCCCATCCTGTCTGTCATAATGGGCAGATCCAGCTTCTTTTTCGAGAAGGAAGCATTCACGATGGAGGATGCATGCATCCAGTAATTATATTTGGATTCAAAGCCCACTGCAATGACGCTGCACTGCATGAAGAGGGCATAGGTTGTCCCGATGTCCTCGAAGATCCTTCCCACAGGATAGGATACCGTTTCAAACAGGCTCCGGTGATAGAGCTTGGCCCAGGCAGAGGTATCGATCACGTCATGGTAGAGCATGTGCTCCAGGCACCAGGCGGGATCCGCGGATCTGTCTCCGGGTTTTCCGAATTCTTCCACTCTGCCGTTCAGAAAAAGGACCCTGTGCTGGCAGATGGACATGGGCGCCCGGTATTTTACCGCCAGATCATAAAGATATTCCACGTAGTCCGGGTCCACAGTATCATCCGGATCGATCAGGGAGATATATTCTCCCTCAGCATGCCGGATGCCGAAGTTCCTGGCATCGGAAAGTCCGCCGTTTTCCTTGTGAAGAACCCTGACTCTGGGGTCCTTTTCCGCGTAGGAATCGCAGAGGGCAGGGCATCCGTCCGTGGATCCGTCATCCACCAGCAGGATCTCCAGACGGGTATATGTCTGGCCCAGCACATTCTCCATGCAGACGGGCAGATAGGACTCTATGTTGTATACAGGCAGAACAAGGGAAATCAGAGGTTTTTCGGACATGCTTTTCCTTTCCCGGATCAGACCATCTTTTCGGGCCTTACCCGTTCGTCATATTCCTCGGAACTCATAAAGCCCAGAGAGAGGACCGCTTCCTTAAGCGTAGTATTTTCTTCAAAGGCCTTGTGGGCCGCCTTTGCCGCGTTCTCGTAGCCGATGGAAGGAGACAGGCAGGTCACCAGCATCAGGGACTGGACCAGGTTCTGTGCCATCTTCTCTCTGTTGGGCCGGATGCCGCTTACGCAGTTCTTTTCAAAGGATGCCACTGCGTCCCCCAGAAGGCGGATGGACTGGATCATGTTGTAGGCCAGGACCGGCATGAATACATTGAGCTCGTAGTTGCCCTGGGATGCAGCAAAACCCACGG
>DETN01000177.1:0-15228 GCA_002362155.1 Lachnospiraceae bacterium UBA3287 | reverse complement strand
CTGCCGGGCTCGTTCTCGGGAATGGAGATCTCTCCTATGCCGCAGCGGGGGCCGCTGGCCAGGAAGCGGATGTCGTTGGCGATCTTCATAAGGTCCGCCGCCAGGGCCTTGAGGGCGCCGTGGGTAAAGACATATGCATCCTTGGAGGTCAGAGCGTGGAACTTGTTGGGTGAGGGCCGGAAGGATTCCTTCGTGATGGCGGAGATCTGTCTGCAGCAGATTTCGTCAAAGCCGGGAGGGCAGTTGAGCCCAGTGCCCACGGCGGTGCCGCCGATGGCCAGATCCCGCAGATGATCCGATGCCTCTTCGATCATCTTTCTGTCTTCCTCCAGCATGCCTCTCCAGCCGCTGATCTCCTGACCGAAGCTGATGGGGACCGCATCCTGCAGATGAGTCCGGCCGATCTTGATGACGTCCATGTTCTCCTCTTCCAGCCTCTTCAGGGTCTCTGTCAGCTTTTCCAGAGAAGGATAGAGATAATCCCTGATGGAGAGGACCGCGGCCACGTTCATGGCCGTGGGGAAGGTATCGTTGGAGGACTGGGACATATTGACATGATCGTTGGGATGGATCTTAAGGCCCAGATGATCGTCCATGCCGATATGGGCAATGACTTCGTTGGCATTCATGTTGGACTGGGTGCCGCTGCCGGTCTGCCATACCTTCAGGGGAAATTCTCTGTCATACTTTCCCTCCAGGATATCGCTGCAGGCACAGCTGATGGCCTCGCACCTTTCCGCGTCCAGTCTCCCCAGCTCCTTATTGGCGCTGGCTGCCGCCCACTTGAGGGCGGCAAAGGCACGGATCACCTCCATGGGAATGGTCTCCGTGCCGATGGCAAAGTTCTGAAGGCTCCGCTGGGTCTGGGCGCCCCAGAAATGTTCTGCGGGGACTTTTACCTCGCCCATGGTGTCGTGTTCGATTCTGTATTCCATTGGGGTCTCCTTACTTTTTGATTCCTATTTTCCTGAGCAGGAAATTACCGCCCTTGACAAGCCAGTTCTGGTTTTCCATGAACATGCAGGGCAGTTCCTTATAGGAAATATCCTTTGTCTCGATCCATACGTCCAGAAGCCTTTCGGATACAAAACCGAAGACCCTGGCATCATAGGGAGAGTAGGAGGAAATATCCAGTCTTCTCTCCAGTTCGAAAAGGATGTCGAAGAGCCATTCGCAGTAGGCGTCGAAATATTCCCTCTTCATGACGAACATGTTGAAGCGGTGGCCCCAGGTCCTTTTCATGCTCTCATCGTAGGCCCGGACGAAACGGGGATATTTCTCATTTAAGATCTGCCTGGTCACGTCCAGGTCCTCTTTATGATGTGCATGGACGTACTGGGAATAGTTGGTCTCTATGAAATAATTCCTTTTGACAGGAAGCACCACATCGGTGCCGGACAGGACCTGGCGCAGCTGCTTTTCGGTAATGACATATTCCCGGGAGGCCTTCAGATGCCTTTTCGCGGAGAAATGCCTTCTGTAGTGGGCAAGGCCCACATAGTCCGCCTCCAGGTTCTTCCAGGCCCAGTAGAGGCCGGTCAGTTCACAGTAATTGACGTTCTTTGAGCTGATGTTGTCACCGGTATCGTCCCGGACATAGCCCAGGCTGTCCTTGCCTGCCGCGCCCACATGGACAGGCAGGTAAAGAGGATCCTCCGGCATCCAGTAGGACTTATGGGTCGCAATAATGATCTTTATGGTCTTGGTCTTTGCCATTACTGGGCTCCTTCCCGCTTCAGCACCGAGAAGACGGTCCTGAAAATAATCCTGATATCCAGAAGCAGAGAACAGTGGTCCACGTAATACATTTCCATCTTCTGTCTCTCTCCGCTCTCATATGTGGCATTGTTTCTGGCATAGGCCTGCCAGTAGCCCGTAAGACCCGGCTTTACGCTGAGCAGCTTCCCGATCTCGTCTCCGTAGATATGGGTCTCCTTTTCCACGATGGGACGGGGCCCCACCACGGAAAGGTCTCCCCGGAGGATGTTGTAGAGCTGGGGCAGTTCGTCCAGACTGGTCTTCCTGAGGAAGTTGCCGATCTTGGTGATGCGGGGATCGTTGTCCACCTTGAACTCCGTCCAGTACTGCTTGAGCTGTTCGGGCGTCAGAAGCTTTTCCAGGTTGCCGGCGTCGGACCGCATGGAGCGGAACTTGAATACCCGGATCCTTTTGCCTCTGAGGCCGATCCTGCTGTGCCCGTAGAAGGGGGCGCCGCCGTCATCGGCAATGACCAGGATGACCAGGATCAGAAGGGGTATGGAAAGAAGGATTATGGCCAGAAGGGAGGCCACGATATCGAAGGCCCTCTTAATAATGAGATAGGCTCTGTAGGAAGCCCCGTCTCTGGCCTGATATCTTGTCCTGTCGTATTCCAGAGGGCGGACGGATTCCTCGTAGTCCCGGATCAGCTGCAGTTCTTCCTGTTCCCACTCCACAAGATACTGCCTGTAGAACTTTCTGGTGGAATGGAAGGTCAGATAACGGATCACGGACTCCAGAAGAATGCCGCACTCCCGGAAGAAGTTCCAGTTCTCCACATAGGCTCTGTCGTCCTCCGTAACGTCCCTTATGTCCGTCTGGCAGGACCAGTATCCCACGATGCCCGGCTTGCAGCAGAGGTTGGAGATCTGCTCTGGGCTATAGCTCAGGAACCCGGTCAGAGAAGGGGATCTGGGGCCGATGAAGCTCATGTCGCCGTTAAGCACATCCACGATCTGAGGCAGGCCGTCCAGATGGGTGGTGCGGAGGAATCTCCCCCACAGGGTGTAGGGGGACTTTCCGGCAGCGATGCGTGCCTCCGCGTCCATGCGGTAGCAGCGGAAACGGTGCTGGTAGTATCTTCTGCCGAACTTTCCGATCCTGATCCGGTTGTTCATGACAGGCCCCCTGGATTCCAGGCTGGTGAACACCAGGGAAAGGATCAGAAAGACCAGGAAAAAGGGCATGAAAAGAATAGAGGCTCCGATATCCATGACCCTCTTGAGCAGTTCCTGACGTTTGGGGATGCGCAGCACAGGATAGTAGCTGACGACGCCGCACTCTCCCACCTTGCCGATCTTGTAGTTGGACTTGGGATTGAGGCCCATCTCATTGATGTTGACATGGACCACCTTGCCCAGGGAATTGAAGCGGGCCACCCATTCGCGGAAGGAGGAATTCAGAACGTCCGAGGCCAGAAGGCAGGAATCCACCCCCGACCGCATGATGTCATAGTACATGTCGTCCGCATTGCTGATGATGTCGTATTCCCCTATGTATTCACCCTTACGGTCCTGGTCCGTAATGACCAGACCGCAGATCTTGAAGCGCCAGTCGTCGGCTGTCTCGATCCTGCCCAGCATCTTGGTAACGGCTTTTTCCGTTCCGATGACAACGATCTTTTCCGCGCTGGAGCTGCGCTGATACAGGTGAAGAATTCTTTTCTTGACCACTATGCGCATCAGGAAGTTCAGCACAAAGGCAACGATGGAAAAAACGCCGATGAAAATACGGGAGTAATCATAACTGACCTTGGACATGAACATGTAAATGATCACGATGACATTGACATGCAGCACCATGCTGAAGGCCGCGTGCATCTCCGTCCGGTTGTTCACATAGGTGAAGTCCTCGTTGAACATGGTCAGGGTATTGACCAGGATATAGGCGACGACCACCATGAGAAAGAGCCTCTGATAGGGCTCCTCCGGATAATAGGCCCCGGTGAACTGGGTAATATTGAAGCTGACGACGCGGACCAGGATCAGTGCAATGATCAGGGAGGCCACGTCGATCAGGCTCTGTATGTAGTGATTGTATCTTCTTAAATCATCCATTCTCAGCTCCGAAGGAACAGGTCCTTAAAGGGATGAGGCCCCCGGGACATGTTCCGGATTTCTGTTTTGCGGGGGCGGATCTCCTTCCCCGCAGTCAGTTGATAAAGCCGCCCAGAAGGACATGGCCTTCCCTGTCATAAAAGACAGCGGCCTGGCCCGGCGTGACGGCCCTGACCGGGCTTTCAAAGACAGCTCTTACCCTGTCTCCGCCTTCCATGCGGATCCGGCATTCCTGGCCGGCATGGGCGTAGCGCACCTTGCCTGTGCAGGAGATCTCCTCTCCTTCGGGAAGGCACTCCAGTCCCATCATGTTGAGGCCCGAGCAGGTAAGATCCGTCCGGAAAACGTCTTCATGGTCTCCCAGGACCACCGTATCCGTTTCGGGAAGGATCTCCTTTACGAACACGGGACGGCCCATGGCAACGCCAAGGCCCTTTCTCTGGCCTATGGTATAGTGGGTGATCCCCCTGTGGGGTCCCAGGTCCTGTCCGTCCTTCCATAAAAAGCGCCCGGATCCGGGTACGCGCCCTTCTGCCTGTCTGTCCAGGAAGGAGGCGTAATCGTTGTCGGGAATAAAGCAGATCTCCATGCTCTCCGCCTTGTCCGCCACCGGAAGGCCGGCCCTCCTGGCCATCTCCCGCACCTGGTCCTTTTCGAAGGAGCCCACGGGCATCAGCGTCCTGGAAAGCTGTTCCTGGGTCAGGTTGAAGAGGGCATAGGTCTGGTCTTTCCTGGCGGTCACGGAGTTCATGACGGTCCACCTGCCGTTTTCCAGACGGTCGATCCTGGCATAGTGGCCAGTGGCCACATAGTCTGCCCCCAGAGAGTCCGCTTCCCTGAGCAGGGCGTCCCATTTGACATGGCGGTTGCAGACCACGCAGGGATTGGGCGTGCGGCCCCTCAGGTATTCCTCCGTGAAATAGGAAACAACTCTTTCCTTAAACGCTTCCCGGAAGTCAAATACATGGTGGGGAATGTCCAGCACGCGGCAGACCGCTTCGGCGTCTGCGGCCGCATCCTCGCCGCCGCATTTGTCTCCGGCCGCCCCAAGGCTCCAGGGATCCTTCCAGAAGAGCATGGTGGCGCCAAGGACTTCATAACCCGCTTCCTTTAAAAGCAGGGCGGCTGCGGAGGAGTCCACGCCGCCCGACATTCCTACGACTACTTTTTTCTTCAAGATTTTACTCCGATACTTCTGCAGCGGCGTCCTCCGCCTCATTCACGGGAGCATCCGCTTTTGCAGCTGTCTCTTCTGCAGGATCCGGCGTCTCATTAAGAGGGGCAGCTGCAGCTGCCTCCTCAGCGACGGAAGGGGCTTCTGCAGGCGCTTCTTCTCCGGCAGGGCTTTCTCCGCCGGCCAGCTCCTGGGGAAATACGATGCCCAGCTGCTTTCTGATATAGTCCAGCATATGCATGATGGACATTGTCTGGGACTGGGGCATCTGGCTGCATTCCAGATCGCCCTTATGGATGGCTCTGGCGCAGGCCTCCAGCTCGTACTCGTAGCCGGTCTTCTGCTTCTGTCTCTTGTAGGTCACCACCCTGTTGTAGGAAGAGTCGTAGACGTCCAGTCCTTCGAAATTGCTGACATTGTCGATGACGATATAGCCTTCGGTGCCGCATATGACGGCCCTTCTGTCGCTGATCCCCGTCATGGAGGAAGTCAGCTCGGCCATCTTTCCGTCTCTGTAGCGGAGGGTGACCGTTTCCTGGGCGTCCAGTCCCCTGTCCGTATAGGTACAGTGGGAATTGATCCTTATGATATCGTCTCCGAAGATCATGGAAGAGAGGTTCAGCAGGCAGACGCCCGTATCCAGCAGGGCGCCTCCGCCCAGCTCAGGCTCCACCATGCGGCTCATCCTGCCCACGTTGTAGCCCAGATTGGCCGTCAGCATGACAGGCTCGCCAATGGTCCCCTTGCGGAGCACGTTCAGGATCTGCTCATAGAAAGGCAGAAAACGGATCCACATGGCTTCCTGGCAGAAAAGCTTCTTTTCCCTGGCCAGGGCAAAAAGTTCCTCTGCCTGGGCCGCATTCAGGGCGAAGGGCTTTTCGCACAGAACATTCTTCCCCTTTTCCAGAGCCATTTTTACATTCTCGTAATGGACCGTATGAGGGGTGGCGATATAGACCAGATCCGCTTCGGGATCGTCTGCCGCTTCCTCATAGGATCCGTAATATTTCTTAAACCCGTATTCCTTTGCGAATTCCCTGGCCCGTTCGTAGTTCCTGGAACCCACTGCACAGATCCTGGCGGCTCCGGTACCCCGGATGGTCTCCGCCATGAGTCCTGCCATATATCCAGTGCCGAGAATCACGACATTCAGTTTACCGATTCCAAACATACTGACCTCCCTGCGGCCGGAAATCTGCCGCACATTCAAACAAAGCCACACCTGATCCGTATCCAGAAAACGGAAAAGCTGTGGCTTTTAAGTGCACCCGACAGGACTCGAACCTGCATTAAAGGCGTCGGAGGCCTACGTTCTATCCATTAGACTACGGGTGCTGATTCTGCTGCAGTCCTTCTATGCGACCGGAAACACAGCAGAGTTATATTAACATACACTCCTGTTCTTGTCCAGTTTTTGTTCCAAAACAAAAGACAATGGATCGCTCCATTGTCTTTTGGGTCTTTTCCTGCAGATTATGCTCTGGACAGATATTCGCCGGTTCTGGTGTCGATCTTGATCCTGTCGCCGATGTTGACGAACAGAGGGACCATGACCTGAGCGCCTGTCTCAACGATGGCGGGCTTGGTAGCGCCTGTGGCAGTATTGCCCTTGAAGCCAGGCTCTGTCTCGGTGATCTCCAGCTCTACGAACATAGGGGGCTCGATGGAGAAAGGAGAACCGTTGTAGGAGCTGACCTTTACCATATCGTTCTCGATGACGAACTTCATGCTGTCGCCGACGATTTCCTTGCCCAGGGAGATCTGGTCATAGGTCTCTGTGTCCATAAATACATAGAGATCGCCGTCCTGATACAGATACTGATATTCCTTCTTCTCGATACGGGCCTGAGGGAATTTTTCAGTGGGTCTGAAGGAAGTCTCGGTCACACCGCCGTTGATGATGTCTTTTAACTTGGTTCTGACAAATGCGGCGCCTTTGCCGGGCTTGACATGCTGGAATTCTACAACTTCTAAAACGCTGCCATCCTTTTCGATCGTGATGCCGTTTCTGAATTCACTGGCAGAAATCATAAGTATACCTCCTGAAAATATCGCAAATAAACTGTAACAATTCTACAATGACCTACGGGAATTTTCAACCCTGATTTTTGGCCGCTATATAATCCATGGCTTCCAGGTAGCCGGACAGGCCGTGTCCCTTGATCTGATGGTCGCAGGCCGGCAGCGTCACGGACACATGGCGGAAGGCCTCTCTTGCGTCCACATCGGAGATATGGACCTCCACCTTGGTCATGGAAAGGGCCTTTAAGGCGTCGTGGATGGCGTAGGAATAGTGGGTGTAGGCCCCGGGATTGATGACGATCCCGTCCACCTTTTCGAAATAGGCCTCCTGGAGCCTGTCGATGATGGCTCCCTCGTGATTGCTCTGGAAGCAGATGACCTCGGCTCCCATGTCCTCACCTTTTTTCCGGATCATGGACAGCAGGTCCTCATAGCTTTTTTCCCCGTAGATCCCCTTTTCCCGGATCCCCAGGAAGTTGAGATTTGGGCCGTTAATGACCAGTATCTTCATATTTTTCTCCTTTTGCCGGCAGATCTTCTTCCCGGAGGATCTCCCGTGCTATCTGCACCGGGTATTTCCCGTCTGCGCAGATCCTTGCGTCCGCGCAGGCCTCATAGGCGCTCCTCCGCTCTTTCAGCATGGCCTTTACGGCCGCCTCCCTGTCGGGCCTTTGCAGGAGGGGCCTGTCCGCTGCTCCCGAAAGGCGTTCTATGACCGTTTCAGCGGAAACGTCCAGCCAGATGACACGGCCCAGGCGTTTCAGGAGCCTTCTGTTCTCCTCCCGCAGAGTGGCTCCTCCCCCCGCAGAATAGACCACGCCGGTCCTGCCCTCTTCCACCAGGTCCCGGATCAGGGCGCTTTCCCTGTCCCGGAAGCCTTTTTCCGTCTCCAGTTCAAAGATCCGGCTGATGGACATGCCGGAGCGCTCCTCCAGAAGGAGATCCAGGTCCTGAAAGGTCATGCCGGTCATGGACGCCAGCTTCTTTCCCACCGTGGACTTTCCGCTGCCCATATATCCTGTAAGTACGTAGTTGCCCTTATGCATCCCTCTCATCCCTCTTCCTTCAGAAATGCTTCCAGACGGGACCGGATCAGTCCGGCCTGATCCTGATCTGCCCGGATCCCGGTCCAGATCTCATAGGCCTTCAGCCCCTGCCAGAGCAGCATTCCCAGGCCGCCCGTGACGTCAGCGCCCGCCTTTTCAGCCATTTCCATGAACAGGGTCTTTTCCGGTCTGTAGATGGTATCGAAGGCATGGGTCAGTCTTTCGTAAAAAGCAGGGTCTGTCACCGGCGCCCTGTCACAGGCGGGGTAGAGCCCCACGCTGGTGCACTGGACGGCGATCAGGTCTCTTTCCCCGGGGGAAGACAGATCGGCCAGAGAAAGGGTCCGAACGGGCAGGTCCGGCCAGGCCGCCTCCACTTCTTCTTTCAGTTTTTCTGCGTTTTCCGGCGTTCTGTTGGCAATATAGAGCGCCCCGGCCCGGTCTCTTCCGCAGAGATAGGCCGCCGCTCTGGCAGCTCCGCCCGCCCCGATCAGGACCACTTTTTTTCCTGTCAGGGAAACGCCGGAGATGGCGATATTCTCGGAAAGCCCCAGAACGTCGGTATTATAGCCCTCGTATCCCGTCTCTGTTCTGACCAGGGTGTTGACGGCTCCTGCGGCCCTGGCTTCGGGACTGATCCTTTCCAGGAAGGGCATGACCGCCTTTTTGTGGGGCACAGTCACGTTCATTCCCATGATCCCCAGGGCGTGGGCCCCCTTCAGCACCGCTCCCAGATCACATCCCGCAGGGACATGAAAGGGCAGATAGGCCAGGTTCACCCCTGTCAGCTCTGCCATGGTATTGTGGATGGCCGGAGACAGGGTATGCTCCACCGGGTCTCCCATCAGGCCGTAAACGGCGGTCCTTCCGTCGATTTCTCTTCTTTCCATCTGATCCTACTTTCTGGCGGTTTCGCTGTTCAGGACCTTTTTCAGTTCGTCCATAAAGGTCTCCACGTCCTTGAATTCGCGGTAGACCGAGGCAAATCTCACGTAGGCCACGGGATCCAGGTCATGCAGTCTGTCCATGACCATTTCTCCGATCTCCTTGGAATCGATCTCCTTTTCCTCCCGGTCGAAGATCTCGGTCTCGATCTCATAGACCATCTTCCGGATCTGGGCCATGGATACGGGCCTCTTATGGCAGGCGCGCAGGATGCCTCCTTCGATCTTGGCCCTGTCATAGGTCTCCCGGTTGTTGTCCTTCTTGATAACGATCATGGGAATGGTCTCGATCTTTTCATAGGTGGTGAAGCGTCTGGAACAGACGTCGCAGACCCTTCTTCTGCGGATGGAATTATCCTCTTCCACCGGCCTGGAATCCACCACTCTGGTATTGTCTTTTCCGCAATAGGGACATCTCATCTTTCTACCTCCCTCGCAGTGAAAAAGGAGAGGACCACGCCTTCCTTCCCTGCCTGTCCACCAGGACCACCCTGCAGAACGTGTCGGTCCTGCCGGGCCTGTACTGTGCAGCGCAGCTGCCGTCTGCCTTTTGTATGTTATTATCTCCCCACGGAGTATTGGTCACGAAGTATACAAGGTCCACGTCCGGGCTGAACATGACGCTGACGATCCCTTCATTCAGGGAGATCCTCTCGAAGCGGGGCCCCTGGCTGGCATAGAAACTGCCTCTGCGGATGGCGTACATGAGCCCGTTCCTGGTCAGCTCCGGGGCGTTGACCATGGTAAAGCACCTGGTCTGGTCTCCGTCGTAGTGATGGGCGTCGTCCGCCGCCATGCAGGGGACCAGCCTTCCGTTCTTGGCCCAGATATCAAAATATATGGAGGAATCCGCCCTGTCCGGGTTCCAGGGAAGGCCCGATACGGTGTTGTAGATCTCCGCCCCGGCAAGGCCCCGCAGATTCATCATCTCCTCCGCCGTCATGACGGACCAGGCGGGATGGGCCAGGATGGCCGCTCCCCCCGCGTCGTTGACAGCGTCTATGATCTCCTGGGGAGTGGGCTGCCTGCCGCTTCTGTAGAGGGCCATGCCGTAGATATCCGGCATATTCTCCTTCATGCCCACTCCCACGATGTGGTAAACGGGGATGCTGCGCAGGTTCCCTGTATCCCATTCGGCCCCGTTCAGGATCACAAAGTCCTCGTATTCCTGAAGACGGTTGACGCTCCTGTGGTCCGTCAGGGCTATGAAGTCATAGCCCGCCTCTTTATAGAGGCGGATGGCCTCCTCCGGATCCAGGGCCCCGTCGGACCTTGTGGTATGCATATGCATGTTGCCTTTATACCAGAAGCCTCTGGTCTCAAGTATTTCCATGCGGTCATTTGCCTTTCATCTGCTTTTTTCTGTATTCCTCTCCGGCCCTGGCCGTATTGGCCAGATAGCGGATGGCTTCCACCGGATATTTCCCCACGGCGGATTCGCCGGTGATCATGACGCCGGAAGCGCCGTCTGCGGCCGTATTGAAGATATCCGACACCTCGGCCCTGGTGGGCACGGCTCTTTCCTCCATGCTGGTCAGCATCTGGGTGGCCACGAAATAGGGCACGCCGGCCTCATTGCAGGCCTTCGCTATTTCCTTCTGGGCCGCGGGCAGGTCCCAGAGGTCCATGTCGTTGCCCAGATCCCCTCTGGCAATGCAGATCATATCCGCTTCCGGAAGGAGTTCGGGCAGCTTTTTCATGCCCTCCCGGTTCTCGATCTTGGCGATCAGGGTAAGGCCGGATGCGCCCGCTTCCTTCAGGGCCGCCTTTACCTCCACCAGATCCTGCCGGCTTCTGACAAAGGGCTGCATGATCCCGGTGACTCCGAAGGATACCGCATCGGCTATGTTCCTCTTATCCTCCTCCGTCATGGTGGGAGGATGGATCTTTACTCCGTGGACGGCAATGCTTTTTCTGCTCTGCAGAAGGCCTCCCCGGAGGACCAGGGCCTTCGCGCTCTTTTCCCCGGCGGAGAGAACTTTTAACAGAAGTCTTCCGTCATCCATGAGGATCTCGACGCCCTCCCTGAGATTTTCCAGGACGATGGAGGGCACCGGAATGCCTTCCTCTCCCAGAAGGACCTCCCCGCCCTCCACCATGCTGATTGGGCTTTTAAGTCTGCCCACCCTGAGCTCCGGTCCCTGGAGATCTATAAGGATCCGGGGAGTAACGCCCCTGGCCCTGGCCGCGGTATGAAGGAGTTCCATCCGGTCCGCGCTTTCTCTCAGACCCGCATGGGAAAGATTGACCCGGATCCCTGTCATGCCCGCGTCAAACATTTCCTCCAGCGTTTTAACATTGCTGCAGGAAGGTCCCAGTGTTCCGTATATATCGATCATGTTCTGTCACACTTTCCCGTCACTGCCCGTAAAGCAGGTCAGGCAGCGGCAAATTGTCATGGATTTGGTCCACAGATGATTATAGCAGACAAGCCTGCACGGCGAAAGTACGGATTGTTCAGGCATGCTCAGCCTGTTAAAATAGATACAGATAACAAATCCACCCCGCTTAAGTTTGATCAAAGGAGAAGGGCTATGAAGTTTATGGAAGAACGTATCCTGAAAGACGGTCAGGTGTGTCCCGGAGAAATTCTGAAAGTGGACAGCTTTCTGAATCATCAGCTGGATCTTCCCTTCCTTGGGGAAATCGGAAAGACATTCTACGAACGCTATAAGGACGCAGGCATCACAAAGGTCGTGACCGTGGAAACATCGGGTATCCCCATCGCCTGCATGACCGCCCTCTGTTTCGGAGTCCCCGTGGTCTTTGCCAAGAAATCCAGGAAAAGAGACCCGGCAGAGGACCTCTACGTCTCCACTGCCCATTCCTACACCCATAAGCGCAACTTCAACATCACCCTGTCCAGAAAATACCTTACGGCAAAGGACAAGGTCCTTCTGGTGGACGACTTTATGGCCAGGGGCGAGGCCATGCGGGCTCTGATCAGCATCTGCCACACCGCCGGCGCAGAGGTGGCCGGCATCGGCATAGCCATCGAAAAAGGCTTCCAGGGAGGAGGCGACGGCCTGCGCAGCCACGGCTACGATGTGACCAGCTGCGCCGTCATCGACCGGATGGACGACACTTCCCTGGTCTTCCGTCCCGGCACCTGACCTTCACCCATGGTCTCCGGTACAGGGATTCGCATGGGCACCCTGTCAGCTGATGAGAAAGGAAAAAGCAGATGCACAGACTTATAAAGACAGCCTTATTCGCGGTCATTGCCGCAGCAGCCGCGGTCATATTTACTGCCCCGGCGGGCAGAGCATATGCAGATGAGATGACTCCGATTATGGGAGAGGCGGTCCTTACCGAGTCCCAGATGCTAAAATACCTGGACTCTGTATATCCCGATGCGCCGGATGTGGTGAAGACCCTTCCTGCCATGTACCTCGAGGAAGGAGCACTGGAAGGCGTGAGGGGGGACATCGCATTCGCGCAGGCCTGCCTGGAGACAGGCAACTTCATCTTTCCGTCCAGCACGGCAGTCAAACTGGAACAGTGGAACTTCGCAGGCCTTGGCGTCACGGAGAACGGCATGACCGGCAATTCGTTCGCAAGCCCCAGGGAGGGCGTGCGTGCGCAGATCCAGCACCTCAAGGCATATGCGACGGACGAGCCTCTCGCTTCAGAGTGCGTCGACCAGCGGTTCTCCCTGGTGAAGAGGGGGAGCGCCAGATATGTGGAATGGCTCGGCATACAGGAAAATCCGGAGGGCCTTGGATGGGCATCCGGAGAGGACTACGGCCCTCACGTCCTGGCATGGTATGACAGGATCGCTGCTTTCGAGAGTGATAAAGAAGAGCCCGAAGCAGAGCAGGAAGGACCTGCGGCGGAAGAAGAAAAGACAGATGATAATACAGAAGCGGAAAAGGAGGACATGACGGAGGTCCTCAGATCCTTTTTCATCCCCCGTCCCCGGTAAGAGACGGAAAGGGACTGCCAAATAATCGTCTGATGCAAAAGGGAGTGTGAAGGAACAGATTCATGTTTCTTCACACTCCCTTATTCATGTCCTGGTTTCTTTATACAAGTTATTGCGGATCCGCCTCTTCAACGGCCTTTCTGGTATACCAGCCGGCCCGAAGACGCTCTGACATCTTACGGCAGTTTTTCAGCATCTCCTGATACTCTGTTTCTGTCATGGCCGCGATCCTTTCCGGGATCTCATGAAGAGAATCCACGGCAAAGCCGCATCCGTAATGCTCCACGAATTCAGCCAGAGCCGCCTCCTTCCAGATAATGACGGGGATCTGGGAGGCCAGATAGAGGGAGGTCTTGTGGGGATTGTTGATCTTCAGATACTCCCCGTAGCCTGTGGCACAGGTGGATGAGGTGTTCCCATCCCATACCAGGCCGAAGCTTCCTTCCAGTTCAAAGGGAAGATCGTCCGGCATCAGGGCCCCGTGGTAGCAGATATTTTTCTTTCCCTCTTCCTCATAGCCCTTGCCGTAGAGGTTGAAGGTCTGGTCTGCGGGCAGTTCATAGATATAGCCAGCCTTGTGGCGCAGCAGTGCGCCCGCAATGATCAGGGGCATGTCCTTTGTACGCTCCCTGTCAAGGCTCCTTCCCTGGTCCGCTCCGGGGATCAGGTAGTCAAAGATCTTCAGATTGATGATCCGCTCTCCCCGATAGCCCATCTCCATGAGTTTCTTTCTCATATGACGGTTATGGGCAATGATGCAGTCGGCTCTCTTTAAAAGGTCCCCCTCTTCCATCAGGATCCTGGCCCTGACCCAGGGCTTTATATCGTCTCTGGTCAGCACCCGCAGGGTCTCCAGATCGTGGACCAGCAGAATGATCCTGGCCCCTCTCTTCTGGCAGCGTCTGACCTGTCGGGCGATCATAACGGAATGGCTGCTGACAGGGAACTGGATCACCAGGCTGTCTCCCTCTCCCAGATCCTGCAGGGCTTCCTTCCAGATCCGGCCGATCTCATAATGGATCTTCAGGCTTTCAAGGCTGCCCGCCTCTTTTCTTTTATTCTGGTCCACGACGATGCGCAGAGGCATATAGCCCATGGAGGCAAGGATATTGTCCACGTCGTCCCTGGCCTTTATGCCGGCTGTCTTCTGCAGGCCTTCGTCGTCCTGCAGTTCCTGAATAAAATATTTCAAAGCTTTCCGTCTCCTTCCTGTTCTTCAAGATAGGCTGTCATATCATGGGTCATCCGCTGGTCCTCCGGCGGAAGCTGCATATAGTCCTTATAGAGTCCTGTCAGGTAGGCATGGTAGTTGGAGGGAGCAGGGAAGGTCCTGCCCTCGAATTCCACGGGCGTGCTCTTTAAAAAGGAAGCTTTGTCCATCCTCTCCTGAGGACCGTAGCCCCAGAGGACGCCTCCCACATGGGAGCTGGAGGCAAAATCCCTGGCATTGGATTCCCTGTTGAGGTTCTCGCACAACTTTACGGGATCCATGCGGGCGAGCAGGGGTTTGACCAGAGGCTTTAAGGCCTTTTTCAGGGCCGTCTTTCCTTCTCCGGACTTGGCATACTTTAAAAGGATCAGTTTTCTGTGGAAGATCACCTTCTTATAGAGCTTTTCCACTTCGCTTCTGGTCTCGGGCAGGCCGTCCACGGGGAAGATATCGATCCAGATATGCTCCGCCTTTTCGCCGGAGTCCGTATATTTCTTATCCAGGTAAGTCCTTGTATCCACCAGCTTGATGAAAGGATAAATGGACTCTCCCGTCCTCCAGCTGACGATCTTCATATAGGAAGGAAGAGAATCTGTCTTCAGATCCTTTCCCTCCAGGATCCTGTCGTAATCGGGCCTGGGCATGAATACATCGATATCGTCGTCCCAGGGAATAAAGCCCTTGTGGCGGATGGCTCCCAGAAGGGTGCCTCCGCACAGTGTATAATAAAGCCCGTTTTCTCTGCAGAAATCATCAAAGGCGCAGAGCAGGGAAAGCTCTGTTTCCTTGATCTGGGCAAGTCCTAGTTCTTTTCTCATAAATAGTCTGCCTTTCTTTTCGAAAGAGACCCCTGCATCCGCAGGGGAAGCCGGTCCTTTCTCCTTCTTATTCCGGTCTCAGCCTTATGATAGAACAAAGTATTTTCCATTGCAAACCATAAAGCCGTGCAGGGCGCATGAGCGCGAAAAATAAAAAGTGCCGGAAATGGCTTTTCTGCGTCATTCCCGGCATTTTTAAAGCAGGTAGCGGGAATCGAACCCGTCTCTCCAGCTTGGGAAGCTGGCATACTACCGATGTACTATACCTGCTTAT
>DETN01000125.1 GCA_002362155.1 Lachnospiraceae bacterium UBA3287 | reverse complement strand
CGCATCTCTTGCGGTTGACCTTATCCTTTTCCTCGTAACCGATCTCGTCTCTCCAGGCTGTATCAAGACCCTTTTCCTTCATCTTTTCCGCCAGCTCGTCCAGGGCGATGATGACCGCGTTGTGCCTGGCCGTCCTCTCGTCGTTCCTCTCCGATCTGACAGGCTTTGGCATCAGCTTCCAGCCGGCTCTGGTATCGATATAGTTGGTGCCGGCCCTGACCAGCTTGTCATAGGCTTCTTCCCCGTCCTCCATGGCCCTTACGCCGGAAAGCAGCGCTTCATGGATCCGGTTCATATCCTCAAAGGTCAGAACGGACGGTTTCTCAAGATATTCCGCATAGGTGGTGATCATAACTGTATCCTCCTCAAGAAAGGTTTCGGCTGATTTCTGCTTCCCTCTGATTATACCATGCTTTTATGTCTGCCGGAGTATACAAAAGGCCGGCAGGATTTTCCTTCCTGCCGGCCATGGACGCCGCCGTAAAAGACGCCTGTATGACTGTTTATATTAAGGTCCCTTTTCTTAAGGGGACCTGTGTCCGAAGCTTTTTCCCTCAGGAGCCCAGGGTATCCTCCCCCAGCTCGTTCAAGACGGCGTTGATCTGCATCAGATCGTAGACGCCGTGGGAAATAAAAAACTTGACGATCAGATCGCTTTTGGAGCCGGGAGAAAAGGCATAACCGGCTCTTTTTAAGAATTCCTCCGCCTCCGGGGGTGACAGCTCCATGGCCAGGGCCAGGGAGATCACCGTATGCTTCCTGGGATGATAGGCCGGATTGGTCCTGATCTTGGAAAAGAGCTTTCTGTCTATCCCGGCCTTTTTGTAGACCTCGGCCTCGCTCATGCCGCTTTCCGCGATCTTTCGAAAGAGCATCTCGTGGAAGGTCTCTCCCACCTTCAGTACCAGGTCCGACAGAGACAGACCTTCACCGCCAAGATAAAACGGATCCTGGCCCTTTTCCTCCGCGGCAGGTCCCGGGCTCTTTTCTTTTTCCCGGGGGACGTATACTTCGTGGATGTACCGGTCCAGTTCTTTCTGTAATACATGATCCATTTCTTCGATTTCTCCTGTGGCAGTCATTCGGTATAAATGCATTGTATTACTTTTATTTTCCGATTTGGTCGCCGCAAATGCGACATTACCTGCCGCTGCCCTCCGAGATTTTGTCGAAGAGCTCCCTGACGGCATACCAGCCGGGCTCTTCCGTAAGGCCCTGCCTGTAGAGATCACGAACGGTCCGGATCCCGCAGGAGGAAAGTCTGTCCCTGCAGGAAGCGGAAATGTTAAAGGATTCGATCTTTCTGTCCATGTTTTTGAGGGCGGGTCTGACCAGGGCGTTTTTCCTGCCCTCTCCGCAGTTTCTTCCGAAACTGCCGGATCTGAGCATTTCTTCCTGCATGGCCGATACTTTTTCCAGGATCTCCTCTCCGCTTCTTGCGCCAAGGTTCCTGACCCGCATAAGGCCGCTGCCGTCTTCCTCGCTGCAGAGCATTACGATGTCTCCCACCCTGCTGCAGCCCGCTCTCTTCAGGCAGTTGAAAGAGCGGACGGAAAGCCCCAGTTCGGAGAGATCCCTGTCAAGCAGTTCTCTCCCCATGTATACGGTGATGGTCTTTCCGAAAGCGGTCAGCTCCCTTGTTTCATTTTCATTCAGAGGGCCCCTCTTTACCGCGGGTACCTCCTTCCAGATGTTCAGATTCCTGATATCGTACAAATTCGACGCCTCCATCCATATCCTTGTAAGTGGTCACCACTGTGTGCCACTCGATCCGCCGGCAGCCCTTCATGGTCCTGAAGAAGTTGTTGGCGTAAAACCTCAGCTGAGTCTGATTGGGGGCAAAGCCTTCCGCATGGATTCTGCAGTCTCCGGATACCCCGTAGATCTGACGGATCATATCGCTCTGGGCCAGACGCTCCAGAGTCTCCTCATATTGTTCGGGATGAACCTCCATATCGATAAAGAACTTCATGCCTTCCGGCACCATGGCGGGATCCACCACAGTCTTATAGCCCTGGATCACACCCGCCTTTTCCATCTCCTCCATACGGTTTCTGACGGAAACACGGGAAATTCCCACCGCGCTGCCGATGTCCGAGTAGGACATCCTGGCGTGGTCCTTTAAGATTTCCAGTATCTGCAGGTCGGTTTTGTCCAGTCCTTCGATGTTCATCCTTTTTTCTCCTGATGCTCTGCCTTTTTCAGACGTTTCCCAGTGCATGGCGCCCTGCACTGAAATAATGATAGCAAGGAAAAAGGCCTCTCACAAGGGGCCTTTTTACGTTATGAAATCTGAATTTTTCGTTATGATAAATAATTACAGTTATTGGTGTCGTTTGGAAAGACGATTTGCACCTGCCAGAAAACGCTTACCTGATAAAGTTGGTATGGGCTCTTTCCTCCGCGGGGCCGGGGGCGATGCCCTTCTCTTTCCCGGCAGCGATGCACTTAAGGAGCCATGCCATGTTCCGGCCCAGGGTCCGCATGATCTGCATGCCTTCCGCGTCCTGCCTGACCTCCTCGGGCGAGTTTCCGTGGACCATGTTCCAGTACTGGGAAGAGACCACAGGCATCTCGTTGATCATGAAATACTTGTTCAGGACGTCCAGGGAAGCGGTGGTGCCGGCCCTTCTGGCGCTGACGACGGCGGCCCCGGGCTTATGCTTCATATCCTCCCCATAGAGCCAGAAAAGTCTGTCCAGGAAGGATAATACCTCGCCGGAGGGGGATGCATAGTATACAGGGGAGCCAATGATAATGCCGTCGGCTTCCTTTACCTTTTCACCGGCCGCTTTTACGGCCCTGTCGATGTTTCCGTTCACGGCATCCGTACCCACGAAAAAGATCTCCGTTTCGATGCCTTCCTTCTGCAGGGCAGAAGCTGCCTCCGTAAGGGCAGTATAAGTGCAGCCCGATTTTCTGCGGCTTCCGTTGATCAGTATTACTTTCATGATTTTTCTCCTTTTGTATTTCGAAATATATTTTTATATGACCAATCATTTAAAGGCTGCTCCGGAGAGCAGAATCTCTCCCCAGATGCCTGATAAAGCGTATATAGGCTGCCGTCAGGGCCAGGGCCGTGACCGCCCAGCTTAAGGGATAGCAGGCCATCAGGGATCCGTAGCTGCCGATCCTGGAAAAAACAAAAGCGACCCAGCTGATCCTGACGCCGCAGACACCGAAGAGGGTCAGAACCGCTGGCACAAGGGAGTATCCGTAGCCCCGAAGGCTCCCGGATACGATCTCCATGACCACGTTGATCAGCTCGCCCGAAAGGATGTAACGGAGGCGGATCAGGCCAAGAGAGATGACCGTCTCATCCCCGTTGAAAATGCCCAGCAGGGGCCTTCCCGCTGCCAGGATGGAAAAGCTGACTGCCGCGCAGACCGCCAGGTCCATCAGAAGACCGATCCTTGTGACCTTTCTGCACCGGTCCAGACGGCCCGCTCCGTAGTTCTGTCCCACGAAGGTGGTGCAGGCCTGTCCGAAGGAATTGATAACGAAGTAGCAGAAGATCTCGATGTTGAAGGCCGCCGAAGAGGCCGCCATGACATCCGGTCCCAGGGAATTGACCGCCGACTGGATGATGATGTTGGAAAAGGAAAAGACCATGCTCTGGACGGCGGCGGGAACGCCGATCCTGAGGATCTGGACCAGGGCCTCCCTGTGGATGCCAAAGTCCTCTCTCCGGACCCGGAAGTCCCCGGGATGGCGAAGCAGCAGAACAAAGAGGACGCAGGCGCTGAATGCATTGGAAGCCACTGTGGCTATGGCGACGCCCGCAACGCTCATGTGCATGACACAGACGAAAAACAGATTCAGAAAGATGTTGATGACGCCGGAGGCCGTCAGCACCACAAGGGGCGTTCTGGTATCTCCCTGGCTTCTGAAAATGGCCGACAGGAAGTTGTAAAGGATGATGACCGGGAGGCCGCTGATATAGATCCGCATGTAGAGGACCGAGAGAGGCAGGATCTCTGCCGGCACCGACATCCTCTTAAGGATCCATGTGACGAAGATCTGGCCCGCAAAGCACATAACGATGCCGCTGATCAGAGCGAAGGCCAGGGATGTATGAACCCCTTTCCGGATCCCCGCGGGATCCTTTTTCCCTATGCAGCGGGATATGACCACGTTGGCGCCCATGGAGATGCCCGTAAAGGAATTGACCAGAAGGCTGATCAGGGAGGCGTTGCTTCCCACCGCCGCCATGGCGTTCTTTCCCGCGAACTGACCGACGACCGCCACGTCCGCAGCGTTGAAAAGCTGCTGCAGGATTCCTGTCGCTGCCAGAGGCAGGGCAAAGATCAGCAGCTTGTCCCATATACTTCCGTTCAAAAGATCCATTGTTGACTTTTTATTATGCATTTGTGTTTCGATCTCCCTTTAAATCCGGCCAGGGAAAAGCATCTTTCATGCCCTGCCGCCCTTACTTCTCTCCGGGCAGTCTGCTGATGTATCGTTCATCCACCCGTTTTTCCATATCTGCCGCCGTTTTTGCTCCAATTCCCTTTACAGGCTTATACCAGTCCGGCTTTCCCATAGCCAGGATCAGATCAAAGACGGTAAAGATGCCTGCCTTCATAAGAGCATCCGACTGTTTGAAAGTGATGCCAAGGCGCAGGCAGAAGTCTCTTCCGCTGACCTCCGATACGTCGTCACGGATCACCTCCTCAGGATATGGGATCTTTCTCTCTTCCAGATAGGACCGGATGGCCCTGTCGTAGCCCTCCAGATACCATACGGCAACGCTTGGCCATTTGAGCTTTCCAAGGGCTTTGGAGTGATAGGTCCCCACCGTGCCCGCGGCCCGGTTCAGAGCCTTTCCGATCTCCTCGTTCCGCATGTGCTGCTTATACTTCATGACCACGGTCCTTTGCTGCTTGTCCCGCAGCTGCCCTATGGCCACTTCCAGACCTGCCTTCTGGTCGGGCGTTGCAAATTCCGGAGTAAAGCCCTCGATCTTCAGGGCCCGGATCAGGTTGTCGGGATAGGGGACTACTTTTCTTTCGGCCGGCTCTCCCTCCCTGCGGATCCCAAGAAGCCTGCGGATCTGCCTGTCTCCTGCCTGGGGATAAAGCTTTTTCATGTGCAGAAAGATCTTTTCCGCGGATATCTTCGGATCTTCCCTGTAGCAGGAGGTCACCAGGTCTCTTCCCCAGATATGCTCCGGCGTACAGTAGACGGCGATGCCCCAGCCGTACTCCTCTCCCTTTTTGCTGGTCTTTCTCTTGAAATCCCTGACGCAGAGATAGGTCTGCATCTGCAGGTTGGTGATCTCGCCTTCGAAGTTCTTCTCTCCGCTCTTTCCGTAGCCTGCCAGCTTTTTCACCTCGAAGGAATAGAGCTCTCTGTCCGCAAATTCCTCCGCAAACAGATCCATGATCTTCTTGCTCCTCATGCTGGCCTTTTCATCGTCCCAGAGAGCGTCGAAATCATAGCCGTCCCTTCTGCAGTTGGCAAAGACCGGAAGCCATTCAAGGGAGATAAAGCCTGCCTTTCTGTCAAAGAACTTTCCGTAGGCCACATGTCCTCTCTGTGCCAGGATCTGTCTCCAGGCCCAGGGATCTCTTTCGGGATCGTCCGTCCACCAGCCGTCCGCAGCGGTATGCTCCTCCACGGAAAAGCCGGGGATGTCCCCACGGAAAAGAGGAAGGAAGCCCACCTCGTCTATGTATTTTTCCAGCTGTGCCACGCTCTTTATACAGGCAGGATCGTCAGGATCCAGTCCCTGCATGACCCATCTTTCCTCTTCTGTCATCGGAAACACCTCTATATCGTATATCAGATGTAAGTTTCTTTTCTAACTCTGTACGTTACCACAATCCGGTCCGATTTTACAGGTCTAAAAAGATGTACCATATCTGCCGAAAAACAGCAAAGCAGCAGGCCATGGAAAATCCTGCCGCCTGCTGCTTCAAAAATGCATATTAAATATAACCGGGATGAGCTTATCTCCTTCCTGTCAGATAGACCTCCACATGATCGAAAGCTGTTCTGCAGTCAAGCTGTTTCGACAATGTCGCACCGCTCTTCAGTTCTGAGTCATCATCTGTAATGTATCCCGAATCTGTATAGACAATATTACCGCTGCTGTCCATGAATAAGGCATATGCCTGCACAAATCTGGCTGCTTCCGAACCATTATTGGTCAGTGTAACGATAACGTTGCTGTTATTGATGGTAATTTCCTGTGCAAGATCGGAAATTACAGGACTGTAATACCTGGATTCACTGTAGGAAAGAGAATAGTCGACACTGGCTATGCCTTTTACATTACTAAAATAGAAATAAGTTATGCTTTCCTCCTGAGGGCCCAGTACATCGACAGAGGTATCTGCAGCTCCGATCGTATTTCCCTCTGCATCCATAGCCTCTGCATTCCCCGAAATGGATACTGTATATTCGGAATTGTTTTTGATTACAAGGTAATACATGGATGCAAACGAATTTTCATAAAGATATTCCCGGACATCAAAATCCTCTCCGGAAATACTGCTGACAGCAGAGCCGGCACTTCCGTCTGATCTTCCGGTCAGATAGCACTCAGCGTGATCAAAGTCCTTATAGGCGTTCATCTGACCGCTGCAGGAACCGCCGGGTTTTATTTCAGAATCATTGTCTACAACGTATTCACTGTCGGCGGAAATAAGATTGTTATCTGCATCAAAAAACAATGCATAAGCCTGCACAAACTGTGCTGTTCTGCTGCCGTTATTCGTAACCTTTACCGTCAGATTCCTGTCATTGATATTCTGCTCCATGCTAAGATCGGCAAGG
Source organism: Lachnospiraceae bacterium UBA3287 (assembly GCA_002362155.1). Taxonomy (GTDB): domain Bacteria; phylum Bacillota; class Clostridia; order Lachnospirales; family Lachnospiraceae; genus CAG-791. The sequence goes on along the minus strand of DETN01000125.1, from coordinate 6,732 downwards.
ACAGGATAATAATGAGATGCAGCATCTGTCATAACCGAATACTCAACATGATCTATACCGGTCACAGAATCAAAATAAAAATAAGCAAGACTGGTTTCGGAAGGCCCCAGTATATCAATTCCTGCATTTGCAGCACCGATTACATCTCCGCCTGCATTATAGGCAGTGCCGTTAAATCTGACAGTCCCTGACCCGCTTCCTTTGTTCGTCACGATCAGATACCAGATCGTTGTTCCGATACTGTTTTCATAGCTGCATTCTCTTATCTCAAGATCTTCAGGTGCTATAACAGGTGTCTCCGTTTTCGGTTTCTCCTGATCTTCCGTTGCAGCGTCTTCTTTTTTCCTCCTGTTGTCTTTGACGACCGTCGTCTGTCCCTGCGAAGCAGCTTCCGATTCTTTTTCCTCTTTGGATTCCATTTCGGAAATTGTTTCATTCGGGGCGTCAGATGTCTGCCCCGATCCAGAAGAACCGCATGCCGACAGAATACATAAAGTCAGTATCAGTGCTGTCAGACTTTTTATCCTCATTTTCATACCTCCGTTCTATGCCTGGGAATTTAACACAGCATCTCACCAATAAGGATAAAAAACACAGATGTAAAGTTCCATGACCAAGATGTTTCCATGTTTTTGCATCCCTGCTCGTAATGCTTTTTCCGCGGTTTTCTTCCCCACGAGTCTTTCTGAATTCCCTGCATGGAAAAAGGACCGGAAAAGGCAGACTGCCTTTCCGGTCCCGTAAAAAGACTTTCCTGTATTCTCTTTTCCTACCGGCTGCTGCTCTCCTCCCGGCTGGATCCGTCGCGGTAGTCCAGGATGATCCCCGGCTGGACGTTGTAGACAAAGGCATTGAAGCAGACGCTCCTTCCCCTGTCCTCCACCGACCAGGCTTCCATAATGACGCCGCGGCAGAGCAGGTCTTTTCCTTCAAATACGGGCGTCACCCGGTATAGCACATGGAAATCCGTATCCCGGAGATAGTCCATGATCTCCTTTTCAAAGGGCAGCATGCCGTGCACGTTGAAATACCTTGTCCCGGTGATCAGGTTCTTTTCATTGGCCCCCTGGCCCGTCAGGGAGTAGGCGATGAGGTGGCACCTGTGGTATAGAAAGGGCGGCTCCGAATCGATGATCCCCCTGTAACGGATCTGGTGCCAGCCGGAAGGGCGGACCTTCGTTATGTCCTCCCTCTCCTCCGTTGTCATCATACGCTCATCCAGCAGGGCCCTGGCGGGTCCGCAACGGCCCAGGGAATCCAGGCTACTGTACTCCTGTCCCTGAAAATCCGCCTTTTCCGGGTCAAAAAAGGGCCTGTCCCCGTTCAGGGTATAAAAGGGCTCCCCCTTCCAGGAGGGGACATCCAGTGTGACCTCTTCCCCGTTTCCAAGAGATACGGAAAGGCCTGACAGGGAGGTGTCTTCCCCCGCTCCGGGCATGAACCTCCTTACCAGGTAAAGCATGGCAAAGAGGGCGCCTATAAAAAGAAGCCTTGCCAGAAAGAGGCCGATCTGCCTGAATCTTCTTTTTCTCTTCAGGCGCTTTTCCACCTTTATCCGATCCATGTGACTTCGTTGCCCTTTCTGGGAAGAGGCTCCCGCAGAGGGGCGCCGGATGAGGGCCATCCCAGGGCCAGGGCCCCGTAGACCCTCTCGCCGTCCCTAAGTCCCAGCTCCCTTTCCAGACAAAGGAGCCTTTGGTCCTCATTCAGCCATTTCAGCTGATTGATCCAGCAGCTGCCCAGATCCAGGGCGTTCGCCATAAGCATCATGTTCTCCAGAGCGCAGGAAATGTCCGCCAGATTATTTACGTAGTCCTTCCTGTTGGCCGCCAGGATCAGGACCGGGGCGTTGTAGTGGAAGACATACTTTCCCCCTTTGGAGAGCCTGATGGAGTTTGCCATGGAGGGATACATGCCCTCCGTGATCTCCATGTCCGCAAAGGCCTCCCTGACAAGGAGGGCCAGCTTATCCAGGATCTGCCTGTCCCGAATGACCAGGAAATGACTTGTCTGGCTGTTGCCCCCGCTGGGAGCATACCTCCCCGCTTCCAGGACCATCTCTGTCAGGTCCTGATCTACCGGGCTCTCTGCAAAGGCTCTGGTGCTTCTCCTGGACCTGATAAACTCCAGCATGTCCTGTCCGCCTTTTATCTCTTTCATAGTGTCCCGCCTTTCTTTTTCATCTCCCCAAGCCTCTCCTCCAGGACCCCGATCTGCTCATCCAGCTCCCTGATCAGGGCAAAGAGGCTTTCTCTTCTTTCCTTTACGGCATCCTCATCCTCCAGGAAGAACTTGTACAGGTAGGGCCTGGTCTCTTTGATCTCCCTTATCTCTGCTTCCAGTGCGGCTATGGCCGAAAGGAGGCCGTCCCGGATCTTTCTCAGCTTTGCCAGGTCCTCCGGACTGTCCCCTGCCCTTTCTGGGAAGATCTCCGCATCCAGAAGGTCGGAGATCTCCTGCAGCCTGTCTATGTCCTCCTCTTTATAGGCCCTGACCGCGTCCCTGAAAAGGGCCTGCTGCTCTTTCGTGACGTCCGGATTCATATCGGGATGCAGGAGCTTTACGATCCTGCGGTAAAGACTTTTCAGCCTTTCCGTAAAGGAAGGGCCGGAGGATTCATCTTCCCGGGAGATTCTCTTCTGCTCCGGGTAAGGATCCGCCTCTTTCCGGTCCTTCTCCCTTCCTTTTTCCTCAGCTTCTTCTCTCCGCTTCCTTTCCTCCCACTCGGTCCTTTTTTTCCTGCGTCTGCCTTCTTCCTCCTCATCCCGGCGGATCTTTTCCGCCCGGTCCTTCAGGTCCTCTTCATAGGCCCGGGATTCCTCCCTGATCTTTTCCTCTTCTTTCAGAAAGTCCGGCTGCTCCCTCCGGTTGAGGAGGGCCTGCAGTGCTTCCAGAAGGCGCCTGAGCTGCAGTACCTTGATCCTTTTCATCAGAACGGTCAGCTCCAGGACCCCGATCCTGCGGTTATATTCCGCTTCCAGTTCCCGGCAGACGCGGTGCTTTAAGTCATCCCGCTCCGCGGTCAGGGCCGCCGCCTTCTCCCTGAGCTCTCTGATCTCCCTTTTCAGTTTTTCCCCTTCGCCTTCCCGAAGGACCAGTTCCTGTACCATCCTAAGCTTCTCCCGTATTTCTTATACCGGCCTGTTCTTCCAGAGCCGCCAGAACGTCCATGCTTTCATAGTAGTGCCTGAGGGCGTTCCGGATCAGCCACCGGTCTCTTTCCTCCTGAAGGCTCTCCCTTTCCAGGTAAATAGAAAGGTCCAGGACCCATCCGGCCAGGTCACAGATCCCTTCCGTCCATTCATACAGATCCAGAGGCGGTCTCCCACCATCTGACAGGCGGATATACATGGTCCTGACCTTCCCCGCCCATGGCCCGAAGCGTTCTTTCAGATCCTTAAGAGCAGCCAGTCCGTTTTCAGCCTCCTGCAGGCCCCGGATAAAGGTCTCTGCCATGCTGACAATGCCGGCAAGGAGCTTTCCGTACTCCGAAATACACGTCTCCCTGGTCATTTCCCTCTTCTGCATCTTTTTCAGCATGGGATAGGAAATATTCCTCTGCACCAGGATGCCGTCCGTGACATGACTGTATCTGTCCTCTCTGTAATAACGCCCTCTCATCTCCGGGTTTCCGGCCCAGATGCAGACGGCAAAGTAAAGACTCTCGGCAAGGTCCCGGTCATCTGCTGCAAAATAACACCATACGGCCCCGGTCTCCCTGCCCTTAAGACGCCTGTCTCCGGGATAGAGCCTCTCCTCCGGCATCCGGAGGATACAGGAGACCACCTCCCTCGTCATGGCAGCAAGGGCCCGGTCCGTTTCCGGGACAAAACCTCTGCCTTCCGCGCTTCCCTTTTCCTCCCCTGAGGGATTACCAGCTCCCCTTCTCCCGGGGATTACAAAGGCGCAGAGCCTTCTTGCGTCGGAGGCGTTCATGGGCTTTATGGAGGAGACGGTGCAGGAAGGGGTCTCAAAGGAGACGGCCGCCTTTTTCTTCTCCGGCGGGTCTGCCACAGGAAAGAAAAGGGTCCCTCCCATGGCGCTTCGGAAGACGGGATGCTGGGCCTTTGCGGGATGCCTCCTGTTCCGGAGACTGACGTAAAAGGCCGTTTCGTCGAACAGGTCCTGCAGGGAGAACCGGCCTCTTCTCACCAGTCTCCTTTCCCCCATGGCTTCTGTCAGGGCCCGGGTAAAGATGCTCTCTCCTCCGGGCTTTGTCAGCCTGGATTTCTGATCTGCCGCAGAGGAGGCCATGACGGCGGTCCCTCTGCCGGCAAAAGACGACAGGCCCTCCTCCAGGTCCAGAGGATGGGCGTCCGGCACCGAAAAGTCTCCGGCCATGCAGCAGTCCAGGATGACAAGAGCGCTTTTTATATCCATTCCGTCTATGAAGTCGATAACGCTCTGCAGATCCACCTTCCCATCCGAAAAGAAAAGGCTCTTTCCGTTCCCGTGGCCGGAAAAGTAAAAGATCAGAAGATCCTCTCTCTGCATAAGTTTCTGAAAGGAGGCCATGGAAAGGGCCAGGTCCTCTGTCCTTACCCGGCAGCCTTCCTCTTCCCCCGGAACAAGGATGTTCTCTCCGGGGATCTTCAGGTCCTTTTCCAGAGCATTTCTCATCAGAGACAGATCCGCGGAGGCAGATGCAAGATCCGGCATGGAAAGGCTCCTGTAATCTTCTATTCCCAAAAGCAGTGCGTATACAGCCAACTTCCCACCTCCATAGCTTAAGTCCCACCGGGATCCTCTTTCATCATCTTAGCAGAAAGAGAAGGCAATGAACAGAAAGCCTTTAAGACATGAAAAACCCTGCCTGCACTCCGGTAAGCTCCGAAGGCAGACAGGGCTTTAAACTATATCTGCTTATGCGTGTGTCTTTCAGGTCCCGGCCGGCAGATGTTCCCTGTAGATTTGGGCAAGACCTCCGTGGGCCGTCTCCCTGTACTTTTCACTCAGATCCAGTCCGGTCTGATACATGGTGGCTACCACGTCGTCGAAGGAGATCTTTCTGGTGGCATAGAGGAAGCGGGACAGATTGACGGAGCTCAGGGCACGCATGGCGGCTACCGCATTCCGTTCGATGCAGGGGATCTGGACCAGGCCGCCCACCGGATCGCAGGTCAGTCCCAGGTTGTGTTCCATGGCGATCTCCGCGGCGTATTCAATCTGGTCTATGCTCAGTCCGTAGAGCTGGGCCACCGCGGCCGCCGCCATGGAGCATGCGGAGCCGATCTCGGCCTGACAGCCGCATTCCGCTCCGGAGATGGAGGCGTTGGTCCTGATCACATTTCCCACAAGGCCTGCCACGGCCAGGGCGTCCAGGATCTCCTCTTCGGGAAAGCCCCGGTCCTCCTGCATGTAATAGAGGATGGAGGGAAGGACCCCGCAGCTGCCGCAGGTGGGCGCCGTGACCACCAGGTTCTCGGCAGCGTTCTCCTCGCTGACAGCATAGGCGTAGGCAGCGATGACCCGGTTCATGGTCACGTCGGCGCTTTCGTTGTAGCAGCGCTTACGGTAAAGATATTTTGCCTTTCTGGTCAGCTTCAGGCCCCCGGGCAGAATGCCCTCCGCCGCAAGGCCCCGCTCCACGGCGCTCCTCATGGCCTGCCAGACCGTTTTCAGATAATCTCTGAGCTGATAGCCCTCCAGGATATAGATCAGCTGCAGGATGCTGATCTTCTCCTGGTTGCAGAGAGAGACGATCTCGGAAAAGCCCGTCTGGGGATAGACCTCTCTGTCTTCCTCGGAGGCCTCATTTTCGATCCGGATGGACCCGCCGCCGATGCTGAACATCCTGACAGAGGCGATCCTTGCGCCTTCTTTAAAGGCCTCGAATTTCATGGTATTGGGATGGGGAAGGTCCCGGGTCTCCCGGTCAAAGATGATCTTTGCCCCCGGCAGGCCCTCCAGGATGGCCTTGCCGGTGCCGTGTCCTTCTCCGGTAAAGGCCAGGGAGCCGTAGAGCGTGACCTCATAGGCGTCCGCATCCGGATAGCGCTCTCCGAAGGTCTTTGCCGCATGGTAGGGACCCACCGTATGGGAGCTGGAGGGGCCGTTGCCGATCTTATAAACGCTTTTTATACTTTTCATCAGAGAGGCAGCTCCTTTCCTTCCTTTTTCCACTCCAGGAATTCCGCAGTGGCGGTAAAGATCACGTCGCCGGAGGAATTGAGGGCGGTCTCCAGAGAGTCCTGGATCACACTGACGATAAAGCCCACGCCCACGATCTGCATGGCCACGTCGTTGGAGATTCCGAACAGTGAGCAGGCCAGGGGCACCAGAAGCAGGGACCCACCCGCTACGCCGGAAGTCCCGCAGGCGGAAAAGGTGGAAACAATGCTGAGCAGAAAGGCCATGGGCAGCGTTACCGCCGCGCCCACAGAGTTGGCGGCCGTCAGGGCAAAGGTGGTGATGACCGCCGCGGCCCCGTCCATGTTTATGGTGGAGCCCAGGGGGATGGAGACCGAATACATGTCTTCGTCCAGGCCCAGCTCCTTGCAGAGCTCCATGTTGACTGGGATGTTGGCTGCAGAGCTTCTGGTAAAGAAGGCCGTCACGCCGCTCTGGCGGATGCACTTAAAGATCAGGGGATAGGGATTGTGCCTGAGGGTAATCCCCACGATCAGAGGATTCACTACCAGGGCCACGATCAGCATGGAAAGGACCAGGATCACCACCAGCTCGCCGTAGGTAGTAAAGATCTCCAAACCGCTGGTGGAGACGGCTTCAAAG
>DETN01000003.1 GCA_002362155.1 Lachnospiraceae bacterium UBA3287 | reverse complement strand
CCCTCCATCTGCTATACTTAGAATGTATGGAGGATACTGCCATGACCATCTATGAATTCCTGGAAAAGGACAAAGAACGCTTCCTGCAGAGACTCTCTTCGGTCTCCGGACCGGACCGGGTCATCCAGGTCTGCGAGGAGGAACTGAACCGGATCCTGCTCCAGTACAACGAAGCCAATACGGACAAAAGGGCCGGCGAAGAGGCCTGGTACGCCATGCAGACGGCCAGAGCCGCCCTGCCTCTTCTGGACACTGCGGGAGAGGCAAAAGTATATACCCTTGCCTCCCGCCGGGAGGACAAAAAAGCCTCCGCAAGGGTGACCCTGCCCCTGGCGGCGGGGATCGGATCTTCTGCCGGCGGGGCCCTTCTTCTGGCGCTTGGCGCCGGCCATATCGCCGCCATCACCCTGTTTCCTGTCTCTGCCATGCTTCTCATCGCCGGCATGGGCGGGATCTTTCTGGCGGGCAGGCGGTCCGCAGAGGGCGTCATGCCCCAGGTGCCCGGAGAGACCATCGTGGAATCCGAGACCGATTCCGAGAAAGTCTACCACAGCCTGTCCATGATGCTGAACGTGGTGGACCACAACCTGGAGGAGGTCCGGCGAAAATCCGCCCTTTCCGTCTCTGAGAGCGATATCCCCGGCCTTCCGGATCAGAGCTCCTCTCCTCTGAAAAAGGACGAGCTGCAGCTTCTTTCGGGCCTTCTGGAGTCCGCCTACAGCAGGCCGGAGGAAGCCTACGCCAGGGATATGATCTCAGAGATCCGCTTCTACCTGCACAGGCACAGCGTCGAACTGGTGGAATACAGCTCGGATACCGCTTCCCTCTTTGACAGAATGCCGGCCCCTTCCGACAGGACCATCCGCCCCGCCCTTAAAAGCGGCACCCTGGTCCTTATGCGGGGCCTTGCCGGCACCCTCTGAGAAAGGAGTCCTTTCCTATGGAAAAGTTCTATGGATTTGACCTGGGAGACGCCGAAAGCGCCGTTTCCCTGCTGGTAAAAGACGGTCCCCGGGAACCCGCTATCCTGCCCGTGGCAGGCGCGGGAAGCTTCATTACGGCCTGGGCCAGGCTCTCCGACCGGGACCTGGTGATCGGCGAGAACGCCTGCTACCATCCCGACGCCGTGGAGCGCCACCTGCGCTTTAAAAGCGGCTTTCTGACGGATCCCGATTCGGCATCCCATATCAGAAGCTTCGCCTCCGGGGTCCTGGGAGAACTCTATGAGTCCGGCTCCGTCATAAAGGGCGAGGATTCCTGCTTCTATATCGGCTGCCCCGCCGGCTGGGACCCCAACGCCAGGGAGCGCTACCGGACCATCTTTACAAGGCTGGGCTACCCCCCGGTCAGGATCATCTCCGAATCCAGGGCCGCCCTGGTCAGCGCCTGCCAGTCCAGACACCTGCAGGTAGGCTACGACATCCTCTCCCACCCCGTTCTGGTGGTGGACATGGGATCCTCCACCACCGACTTCGCCTACATCTCGGCGGGCAGGGAGGTGGAACTGCAGACAGCCGGCGAAGTGCGTCTTGGCGGCGGCATCATGGACGAGCTGCTGCTGGAAATATCCGTAAACGCTTCCCCGGACGAAAAAAAGCTCCGCAGGGTCTTTGCAGAGAGCGAGCCCTGGCGAAGCTACTGTGAATTTGCCGCAAGGCGCCTGAAGGAAAAGTACTTTGCGGACCAGGAATACTGGGAAAAGTACGGCTGCACCCAGACTGTCCGGATCCTGGGAAAGGAGCCGCTGGACCTGACCCTCCGGATCGACAAAGCTGTGGCCGACAGGATCCTCTATAAGGATGCCCCTGCCTTAAACGGCCGTTCCTTCCACCAGGTCTTTACGGAAAGCCTCCGTAATACCAGGGAAAAGATCACGGGCACCGAGCCCGAGCTCCTCTTTTTGACCGGCGGCGTATCCAAGCTCCCCGCCCTGGCCGACTGGTGCCGGGAGGTCTATCCCGACGTGGTGGTCATCACCAGCGCGGAGCCCGAGTACTCCGTGGCCAGGGGCCTTGCCTGGTGCGGCAGGATCGACGAGGACATGCGCCTCTTCCGCAAGGAGATCGACAACCTGAAGGATTCCTCCACGGTGGAGCGCATCGTGGAAGAGAACCTGGACGATCTCTACCGCAGGGCGGTGGAGACCCTGACCATGCCCATCCTCAAGGAGGCCGTCCTGCCCTGCATCATCCGCTGGAGGGAGGGTAAGATCCGCAGGCTCTGCGACATCGACGCGGCTCTGGAACAGGAGATCACGGCCTGGCTCCACACAGACGAGGCCAGAGCCCTTCTGACAAAGCCCGTAACGGCCTGGATGAAGCACATCTCCTATGCCCTGGAGACCCTGACCCAGCCCATCTGCATCCGCTACAACGTGCCCTACAGGGCCCTGAGCCTCTCCTCCTACCTGGCCCTGTCCGACATAGACATCAAAGTGGACGCCAGGAACGTCTTCGCGGTGGACGAGATCACCTACATGATCGATACCATCGTCACGGTCCTGGTGGGGCTTCTGTGCGGAGGCGG
>DETN01000082.1:11710-12442 GCA_002362155.1 Lachnospiraceae bacterium UBA3287 | reverse complement strand
GGCTTCGTCCATACGCCGGAGTACCGGGTATGGGTCCACAGGCCTTTCCTGCTGGCCATGCAGTTCCTGCTTCTGAACTTCCTTTCCAGACCGGATTTTATTTCCTATAATGCAGAGTACCGGGCCAATCTCTCCCGGAGGCTGTGCCGGTCTCTGTTTAGGAGAAAAAGCGCTGCCTGGGTGGTCAGGAGCGAAGAAGAAATGGAAAAATACAGACACCACTTCGATGTCTTTATTTTTGACGGATTTGTTCCCGAAGGGGAATCCCTTGATCCCGGAGACGGATCCGCCTGATACAAGTCAAAAACCCATTACACAGGGGATTACAAAGGAGGAAAAGAATGGGCAAAAAGTATTGTTATCTGTTCACAGAAGGCAAGGCTGACATGCGTGAACTGCTTGGCGGCAAGGGTGCAAACCTTGCAGAGATGACCAACATCGGTCTTCCGGTTCCGCAGGGCTTTACCATCACCACCGAAGCCTGCACACAGTATTATGAGGACGGCCGCGAGATCAATCCCGAGATCATGGCTGAGATCAACGAGTACATCGTAAAGATGGAAGAGATCACCGGCAAGAAGTTCGGCGACGAGAAGAACCCTCTTCTGGTTTCCGTACGTTCCGGCGCACGCGCTTCCATGCCCGGCATGATGGATACCATCCTGAACCTGGGTCTGAACGAGACCGTTGTCAACACCATTGCCGCACAGTCCGGAAATCCCCGCTGGGCAT
>DETN01000082.1:10875-11636 GCA_002362155.1 Lachnospiraceae bacterium UBA3287 | reverse complement strand
GAAGTCGGCAAGAAGTACTTCGAAGCTCTGATCGACCAGATGAAGGAAGAAAAGGGCGTCAAGCTCGACATCGAGCTGGATGCAGACGATCTGAAGAAGCTGGCCAACCAGTTCAAGGCTGAATACAAGGCCAAGATCGGCACAGATTTCCCGGACGATCCCAAGGAACAGCTCTTCGGCGCCATCAAGGCTGTTTTCCGTTCCTGGGACAACCCCCGCGCAAACGTTTACAGACGTGACAACGATATCCCTTATTCCTGGGGAACAGCTGTCAACGTACAGTCCATGGCATTCGGCAACATGGGCGATGACTGCGGTACCGGCGTTGCTTTCACACGTGACCCCGCTACCGGTGCAAAGGGCCTCTTCGGTGAGTTCCTGACCAACGCACAGGGCGAAGACGTCGTAGCAGGCGTGCGTACCCCCATGCACATCACCGAGATGGAGCAGAAGTTCCCTGAAGCTTTCGCACAGTTCAAGGAAGTCTGCAGCATTCTTGAGAACCACTACAGAGACATGCAGGATATGGAGTTCACCGTAGAGCACGGCAAACTTTACATGCTGCAGACACGTAACGGCAAGAGGACCGCTCAGGCCGCTCTGCAGATCGCATGCGATCTGGTAGACGAAGGCATGAGGACTGAGAAGGAAGCCGTTGCCATGATCGATCCCAGAAACCTGGATACTCTGCTTCATCCTACCTTCGATGCAGCAGCTCTGAAGGCAGCTACTCCCATCGCAAAGGCTCTGGGCGCAGCTCC
>DETN01000082.1:0-10823 GCA_002362155.1 Lachnospiraceae bacterium UBA3287 | reverse complement strand
GGCGCAGCCTGCGGCAAGATCGTCTTCACCGCTGAAGACGCAGAAGAGTGGGCAGCAAGAGGCGAGAAGGTCGTTCTGGTCCGTCTGGAGACTTCCCCCGAAGATATCACCGGCATGAAGGCTGCTCAGGGTATCCTGACAGTCCGCGGCGGTATGACCTCCCATGCAGCAGTCGTTGCCCGTGGTATGGGCGCATGCTGCGTATCCGGATGCGGCGACATCATCATGGATGAAGCCAACAAGAAATTCACACTGGCAGGCAAAGAGTATCACGAAGGCGACGTCATCTCCTTCGACGGCTCCACAGGCTGCGTCTATGACGGCGCGATCCCTACAGTCGACGCAAAGATCACCGGCACCTTCGGCAGGATCATGGGCTGGGCTGACAAGTATCGCAAGCTGAAAGTCCGTACAAACGCCGATACTCCCCGCGATGCCAAGAAGGCCCGCGAGCTGGGCGCAGAAGGCATCGGCCTGGTTCGTACAGAGCACATGTTCTTCGATGAGGACAGGATCGCTGCATTCCGTGAGATGATCTGCTCCGATACCGTCGAGGAAAGAGAAGCAGCCCTGGAGAAGATCGAGCCTCTGCAGGAGAGCGATTTCAAGGGCCTGTACGAAGCTATGGAAGGCGACCCTGTTACCATCCGTTTCCTGGATCCGCCTCTGCATGAGTTCGTTCCTCAGGAAGAAGCTGACATCAAGAAGCTGGCAGAAGCCCAGGGCAAGAGCGTAGAGGCCATCAAGGCCATCATCGAAGGCCTCAAGGAATTCAACCCTATGATGGGCCACCGCGGATGCCGTCTGGCAGTTACCTATCCCGAAATCGCAAAGATGCAGACAACAGCCGTGATCCGTGCAGCCATCGCTGTCAAGGCTGAGCATCCCGACTGGGATCTGGTTCCCGAAATCATGATTCCTCTGATCGGCGAGGTCAAGGAACTGGCATTTGTCAAGAAGATCGTTGTTGAGACCGCTGATGCCGAGATCGCAAAGGCCGGCTCCGACCTGAGGTATGAAGTCGGTACCATGATCGAGATCCCTCGTGCGGCTCTGACAGCCGACGCCATCGCAACAGAGGCTGAGTTCTTCTGCTTCGGTACAAACGACCTGACTCAGATGACCTATGGCTTCTCCCGTGACGACGCCACCAAGTTCCTGAACGCATACTATGACGCCAAGATCCTTGAAGGCGATCCTTTCGCAAAGCTTGACCAGACCGGTGTCGGCCAGCTGATGGAAATCGCTATGGAAAAGGGTAAGAAAGTACGTCCTACACTCCATGCAGGCATCTGCGGCGAGCACGGCGGCGATCCTTCCTCCATCGAGTTCTGCAACAAGATCGGCCTTGACTATGTATCCTGCTCACCTTTCCGTGTACCGATCGCCCGTCTGGCAGCAGCCCAGGCAGCTATTGCTCAGGAAGCATAAAAGCGCTTGATGCATTCAGCCAGGGTTCGGAAGACGGAAGTTTTCTGAACGGTCAAATGAAGTAAACCATAAAAGGCGGAAAGCCTTTCCTGAAAAGGGAAGCGCTTTCCGCCTTTTTACGGTGGCCGGGCGATCAGGTACTGCTGCGCTGTCTCTGCCTGTCAGCAGAAGACCGTTACTTGTGTGATGGCTTTTTTACATATAGACTATAAATGGTTTCAGTACAAAAATGATTCCTGCGGATTGTTTAACGCTCCGGGGCTACTGCCGATATTTTCATTCCGAGGGGCTCCATACCCCGCTTCATGTTCAGATCGGAGCCGTGCGTCAAAGTATTTTTCTGTACTGGAACCCTGAATAACAAATGGCGATGAAAGTTCTTTATGAAGACGTTTTTTCGGGATGCGGCAGAGCATATGACAATGTATTCTGCTCCCGTAACAGTTTTTCATGAATAAAAGTTACCGTAATGGAGGATGCTTGGGTACATATCTGAATCCTGGCATGCTGAGTTTTCAGATGGCAGTCAATTCTGAAATATTTGTGGACAAGAGCGAAATGATTCAGTACCTTAACCTGCTTGTAAATACGCAGCAAAGGTTTGTCGGTGTTTCCCGTCCGCGCCGGTTCGGCAAGACAATGGCGGCAGATATGATCTGCGCTTATTATGACAGAGAGGCTGACAGCAGAAGTCTGTTCGCCAAAAGGAACTGGCAGTGGGTATGCCCTTCAGGAACGGCGAAAAAGAGATATCCTGGGATGAGTATCTGGGAAGGTTCGATGTGATCCGCCTTGTGATGACGAAGTTTTTCGGAAAGAAAACTACTGCTAAAGAGGCACTTGCCAGAATGCAGCTTCTGGTCATCAGAGATATTAAAAGGGAATACCCGGACATAGATTATTTCGATGATGAGGACCTGGTCCAGACAATTGAAGATGTGTATTCTTCTAACGACAGGCAGATCATTATCGTAATTGATGAGTGGGATGCAGTGTTCAGGGAAAGGAAGAATGATAAAGAAGGTCAGCGGGAATACCTTGATTTTCTCAGAAACCTGATGAAGGATAATACCCACATCGCGCTGGCTTATATGACAGGCATTCTTCCTATAAAGAAATACGGAAAGCATTCAGCTCTGAATATGTTCACGGAATATTCCATGATGTTCCCCAGGCAATTGGCCAGGTATACCGGATTTACGGAAGAAGAGGTGCAGAGTCTTTGCAGGAGGTACGGAAGAGATTACCGGGCTGTGAGCGACTGGTATGATGGCTATGAAGTCAGTGATGTCCTGCCGCCGGATCCTGAACATGAAGAGCTGAGGGCTTTCGGAAAATCACCTGACGCTGCCAGATATTCCCTCTACAGTCCTCTGTCTGTAGTGGAGGCAACGATCACAGGTACTATTAAAGATTACTGGAATAAAACAGAGACATACGAAGCTCTGGCTGAGTACATAGAAATGGACTTCGACGGACTGAAAGAGGCGGTTGCTCTTCTGATGGACGGCGGAAGGCTGAAGATAGATACATCCACTTATCAGAATGACATGACTACTTTCAATGGAAGGGATGATGTGTTGTCACTGCTGATTCACTTAGGGTATCTGGGGTTTGATGATAAACGAAGTGAAGTATTCATTCCCAACCGGGAAATCATGGATGAATTCAGAACATCAACAAAGGGGGAAAAGTGGATACCGGCTTTCCGGGCATTTGCCAGGTCGGAAGAAATCTTAAAAAGCTGCGTGGGAGAGAAACGCTGACCGGGTCGCTGAGCTTCTGGAGGAGGCTCATAACAGGGCGGGAAATAAGACATATCATGACGGGACAGCCCTCAGCTATGCAGTACAACTTGCCTATTATGCGGCTCAGAAATACTATACGGTCATTCTGGAACTGGACAGCGGAAAAGCCTACGTGGATCTTGCATATCTGCCCGGACCCCAGTATGCTTCTCTGCCTGCAATGATTGTTGAACTGAAATATAACCAGAGTGCTGACACGGCACTATCGCAGATCAAAAGGCAGAAATATCCGGAGAGACTGGAACACTACAGAGGCAACATTCTCCTCGTGGCTGTTGAATATGATAAAGACATATCGAACAGGAGCCCGGAGTTCAAACACCATAAGTGTATGATTGAAGAGGCATGACCAGATCGTCTGCTGCCTCCAGCAAAAGGCCGGAAAAACGAGACACGGAGAGTCTTCCCTGTAAAGGGAATGGCTTTCCGTGTTTTTTTGCGGGCGTTAAATCGCCGCGGAACTGGCTGTCATAAAGAAGCGGGAAAGAGGCATATTTGTGCCCATTACATCCATATGTATATCCGAGGGGCTTTTTTATAATGGATCATAACAGCAGAAAGTACAGAGCCTGTCGGGTATCAGGAGCATCCGGAAGATCCGGCAGCGGGAGAGGAAGAAAAAAAGGAAAAAATGCGGGAAATGAAAAATCCCCGCGGCTGCGGGGATTCTGGACAGAGCAGACTTCTTATTTGAGGGCTGCCGGATCGTTTTTTTCAGGAGCTCCTTCGTATGCTTTCTGAGCTACATCAGATTTTCAGCCTGCAGGGGCCTTTCTTCTCTCAGTTCCAAAGACTGTCTGAAGGCTCTGTAGTTCTTGGGGCTGACGTCGTATTTGGTCTTGAATGCCTTGGAAAAGACCAGGGGGTCCCGGTAGCCCGCGTTCTGGGAGATTTCCTTGACGGGCATTTCGGTATTGACCAGAAGAAAGGCGGCCTTGTCCAGTTTGTAGTTCATCAGGAAATCCTGTACGGAGGAATTGTAGACCTGATGGAAGAGGCGGTTTAAGTAGGTACGGGATATGCCCACATGATCCGCTATATCCGTGACAGATATGGCATGCATGTAGTTGGCGTTTATATAATCCACCGCCTGGGATACATACTGGCTGCCGGCGCTCCTGTCCGGTTCGCTGCCCGAGAGGGAAGGGATGCTCTCTGCATTGGCGGCAAGAAGAGAGAAGAGCCTGTAGAGTCCCGATTCCCTGAAGAGAGTGTCCGCAGGGGTCAGGGTATTGTGCTGCAGCATCTCATTAATGACGCCGGCAAAAGCTTCCCCGTCCATAAAGGGGAGGGTCAGGCGGTCTCTGGAAAAGCCGCTCTGGGCCAGGAGAGACTTGGCCCTGGTCCCCTTAAAGCCGAACCATACATAGGACCATGGATCCCTGCTGTCGGAACAGTAGACCACCGAATCTCCTGGACGGACCAGGAACATCTGTCCCTGTGTGAGAGGCCATATGTTTCTCTCGCAGGAATAGAAGCCGTGGCCGGACAGGATGAAATGAATGATGAATTCGTCCCTGATCCCCGCAAAGACATGGTTGGGCATGCAGTTTTCGCTGCCGAAGTGGATCAGGGACAGCTCCGAAGAGGTCTCCTGCAGATCCTCCAGGCAGTGGAAGTTCTTTTCATCTGTAAACTTGCTGGTACGCATGTAATCCTCCGGTGAAAATACCGCAATAAAACACATGGAATAACGATTGGCGGATGCCGGCAGTCTTATTTTAGCAGACGGCTGAATTATTGAGAATAAGTGGATTCATTTTGACATATAAGTTGTCTTATCGACATATCAAAATCGACATTTAACCACTTCCTCGCGCCATTCATATGTCCTTATGAACTTTTTATAATAAGCATGTAAGTTGAATCAAAGCACTTCATCTGATTGTAAAAAGGAGGAAAGAGGATGAAAAAAGGATTCTTGCAGTTATGACAGCAGCAGTTATGGCAGTCACAGCCATGGCAGGATGCGGCGCATCCGGCGGCAGCAGCAGCGGCACTGATTCCGGCAGCAGCAGCGGCGGCGGAACCATTTCCGTAGCCATCTGGGATCCCAACCAGCTGGCAGGCCTGCAGCAGATCGCCGATGAGTGGGGCGCAGAGAACGGCTACACGGTAGAGTTTACCGTACCCGGATGGGACGGCTACTGGACCATGCTGGAAGCCGGCGTATCCGGCGGCGAAATGCCCGACGTGTTCTGGATGCACTCCAACAACGCAGCCAAGTACATGGGCTCCGGCGTTCTTCTGAACATGGACAGCTACATTGAGGCAGACGAGAGCATCGACCTTGGCAACTATTTCGAAGGCATCAACGAGCTCTACACCTACGATGGTTCACACTACGCAATTCCCAAGGATCACGATACCATCGCAGTCGTATACAACAAGGCCATCTTCGACAAGTACGGCGTAGCATATCCCACCAGCGACTGGACATGGGAAGACTTCGCAGCCCTTTCCAGGCTCCAGGGCCAGTTCAGCAGCAACTATCCCCAGCTGATGGCCGGCGCCGTCATGGCAGTCGTTCCCATGCTGGTACTCTACCTGATTTTCCAGAAGCAGTTCGTGGAAGGCATCGCTTCTTCCGGCGGCAAGCTTTAATACCGAAACGAAACACATATAGATCGGGGCCGAGGCTTTCTCCGGCCCCGGATCTTAAGGATGATTCTGCATAAAAATGACTTTGCAGGAGGAGGCACTTATGAATCTGGGCGGTTTTCTTTCCAATGACAGCATGTTCGGCAGGCTTATGACCAGGATCGGGACTCTGGCGATCCTGAACATCCTCTCTTTGTGATCAGCTGCATCCCTGTGATCACCATAGGACAGGCCCTTTCAGCCCTTTACGGCAGCATCATCGAGATGCTTGAGGAAGAAGAGTCGGACAGGCTCTATCAGACCGGGGGCACCATCCATCCCCTGAAGGTCTACTGGAAGTACTTTAAGAAGCATTTCCTGGGAGATACTGCCTGCTTCATTGCCTTTGCCGGCATCATGCTCTTTGGAAGCATGAATCTCCAGATCTGCATGACCTGGCAGGGATTCATGAGAAATCTCTCCTCCGTGATCATCGCCGTCATGCTTTTCGCCTGGGTGCTCTTTATCTTCCTCTTTTCCCTGCTTGCCAGAGAAGAGGGAAAGGTAAAGGACCTCTGCGTCCTTGCCCTGGCGGAAGCGGTCTCTTCTCCCGTCAGGACCCTGTCCTGCCTGATCCTTTATACGGTGCCTATGGTCCTGATCCTTCTGGATCAGGCCAATAAGCCTCTCTACGCCTTCATTTTCTGCTTCATGGGCTTTGCCCTGATCGCCAGGATCTGCGGCGTAATGATGCATACATCACTTGAAAAAGTAAGACGCCTTCGGAAGAAAGGAGAAAAAGCATGATCAGGAAAGACATCTGGAAGGTGGAGATCTGCCTGCAGGATCAGCCCGTGACCGAAAAAGAGGTCATGGTAAACACAGCAAATGAGGAAGAGGGGCCTGTCAGCTGCCGCCTTGCCCTGAAGGAGGAAGAAGGCCTCCTGTCAGCGCAGATCGGCATCGACATAAAGACCCCCACCCTGGAGGATCCCCTCTGCCTTGGGACACGGAACCCTGTCAGGGTCCGGATCCCTCTTGAAGAGAAGCCGGAGAAGATCACGGCCTACTACATGTTCAATCCCTGGTGGACCAGACCTGCCTTTATCGAAGGAACGGACCAGATCCCGGAAAGGACCCAGATCGCACTTTTTAAAATGAAGGAGAGCATCATCTGTCTCCTGCCTATGATCGGAGATACCTTTAAGACCGGCCTCAGGGGCGGGGAAAAGGGAGAGCTCCTTCTGGAGATGACAGCCGGCCTTGGCGGCCTCTGTCATGTGGACGAGACGCTCTTTCTCATGAGCAGCGGCCCTACGGCCCATGAAGCGGTGCACCGGATTTTTAAAGAACTTTCCCGCACAAAGGGTCTTCGCCTCCGCACAGAAAGAAGGATCCCGGAAATGCTGAAGTATCTGGGCTGGTGCAGCTGGGACGCCTTCTATACGGAGGTCAGTGAAGAGAAGATCAGGCAGAAAGCTGATGAGATCGCGGAAAAAAAGATTCCCTTCCGCTGGATCCTCATCGACGACGGCTGGTTCGGCGCCGAGGAAAAGATGATTTCCGACTTTGCGCCGGACTCCGAAAAGTTCCCCCGGGGCTTTCTTCCCATGATCCGGGATATCAGAAAGGAGACTTCCGTTTCCTGGTTCGGCGTCTGGCATGCCCTTGGCGGCTACTGGGACGGCACAGCCCCCGGAAGCAGAGCGGCCCTGGAGGCAGGAGACAGTGTTTATAAAAATCCCGCCGGCCGCCTGGTACCGGATCCCGAAAAGGCAGGTGCCTTCTACAGGACCTGGTACAGACGTCTCCGCCGGGAAGGCATCGATTTTGTAAAGGTGGACGGACAGAGCGCCACCGCCATGTATTACAAGAATTCCCTGCCCCTGTCGGAGGCGGCGGAAAAGGTGGGCTTCGGCCTGGAAAGCGGCGCGGCCCTGATGGACGGGGCCGTCATCAACTGCATGGGCATGGCCATGGAAAACATCCTGGCAAGGCCTTCCTCCGCAGTCTCCAGGAACAGTGACGACTTCCTTCCCGCCAAGGAAGAGAGCTTTGCGGAGCATCTCATTCAGAATGCCTATAACGCCGTCTACCACGGCGAGGTCTACTGCTGCGACTGGGACATGTTCTGGACCAGCCATAAGCACGCAGGAAAGCACAGCCTGCTCCGGGCTGTAAGCGGAGGCCCCGTCTATGTGAGCGACAGGATCGGCGCAACGGATCCGGAGGTCCTCCGGCCCCTTGCATATATGGACGGCAGGGTCCTGATGATGGAAAGGCCCGCAAGGCCCGCGGAGGAGTGCATGTTCAGAGATCCCCTGAAGGAGGGCGCCTTAAAGCTCCACAACTGCGGATCCTGGGGACAGGACAAAAAGGCCGGCGGCATGGCCATTTTCAACCTGACGGGCGAAGACCAGACCTTCAGGGTGTCTCCCCGGGAGATACCGGAGCTGGAAGGAGAAGAAAAGTATTTCCTCTATGACTTCCTGGAAAAGAAGGCCCTGTCCTGCAGCCCGGACGGTTCATTTGAGGGAAGACTGGGAGCAGGGGATTACAAATGGATCCTTTTCCTGCCGGCGGGAGAGGGCAGAGCCTGCCTGGGTCTTTCCGATAAATACGCCGGATTTACGGCTCTGGAAGCCTGCCGGAGGGAGGGAGAGACCGATACACTGGTTCTGAAGGAAGAAGGAAGAGTCTCCTGGATCTCGGAAAAGAGACCCGTAAAGGCTCTCTGCTGCGGGATCGATGTCACAGACAGGCTCTCCGGTTCTGGCCCGGTCTATACCCTCTCTCTTCCCGAAAAGGGAGAAAAAGCAGTCATTACAGTCACGTGGGAAAAATAAGGAACCTGAAGAGGTAAAGGCAAAGCCATGAGCATCACATTTATAGAAGATAAAAAAGCATTTCTGCTGGAGACCTGTCACAGCAGCTATCAGATGCAGGTGTCTGAAACAGGACAGCTCCTTCATCTTTACTACGGGACACCGACCCATGACCTGATGGATTATCTCTGCGTCCCCTTCGACGTGGGCTTTTCTCCCAATCCCTATGAAAAGAAGCTGACCAGAGGGGGCTCTTCGGACCTTCTGCCCCTGGAGTACAGCGGCCAGAATACGGGTGACTTCCGGACCGCCTCCGTCTGCTCAGTAAGAGAAGACGGGATCTGGGGAGCCGATTTCCGCTACGAAGGCCATGAGATCCTGGACGGGAAGTATTCCATTAAGGGCATGCCCTCCGCTTTTGATAAAAGCGGCAGTGCAGAGAGCCTGAAGATCCTTCTTCGGGACGAGGCCTCGGGTCTGGAGGCAGAGCTTCTTTACGGCGTCTTTGAAGATGAGGATATGATCACAAGAGCCGTCCGCCTGCGGAACGGATCGGATCAGAAGATCACTCTGGAAAAAGCAGGATCCGCCTGCCTGGATCTGCCGTCAGGCGACTATGATCTGATCCACTTCCACGGAAGACATACCCTGGAGAGGCAGGCGGAGAGAGTCCCTGTCATGACCGGGATCGAGACTGTCTCCTCCAAGCGGGGCGCTTCCAGCCACCAGCAGAATCCCTTCGTGATCCTTTGCGGGAAAGATGCAGGAGAAGAGGCGGGAGAGTGTTTCGGCATGATGCTGGTCTATTCCGGAAGCCACCGCTTTGACATAGAAAAAGAGCAGACCGGGTCTGTACGGGTGAGCGCCGGCATCCATGAGGAGCATTTTTCATGGCTCCTCAGGCCGGGCGAAGTCTTTGAGACGCCGGAGGTCCTTATGACATTTTCGGACCGGGGCCTTTCCGCCCTGTCTGACAGCTACCACCGCTTTATCCGGTCCCATATCTGCAAAAGCGCATATATGGAAAGGAGAAGGCCTGTCCTGATCAACAGCTGGGAAGCCTGCTACTTTGACTTTGACTCCGAAAAGATCCTGGATCTGGCCCGGAGAGCCGCCGAGCTGGGCATTGAAATGCTGGTCATGGACGACGGCTGGTTCGGAAAAAGGATCGACGACAACGCCGGTCTGGGAGACTGGTATGTCAACGAGGACAGACTCCCCGGAGGCCTTGCTCCCCTGATCGGAAAGATCAGGGACATGGGGCTGAAGTTCGGCATCTGGGTGGAGCCGGAAATGGTCAACGAGGATTCGGACCTTTACAGGGCCCATCCCGACTGGGCGCTGACCGTGCCCGGAAGAAAGCCTTCCGTAAGCCGCAACCAGCTGGTCCTGGATCTGTCCAGACCGGAAGTGGTGGATTATCTTTACCACACCCTCCACAGTCTGCTGGCGGATCATGACATAGCCTATGTCAAATGGGACATGAACCGGCACCTGACAGACCTCTACAGCCACAGCCTTCCTCCCAAAAGGCAGGGCGAAGTCCCTCATCGTTTCATGCTGGGCCTCTATGACCTGCTGGAGCGGCTGACAGAGGAATTCCCGGACGTGCTCTTCGAAGGATGCTCGGGCGGCGGCGGAAGGTTTGACGCGGCCATGCTGCGCTACTTCCCCCAGATCTGGTGCTCCGACGACACGGACGCCTTTGAGCGCCTCTCCATCCAGGAAGGCACCTCCTACGGCTATCCCATATCTTCCGTCAGCACCCATGTGTCGGCAGTCCCCAACCACCAGACCGGCCGGATCACTCCCTTCGGCACCAGAGGCCTTACTGCCATGCAGGGAAGCTTCGGCTACGAACTGGATCTGAAAACGCTGACAGAAGAGGAAAAAAGCGAGGTCAGAAAGCAGATCGCGGACTATCACGCCCTTTACGACCTGATCCAAAAGGGCAGTTATTACCGTCTGACGGACCAGATGGGAAGAGGCGACCACAAAGCCTGGGAATTTGTTTCCAGGGACCGCTCTCAGGTCATGGTCAGCCTTGTGGTCACAGCCGCAAGGCCCTGCCTGGGGCCCATCCGGATCCGCTTAAGAGGTCTTCTTCCCGAAGCGGACTATGAGCTGGTGAGCCGGGAGACCTTCGGCTGCGGAAATCCCCTTCCCGATCAGAGAAAGC
>DETN01000032.1 GCA_002362155.1 Lachnospiraceae bacterium UBA3287 | reverse complement strand
GTGGTTAAAATCTTTCTTCAGCATAAAACCCTCCCGGCCGCCTTCCGTAAGGGAAAGGGGCCTTATACAAACAAAAACGATGCCTGATACTCTCTATTTTAGCGCAAAACGGCCCGGATTGGAGGGGGCGGCGCGAAAAGGGCTTCTGTCGGCGCCAAATGCAGTGAAATTCCCTCTGTCCTTCTCCCTCCTTCTCCTTCTTTTCTCCTTCCGTCTCCGTCTTCCTTTCTCCTTCCTCCATTTACAAAGTTTTCCTAATTTTAAAAATTAACTGTGCCATAACCCTCAAAATGGAGTATGATTCTAGTATAGGATTTCTTATACTTGAAGGAGGTTTTATCATGAAAAAACTCACGAAACTGTTCACCGCTGTTCTCCTTGCGGCAGCCATCGCATGCAGCTCCCTGTCCGCCATGGCAGCAGCACCCGTCATGACACAGACAGCCGCTTCTGACAAGAACGCCAACGCTTTCAAGGCTGACGCTCCCACTGTCAAGAGCATCCGCAACACCCAGAACGGCATCCGCGTCGAGTGGAAGAAAGTAAAGAACGTCAAGTATTTTGCCGTATACCGCAAGGTCGGCAAGGGCGACTACAAGCTTCTCCGCACAACAGACAAGACCTACATCGTTGACAAGCAGGTCAAGGCCGGCACAGCATACAGCTACAAGGTCAGATGCGTCGACAAGAAGGGCAACTTCCTGAGCAAGAGAAGCAAAGAGGCTCTCATGTACAGAGTGGCCGCTCCCGTTGTGACCCTCAGCGAAGCCAACACCGACAAGACCTATGCAAAGGTAAAGGTCGCCGCCGTTGACAAGGCAGAAGGCTATGAGATCGCCTACAGCAAGAGCGTTACCTTCAAGGATGCCAAGACCAAGGCTGTCGATGCTTTCAAGACCAAGACCAAGACCGTCAGGATCTCCGGTCTCGACAAGAACGAAGCTTACTTCATGCAGGCACGCGCCTACATCAAGGTCGGCAAGGTAAAATATTACTCCGCTCCCGGCAAGATCGTTCTTTCCGTAAAGATCGACTGATCTAAAGCCGCCAAAAGGCAGTAAAAAGCTGAATAAAAAAAGGATGGAACCGTCAGGCTCCATCCTTTTTTTTTGGCCTGCCCTGCAGGCAGGATCCAGACTTATTAAAAGGCTTCCGCCCTTCTTTCTCAGAGCCTCTCAGAGCCACTTTCTGATGAAATAGGAGGCGGTGCAGGACCAGGCGTGGCAGTAGGACAGGATGGCCTTGCTGCCGTAGGGGGAGGCGTCGGGATCCAGGGGATCGAAGACCTCCCAGTAGCAGTCGGCTCCCTCTTCCACCATCTTTCCCCAGTAGCCCCGGATATATTCCGTGATCTCCTTCTCCATGCCGTTGTGGCAGAGGGCGTCCACGTAGTAGTGGTGGGCGTAGGGGGAGATCAGACGGATCCTGGGATCCACCATCTTAAGGCGCCTCAGGAGTGCGCAGTTCTCTTCCTTGGAAAATACCCCGGCCAGGACCATCCAGACCTGGCTGATCCAGGAGACCTGTCTGTCCTCTCCGCTGACGAAAAAGCCCAGATCCGGCTCCCAGAGATATTTTCTGGCAGCGCCAGCGGCTTCCTCCAGCCTTTCCCGGATCAGGGCCGCTTCCTGTTCCTTTCCCAGAAGCTCCGCGATGGCCAGGCCGTAGCGGAGGCAGTAGATATAGACGCCCTGGGCCCCGGCCTGCTTGTTGAGCTCGCTGTTCCAGTCCAGGAAGCACCACCAGGAGGGGTCGTCCCTGACGATCCCCCGCTCGTCCAGCTTTCCCGCGGCGATGCGAAGCTGGGTAAAGGCCGTTTCCGACAGCTCCTCCAGCGTCTCCCTGTCTCCCGTGGCTTCGAAATATTCGTAGAGGGTGGGCACATAGAGAAGGCTGTAGTCAAAAAGGGCGGTATCGTCCACCTGGACCCTGGGGGCCGTAAAGAGGCAGGCTCCCACCTGTCCCTCGTTCATGCAGGCCCCGGCAAAGAGGTAGAGGCAGCGCCTGACCAGGTCATAGTTTTTGAAGGTCTCGTAATTGACCAGGGCCTGGACCCGGAAATCTCCCATCCAGAGCCTTCTGTCCCGCTTGGGGCCGTCCTCGAAGACGTCCTGCATGCACTCGTAGAGGGTCCTGGCCCCCACGGCGTCGATCTTTTTCAGGTCTTCCGGCAGATCCTCCCGGCAGGGGGCAAGGGCCCTCTCGTCCGCAGAAGAGACCGTATCCACCAGGATGTCCTCTATCATCAGCTTATATTTAGGGGACGTATCCAGCACCGTCATCTGCATGTAGCGGAAGGCGTAGCGCCTGTGGAGGGGGATCTCCCCCGGCAGCACGTCCATGTGGCTGGTGGATTCCTGCAGCCAGGAGCTGGAGATGGACCCGTGGTAGTCGGCGGTGGACTCTCCGATCTCGGCAGGGGTCTCGCCGAAGCGCACGGCCACATAGGCCGGGGCGTCCTGGGGCGATCCCACAGATTTAAGCACTATGTGGGGATAGCCTACGAAATGGCTGCCGAAATCCAGGATCAGGGAATCTCCCCTGCCGTAGCGCCTCTTCATGGCGTCAGTGACAGTCCCCTTCCACTCGGCCTTCCAGGAATTTCCCTCCCGGCTGATACTGACCTCGCTGACAGGCCTTGCCTCGTGATGGAGGATCTCGGGGCAGAGCATCTCTGCCTTTTCCAGAAATGCATCGTTTATGACCATCTGAAAATCTGCGATGGAATTGGTTATGGTAGCAATGGCTTTCTCCTGCGGCATACTGTCTCCTTTTCAGCTGTATTTCCGGTCTTTCTCTTCTTCTATATTATAACGAAAAACGGCTCCTGTCTCCTGCCATTTGCCGCCTTCGGCATGCAGGGGGACGGGAGCCGTATTCCTTCTCCGGAAGATCCTTTCCTATTTCAGATCGCAGTAGAAGGGGATCATGTTTTCGTGGACCTGATATTCTCCGTTTGCGCAGTCCTGCACCCGGACCTTAACGGTCATATCCTCGCCGGTCAGTCTGTTTTTCACATTCACTTCCACGTTTTTCGACCTGCGCACCGTTTTTGTGAAGATCGAGCCGCCGCTGACGGAAAAGGTGGTATGGCCGTTGATCAGGGAATGGAAGACATTGCCGCCGTGATTCTGGATATAGATCAGGTTGTCCCTGCATCCCTGATGCTGAAAGAAATCCGTCCTGTCATTGGGGTTGGTGTAGTAAAAGACAGAGGCGTTCACGGCATTCAGGAATTCCGGGGTATTGCTGGTGTATTCGCAGTGGTGGCTGAGCTTGAACATGTCGGCGGATACGTCGATGCCTCTGGAGAGGATCTCCGCTTCGCTCTCCTTTTCTATATCCCCCGCCGTCAGGAATCTGAAGTCTCCGCATTCGAACATGGTCACCAGGGAATGGTTGTTGATAAAGGAGGACACCTGGGGATGACTGTTCTTATCTCCCGTGAACTCGGGATCCGCATGCTGGAAGATGACCCTGCCGCGGACCAGGCCGCAGTCCAGGGTATCTCCCTCATGGAGGGTGACCACCGGGATGCCCTTCTTTCCGGCCAGATCCATGGCCGTTTCATAGGTCGTGCAATAGCCCTTAAACAGTCCGGAATCCTTATTGACTCCGTATATGTAGGAGGTATCGGGCATGTAGATCTTTTCTATGGAGAAATACCCGTCTCTGAGGATGGCCGGCAATGACCCGATATGGTCGTAGTGGAAATGGGAAATATAGATGGAAAGCCTCTTTACGCCCATTTCCTTGAGCTTTTTAATCAGGTTGGCGCCGCCCCCGGGCTGAGTGGTATCCAGCAGCAGATAATGGTCTTCCGATTCCAGCAAAGTACAATCGCCCCAGTTGGCCCCGTAGCTGCCGTTGGTATTGCCGTAGTCGATGACTGTCAGCTTCATGGCCGGAGTATTTCGTTTATACATGCCCTTTTCATCGAACCAGGCATAGTTTCCGTCCACCTTCTGCCAGCCGTTTACGGCATTTCCCAGATCGTCGAACATGTAGCAGTGCCCCTCGTGCCAGACAAGGCCTCTTGCCATGTCGCCCCTTTTGTGGCCGTCTTCGTCGGAAGGATAGTAGTAGTGCCAGACGCCGTCTACCTGCTGCAGGCCCGCCCGGATGGTCTTTGATGGATCGTTCACCCCGTTTTGGTCAAAGAAACAGGAATTGCCGTCCACCAGATAGTAGCCTTTGACGGCGGCCATGGCGGGCTGGGATCCAAAGGCCTTTGGCAGGAAATAGTAGGTCTTTCCGTCCACGGTCTTCCATCCGCTTTCAAGGGCCCCGTCCTTTCCGGCCAGGTAAGTCTCCCCGCCTTCGGAAATAAGGCCGCAGAGCACTTCGCCGTCCCGGCACATGTAGAAGCTTCCGCCGGCGTTAAGAAGGCCCCGGTGGCCCGCATACTTTGTGTCTCCGCCGGCGTCAAAATACATCTTTTTGCCGTTTACCGTCTGGAAGCCGGTCTGGAGCTTGCCTTTGGAGTCTGCGTAGTAGAAAAGGCCGTTCAGTTCCTGCAGGCCATACCTGAGATACCCTTCCTGGGGATCGAAAAAGTACAAGACCTTCTTAACGGACCTTCTTCCCGCGGCCCCCTCGAAGCGGACGTGGCCGGTCCCGTTCTTGGAATAGAAATAATATCTCTTTCCGTCCACGCTCTGCCAGCCCTTCTGCAGAGCGCCGTCCCCGTTGGCATAGTAGAGCTTTCCCTCTGCCCTGAAAAGGCCTGTCTTTGCTTCGGGCGCAAGATAGTACCATTTGTTCCCGATCTGCTGCAGTCCGGTCACTCTCTCGAAGCGGCGGCTGCTCTCGGGGGTGAAATAATATCTCTTTCCACCCACGCTCCTCCAGCCGCTCTGCAGGGCGCCGCTCTGGTCCGCAAAGTAGACCTTGTCCCCGGCCTGGATCAGGCCTTTCTTTAAGTCGGGATCCAGGAAGTACCATTTGCCGCCGATGCGCCGCTTTCCGGTCTTCATGACGCCCCGGTTCCCAGCGCCTGTTGTAAAATAATAGCGCTTTCCCCCGATGGTCCTCCACCCGGTCTGCATCTGATTGTTGACATAGTAATAGGTCTTTCCGTCCACAAGGCGAAAGCCCGTGGGCCCGTCCGTATAAACGATCCCCTCTTCCGAAGGTGCCTCCGCGGTCTCTGTTTCCGCTGCATGAGCCCCGGCAGGGAAGCTTCCCGCCGCGGCAAAAAGGGCCAGAGCCATGAAGACCATAAGGACGGTGCCTTTGATTTTTCTGACTGACATAGTGAGTTCTCTCCTCTTAAATGACTTTCCGGAGATGGCCAGGTCATATATATCTCTTACACCCCCGCCTCCAGCGTATATAATACACTCTTCCATAAAGATTTCAATTTAACTGCGGCTCCTTTTATGTCATTACCCTTATGATCTGCAGCATTTTTTAAAACAGCTTAATATTTTCCATCAGGAAAGCCCGGATGACAGTCTGGATGCAATCGAGGTAGGGAAGGCCATCACTGACCTCCCCCCTCACAGATTCCGTGCATGCCCAATTCGAGCACACGGCTCCTCCAGTAACCATTTGTCATGATAGTGGTATATATCTACCCTAAAGTATGCTTTTGGGACCTTGTATTTCTCAGTGACCATTAGGAATTCTTCCCAGGTGCACGACTTGCGTTGACTTCTCCGGTTCAGCCACTTATACATCAGTTTGATGACGTTGAACCGAAATGCGCTGGTACAGTACTCATTGCAGGTCACGCAGTAGTAATTGAAATAACCATTCAAGACACGACATATGTGCTTGATGTATTCTTCGAACCCCATAGACCTGTTGGCATTCAGCCATTCACTTATCTTCTTCA
>DETN01000188.1 GCA_002362155.1 Lachnospiraceae bacterium UBA3287 | reverse complement strand
ATTTCACCACCACCTTCGATACCGGACACGGTTCCGGCGGCTGGCACGCCGATGCCAGCATCAGGCACTCCGACCCCAGAAAGGCAGTCTTCGATACCTTCATGAATCCTATGAAGACCTCCTTCTCCTACTACGGCTATAAGATCAGAAAGATCTTCAGGATCAGGAACGATTATGTGCCGGGCTACTACAGGAACGAAAAGGGCATCCTGACCAAAATGCCTGCGGGCGTAAAGGCCTGAAATGGAACAAAGAGGCAGGAAATACTGGTAGAAAGCGGAAACATCTAGTAAAATACAGTCATGGCAAGTACAAACCCGCAGATCATGTTTTGAATGAGAGGTCTGTATGGAAGACAGTATTTTCACGAAGATCAGAAAGAAAATAGGCAGGCTCTTCGGCAGGGAAGAGACTGCTGCGGACCAGGAGATCCCTGAGGCAGAGGCCCTGGAGGAGATCCCTGAGGCCCAGGCCCCGGAGGAAAATGCCGGGAGCGTTTCCCTGGACGATGTGCCGCCCGCAGAACCCCCAGAGTCCAGATATACCGAGGAATATGTCCAGTTCCTGGAGGTGACCGATGGCGGTCTGCCTCAGACAGACAAAGGGCCGGAAGAGACCGAAGGACAGGAGAGCGAAAGAGCGGAGGCCCCGGAAGGGGAAGAGTCCGTAGAAGCACAGCCTGAGGAGCCGGAAGATGTCTGGTGCGAGGGAGCCGAAGAGGCGGAGGATCTCTGGCCTGAGGAAGCGGAAGAACTTCAGAGAGAAGAAGCGGATGATTTCCTCCCTGAGGATCTGGAAGAAAAGAAAGAATAAGAAACGTTATGAACAGTTCCTGCAGCACGGGATCATTTCCGGTGCTGCAGGAATTTACTATGCTCCGAAGAGTCTGTTAAAGACGGGAAGAAGGAAGAAAAATGAAGATCACTGACATACTGGATGGCAAAAGAGTACTGATCTGGGGCTACGGCAGGGAAGGAAAGTCCACGGAGCGTTTTATCCGTGACTTCTGCCATGTACAGGCCCTTTCCGTATATGAAGGAAAAAAGGACGGGATCAGAGAGGACGACTGGGACTGTATCATCAAGAGCCCCGGCATCAAGGCAGAAGGCCTTTCCGAAAAGTATACCTCCCAGACCCAGCTGTTTCTGGAGGAGTTCCGGGACAGGACCGTGGGCGTTACGGGCACCAAGGGAAAGAGCACCACTTCCTCCCTGCTTTATACCGCTCTGGCCGCCTGCTCCGGCAGGAAGACCTTCCTGGTGGGCAACATAGGCTATCCCTGCCTGGACTATTACGGAGAGATCGACGACAACAGCCTGATCGTCTTCGAAATGTCCTGCCACCAGCTCTCCACGGTGACACTCTCCCCCCATACGGCGGTCTTTCTGAACCTCTACGAGGAGCACCTGGACTACTACGGGACCTTCGACAGATATTTCGCCGCCAAGAAGAACATCACCCTCTTCCAGACGGAGGAGGACTATTTCTTCTGCGGGGATACGGTGCCCGCCTTTTCTACCAGGGCCAGAAAAAAAGAGATCTCCTATGAGGATCCCCGCACCTATGACCTGCAGATCCGGGGAAGCCACAACCAGTACAACGCCAGATTCGTCTATGACATCTGCACAGAGGTCTATGGCTGCGATCCGGAGGCGGTCAGAAAAGCCATGGCTTCCTTTAAGGGACTCTCCCACAGACTGGAGTATGTGACCAGAAAAGGCGGCGTGGATTACTACAACGATTCCATCTCCACCATTCCCGAAGCGGCCATTCAGGCCATCCGCAGCGTTCCCAACACAGGATCCGTGATCATCGGCGGCATGGACCGGGGCATCCACTATGACCTGCTGACGGACTTTATGCGGGAGAATCAGAATTACATTTATATCCTCTGCTACGAGACGGGAGAGAGGATCTACCGGTCCGTTTCGGACCTTGCCTGCTGCCTGCTCTGCAAAGATCTTTACGAAGCCGTGGAAACAGCGGAGAAGGTAACGCCAGAGGGTAGGGCCTGCCTGCTCTCCCCCGCCGCGGCCTCCTACGGCTATTTCAGAAACTTTGAGGACAGGGGGGATACCTTCAAGCAGCTGGTCATGGGAGAGGCTCTTTCCTTTGCCTTTACCGGCGACATAGGCTTTGACAAATACATGGACGGAAGGTGGGAGGACCCGGACCTGATCTCTCCGGAGATCCTGGATTTCCTTAAAGGCTGCGGCCATGTCTGCGCCAACATAGAAGGACCTCTTTCCGCTGCGGACAAGCAGATGCTTCCCGGCAGCAACCTGAGCCTGATGCATACCATGGACCCCGCCATTACGGGCGTACTCCGGAAGATGCAGGCCGACATCTGGAATATCAACAACAACCACATCATGGACGCGGGCCAGAAGGGCCTTCAGGATACCCTGAAGGAGGCGGAAAAGTTCGGCGCCATGACCCTGGGGGCCGGCATGAATCTGGAAGAAGCCTCCAGGCCCCTTTACTTTGAAGAGGCCGGCGGCATCGGCATGATCGCCGTGGGCTACCGCAGGGGCTGCAAGCCGGCGGGAGAGGACCTGGGAGGATGCCTTCTCTGGAACGAGATGGATCTGATCCGGGAAAGGATCCGGGAAATAAAGGAAAAGTGCCGCTGGTGCGTGGTGGTCTGCCACGGAGGAGAGGAATTCACGTCCCTTCCTTCTCCCTATGTCAGGGACCGCTATCTGGCCTATCTGGACATGGGGGCCGATCTGGTGGTCTGCCACCATCCCCATGTGCCCATGAACTATGAACTGGTGGGGAATAAGGCCATCTTTTACTCCCTGGGCAATTTCATTTTTGACACAGATTACCAGAGGGCCCAGTTCAACACCGAAAAGGGAATCCTTTTAAAGCTGGTCTTCACCAGGGACCATTACGCCTTCAGAGCCATGGGCATAAGGATCGACAGGGAGACGGAGCGCATCGTTCCGGGCCCTCTGCCGGATATCTTCGAGAACGTTCCCGAAGAGGAATACGTAAAGCTTTCTCCCCTGGCGGCGAAGATGTTCCTCTCGGCTACGAAACGCCAGCAGAAATATCTAAAGCCCGCCGAATTTGAGGACATGGACGAGGAGGCCTGGAGAGAGCATTTCTTACAGCCCATGCGCAGCGGCCGGGTGCCCGGAGAGGCCCTGGATTTTACCCTGGTATATCCCCTGGCCCGGAAGGCCGAAGAGGGGCTCTGGAAGGAGAGCCGCCTGGAGAAGGTGAAGCAGTACATCCTGGACCAGATCTGAAGTCCGTAAAAAAGTCATCTTCCGAGGGGGGCACTTTCCGGAGGATTGTCACTGATTTGGGACAAAACAGAAAAGTCTCTTGACAAGATGCGAAAAAACGATATTATTTAATGTAAATTACAGAGATTTGCAGAAAAGACAAAGGCGTCATCCAGGGGGATGGTGCCTTTTTTTATAGGAGATTTGCAGGTCCCCGGAGTATAAAGGAGATGTAATTCTATGGATAAACTTGATTATGAGATTCTGGAATGCCTCAGGCATAACAGCAGGGAAAAGGCTTCTGCCATCAGCAGAAAGATCAATCTGTCCGTATCCGCTGTCCTGGAAAGGATCCACAAGATGGAGAGCCAGGGGGTGATCAGGGGATATACGGTGGTGACCAGCAAAAAGCTGCTGGGACTTGGCATGCTGGCCGTGATGGAGGTGTCTCTGGAGCACCCCAAGTATTATGACAGCTTTACCGGTCTGATCAATTCCATGCCCGAGATCGTATCCTGCTACTATATGACGGGCGACTTCGACTTTATTCTGAAGATCTACGCCCAGGATTCGGACGACCTGGAAGGGATCCACAAGAGGATCAAAAGCATCCACGGAGTCAGCAGCACCAGGACCTATATCACCCTCAAGACCGTTAAGGAAGAATTCTGAAAGGAGAAGGGCCGCCATTAAGGATGGGCCCCTTTCCCCCTGTGCAGGATCTTCCCCAGCGCTCCCTGAAGCGCCTTGCCCCTTTGCGGGCGCAAGGCACTTTCAGTAAACTGGTACCCGTAGAGAGGACA
>DETN01000126.1 GCA_002362155.1 Lachnospiraceae bacterium UBA3287 | reverse complement strand
ATCCATCCGAAAATATCAATCACCACCGTTCGACTTGCATGTGTTAGGCACGCCGCCAGCGTTCATCCTGAGCCAGGATCAAACTCTCATGTTAAAAAAAATGTCTCGACTGCGTCGAGCCATAAGACCTTCGCGTTCCGCTCAGGTCTGAAGTTCAAGTTCAATACTGGTCAGATGACCTGGCATTAATTTCCTAAGAAATCTGCTTCGTTCATCTTTCCGTAATTTGCTTGGTTTGGTTCGTTCAAACTTTTTCTCTGAAGTTCTTATCTCCTCAGATGCGGTGTTTGTGACCGCTTCTTGATTAAGATCTAAAAGAAATCTTCAGGGTTGCATTTCTGTTAAGTTGTCATATATTCGATTTTTAAGGTGCTTTCCGGGGCTGCATGGCAGCCTCCGAAGTTCTTTAAGAGCTTGCCGCTCTTGCGAACGCATTTAATATACTACATCAAACCGTTTCGCCTGTCAACAACTTTTTTAATTAATTTTGTCTCGGCTTCCTGCCCGCAAAACTCATTTCTGAAGTTGCTGCCCGCCTTTCAGCGGCGAGATTTATCATATCATCAGGTCAGTCCTAATGCAAGCACTTTTTTCGCTTTTTTATCATAATTATACGTGTATTTATATTCGTTATATCGATTACACAACATATTGTGAACAGGGTTCCTTCTATTACTATTTATACGAAAAAACAGCTCCGGCCATTTCTGTCAAACGGCCGGAGCTTTCCTTATAAAGATCCGAAAGACATACGTCATTCAGCTCATATGATTCTGGATCAGGCTTCCCACCAGGCCTGCCGCCGCAGGGACTCCCTTCGTGACCAGTTCCATTTCCACTCCAAGGAAGAAAGGACTCAGCGATTCCACGATATAAAGGATCAGAAGTCCGCACGCGAATCCGGCCGCCACGCCCAGGGCAGAGTCCACAAGACTGATGACCGGAAGCTTTGACGCCAGGCGGATCGAAAACAGAAAAAGGCGGAGGATACTGTAGACCACGGCGATCACTACGAAAAGCGCAATGCCCGAGGCCAGGCCTTTCACGTCCCCTTCCCTGAATCCCGTATAGACCTTCAGGATCATAAGAAGCGAGCCCGAAGCCGCCAGCAGGGCGATCAGGGAACTCAGCTGCTTTGCAAAGCCCACCTTCCAGCCTCTTTTCGTATATAGAACAATAAAAAGCAGTTCTGCCAAAGCGGCGGCAAGGCCGATCATATCAGCATTCAGGCTCATAGACATTCTCCTGTCAGTGCAGTCTCAGCGTGTCGATCTCACTGTCCGTTACCACCGTCATCCTCCTGGCAATGGAAGAAGGAATGACCGCACGCACTGTGGCTCCTATGGTTCCGTTGAAGATCTCTCTTCCCCGGACAGTATAGATCTGCAGTTCCTGGTCGTTGTTCAGATAAATATAGCCGCCGGAGATCTGAAGCGTCGTGAAGTCCATGGAAAATCCGACGCTGCTCTTCTTGTCTCCGTTTTTATCATAAAGATCCAGTCTGTACTGATGGTCTCCGCTGGTATCCGTAAAGAGCAGGCCCATATACTGGTCATTATAATAAACGCCTCTGATATTCTCCGAGATCATATTGCTGACCGTGTTCTTCAGTTCCCTGCCGATGGTATAGTAGGCAAGCCGGGAATCCGACACGGCCACAAAGATGTCGTCGCTCATGAAATGGGTAAAGGGGAAGACCTCTCCGCTGAGCTCGGCCTCGGCCAGCAGATTGTTTTCTTTTTCCGCGCCCTCGGCTCCGAAGCTGTGGAAAGCCATGTCTGTCTTTATAACGCCGTCCACCACTTCCAGGGAGGAAATGGTCAGGCGCTCGCCGTTGGGGGAGATGGCCATGGACATGGGATAGCCGTGAATGGACATATAGCGCACCAGATAGGCGATCTCACGTCCCGTCGAGGAGAAAAGCCGGATCCAGGTAGCGTTGGTCTCGTTCATAGTGACCGCCACCTCGCCGCATTTTGATACGGATATGGCATGGATGGGCCGCTCCGTAGAGATACGGCCTCTCAGGCCCTGCTTGTCAAAAACACAGACCGAGTAGCCCTCTATGTCCGCTATGGCCAGGATATCTCCTTCCACCACGGCTCTGGGCTGCTGCATGTCATAGGTCTCCAGCCACTGCTGCTCGCCCCTTGTGTTCCAGCATCCTGCGGAGGACCGGGAATACTGGACGATGCTGCCGTCGAGACCTATGATCTCGGCGCCGTCTTCTGTCAGAAAACGGGAGTTGGTGGAAAGGGAAACGCCGGAATAGTGCCTGTAGTTCTGGATCAGCACATAAATAAGCAGAGCGACGATGATCACGGAAATAACGATCAGCACCCGGCTCCACTTTTTCCTGTTATGGGCTTTTATATCGGCCCAGTAACCTTCCGTACTGCCGGGGTCTTCTTTTCCGTCTCCGCCGCTGCCTTCCGCCTCTGCCAGGATCAGGGCATCTCTGAGATCCGCCGTATCTTCCATCGGATCCATTAAGTCTATGGGTTCCCTCGGTTCCATTGGTCATTCACTCCCAGAAAAACTACATATATAGTAACATACGGGGCTCATAGGGCCCCGTCGTCAGCTGTTAACTATTTTACATCTCGGTTCTTCCTTCCAGCGCGCGCAGAAGGGTCATTTCGTCGATATACTCCAGATCGCCTCCCACCGGGACGCCGCTGGCGATCCTGGTGGTCTTTACGCCGGCAGGCCGGATCAGCTTGCTGATATACATGGCCGTCGTTTCCCCCTCCAGATTGGAGTTGGTGGCGATGATCACTTCTTTTACCTGGTCGCCCCTGAGCCTTTCGATCAGTTCCTTCAGCTTGATATCTCCGGGCCCCACGCCCAGCATGGGGGAAATGGCCCCGTGCAGGACATGATAGAGGCCGTTGTATTTGCCGGTCCTTTCATAGGCCGCCAGATCCCTGGGGTTTTCCACCACCATGATCGTGCTTTTATCCCGGGATGGATTGGAACAGATGGGGCACAGTTCGGAATCCGTCAGATTCTGGCACTCATGGCAGTAGCAGACATGCTCCTTGGCCGAAAGGATGGTCTCGGAAAGCTTCCTGACCCTGGCCGGAGACATGCCGATGATATAAAAGGCCAGCCGCTGGGCGGATTTTCCGCCGATCCCCGGCAGAGCCGCCAGTTCATCGATCAGTTTATTGATATATCCGCTGTATAAGTCCAACTTTTACCTCGTTGTTACATGCCGAAACCGGAAGGGCCCATCATCTGGGCGCTCTTGTCGCTGATCTGCTTCATGGCGTCGTTCAGAGCAGCCACGATCATATCTTCGAGCATTTCCACGTCATCGGGATCCACTGCCTCGGGACTGATCTTCAGAGATTTGAACTCATGGGCGCCTGTGACCACCACCTCAACGGCACCGCCGCCGGCTGTAGCCGTAAACTCCGCCTCGTCCAGAGCCTTCTTGTTCTCTTCCATCTGACGCTGCATGCGCTGCGCCTGCTTCATCAGGTTGTTCATATTTCCGGGCATGCCCATGCCGCCGAATCCGCCTCTTTTAGCCATTTAAAAATCCTCCGTTTCAATATTTCCGTCCCAGTCAACCGAATCTTTGAACAGGTCGTCCAGGTAAATTCCATTTTCCGTGTTTTGCTGATTCTTGTCAAGGGTCTCGAAAGCCACCGACATCTTCTCCCCGGCCGCCTGACTGAAATAGTCCGCCAGTCTTTCTCTGTCGTCCTTTTTCGAGTCGGACATGCACATGCCGTAGGCGATGGAATTGTCGAAAGCGATCCGGATCTCGCCCTCTTTTACAGGCGGCAGGATATGGACGCATCCTCCTTTGATATAGCGTTTCATATAATCCAGGTCCGCCGGAAAATCATTTACCAGAGCATCCCATTTCCCCACGATCTTCCGGATGCCCTCCGGGGTAGCCGCCTTCAGAGCCGCCTTTTTCTCCGGACTGATCTGCGGGGCCGCCGGCTGCGGCGCTTCCGCCGTCTGGCCGGCCGGGGCCGCGGCACCTGAAACGCTGCCTCCCTTTATGACCAGGTCCGCCATAAAGCTCTCGTTTTCGATCAGACGCTGTTCCAGCTTCTGGACCCTGGCCTGCAGGCCTTCCAGACTGTCTCCGCTTTTGTCGCTGCTGCCGGCGTCCATGGCGGCACGGCAGGCCCGGATCAGGGCCATCTCGGTCAGGATCCTGCGGCTTGAGGAAAAGCGGATCTCTCCGGTCAGGGCCGAAAATATCCTGATATAGCGCATGATCTCCGCCATGTCCGCGCTCTTTTCATCCCGCAGCATGCGTTTTAAGTTCTCGGCAGACACATCCAGGGACCTTCCCACCTGCTCATCCGCCCTCAGCAGCATCAGATTGCGCAGATACCAGGTAAAGTCCGTAATGAACTGGACCAGCTCCCTGCCCTGCAGCAGGACGTCGTCCAGGATCTTCAGAGCTCCCGGGACCTTTCCCGCGTGCAGGCAGCCGAAAAGATCCGAAAAGACCACCGTGTCCACGGCGCCCAGGATCTCCAGAGTCCTCTCATAGGTCAGGAGGGCATTTCCGTAGTTGAAGGCGTTGCACTGGTCCAGAAGGCTCAGGCCGTCTCTCATGGACCCGTCCGCAGCGCCTGCCATATAGTGATAGGCCCTGTCTTCGATCTGAAGGCCCTCCCTTTCCGCCACCTCTCTGAGCCGTCCCTCTATGACCACCAGAGGGAGCCTTCCGAAATCGAATCTCTGACAGCGGGAAAGAATGGTGACAGGAAGCTTGTTGGGCTCTGTGGTAGCCAGGATAAAGATCGCGTAGGAAGGCGGCTCCTCCAGTGTCTTCAGCAGGGCGTTGGCTGCTGCGTTGGACAGCATATGGGCCTCGTCCAGGATATAGATCCGGTATTTGCCCTGATCGGGGGAATAGGCCACCTGGTCGATGATCCGCCTGATGTCCTCTACCGAGTTGTTGGAGGCCGCATCCAGCTCTGTTACATTCAGGGCCGCGTTCCGCTCAATGGCCCTGCAGGAGGCGCACTTTCCGCAGGGACTTCCGTCCTGGGGATCCTCACAGTTGACCGCCTTGGCAAAGATCTTCGCGATGGTGGTCTTGCCGGTGCCCCTGGTCCCGCAGAACAGGTAGGAGTGAGAGATCCTGCCCGTCATGATCTGGTTCCTTAAGGTACGCACGATTGCATCCCGGCCTCTGACATCCTCAAAGGTCATGGGCCTGTATTTACGATATAAAGCAAGATAATGTTCGTCCGCCATGCTGTTCTCCCTAAATAACCGGCACATACCCGGTGCCTTTCTAAAGTATAACAGGGCATGCCCGATTTGGACAGGGGCTCCCCGGGCGAAAAAAAGCGGGCATGCCGCCGAAAGCAGCACACCCGCCCGAAAGCCTTTTTTATGTTTGTGCTCCTGCAGGGTCAGTCGCCGAAGCTGATGCCCAGAAGCTTTGCTTCCTTGATAATGGAAGCGTTGGGATCCACGGTCTTAAGCTTGCCCGCCACTTCCTTCAGCGGCACCTTGACCATTTCTCTGTCCTTATAGCCGATCATGTAGCCGAACTCTTTTCTGAGGATCAGCTTGCCTGCCTCTGCGCCT
Source organism: Lachnospiraceae bacterium UBA3287 (assembly GCA_002362155.1). Taxonomy (GTDB): domain Bacteria; phylum Bacillota; class Clostridia; order Lachnospirales; family Lachnospiraceae; genus CAG-791. The sequence goes on along the minus strand of DETN01000126.1, from coordinate 22,213 downwards.
ACGCGGCTGGCGAAGACTCTGTCATAGGCATTGGGGCCGCCGCCTCTCTGGGTGTGGCCGGGAACGGTAACACGGACTTCGCGGCCTGTCATCTTCTGGATCTGGTCCGCGATCTCGTAGGAAACGGAAGGATAAGGATAATTCTCCAGTTTCTTTCTGTATTCCTTCTTGGAAAGCTTTGCGTCTTCCTTGGAAATGGCGCCTTCGGCAACGGCGATGATGGTAAAGCGGCTGCCTCCCTTGTCTCTGCCTTCGATGGCCTCCACCACCTTGTTGATGTCATAGGGGATCTCGGGGAGCAGGATCACGTCCGCACCGCCGGCGATGCCAGCGTTCAGAGGAAGCCAGCCTACCTTATGGCCCATGATCTCGACGATGAATACACGGCCGTGGGAGCTGGCCGTTGTATGGATCTGATCGATGGCCGTGGTGGCAATGTCGACGGCCGACTGGAAGCCGAAGGTCATCTCCGTGCCCCAGAGGTCATTGTCGATGGTCTTGGGAAGGGTGACCACATTCAGGCCTTCCTCGCTGAGCAAGTTGGCTGTCTTGGTGGAGCCGTTGCCGCCGCCCATGACCAGGCAGTCCAGCTGCAGCTTGTAATAGGTCTGTTTCATGGCCTCTACCTTGTCGATGCCGTCCTCGTCCGGAACGCGGATGGTCTTGAAGGGACAGCGGCTGGTGCCCAGGATCGTGCCGCCCCTGGTCAGAATGCCCTTGAAATCAGCCCCGGTCAGGATCCGGAATTTCCCGTAGATCAGGCCCTTATAGCCGTCCTCAAAGCCATAAAATTCAACAGGTTCCTTGGCGTTGTTGACAACACACTTGTATACGCCGCGAAGGGCCGCATTCAGGGCCTGGCAGTCGCCGCCGCTTGTCAGCATACCGATTCTTAACATAGCTCTTCCTCCTAATCACTGCTTTTGCATCCCGGGATCCAGGATCTGTTTCTCATTTATTATATACCAATTTACGTGAGGTAGTTTTCGTAAATTGCGGGAATGTTCCATAAATATGCCCGTCTTTTCCTGTGCGTTTTTCCCTCCCTCCTTCCAAACCTGCATAGTTCCCGGGGAAACTTCTCCTTGCCAAGCCGCTTTGGTCTGACATATAATAGGGTGGTCGACTGGAGACGTATCGAAGCGGTCATAACGAGCTCGACTCGAAATCGAGTTGTCGGTTCATCCCGGCACGTGGGTTCGAATCCCACCGTCTCCGTAACCCTTTTCTTTCACGCGGAAGAAAAGGGTTTTTTCTTTATGAAGAACACTTCCCCTGCAGCAAAAAACACGGCAGAAGCTCTTCTGCCGTGTCCCCGTCTTTCCTGTCCTTCACAGGTCTGTATTCAAGTCTGTGTTTTTCCGAAGCTGTAGCCCTTGCCCCTGATATTGAAAATATACCTGGGCCTTTTGGGGTCCTCCTCGATCTTTTCCCTCAGATGGGAAATGTGGACCATCAGCGCATTGGCATCCGACCGGATCGCCTCGTCAAAGATCATGCCGCAAAGCTCATCCTTGGAAAAGACTCTGCCCGGCTCGTTCATCATGTTCAGCATCAGCCTGTATTCCTTGGGCGTCAGCAGAACAGGCCTTCCGTTTTTAAAAAGCCGGAGGCTGGTCATATTCAGCTCCAGCTCCTCATAGCGAAGCACAGATTCTTCCGCTTCTGTGCTTCTGGCCTGTCCGGGCCTGTCCAGCTCATAGCATCTGCGAAGCAGCGCATTGACCTTGGCTCCCAGCTCCAGAGGCTCCAGAGGGATCTCCAGGCAGTCATCGGCTCCCAGATTCATCCCCAGCACCCGGTCCTCTATCCGGCCCTGTCTGATCAGCAGGATAATGGGGATCACGCTTTTTCTGCGGATCTCCCTGACCATGGTAAAGCTTTCCACGTCTCCGGCTTCGGTGTCAATGATCGCCAGGTCCGCTTTCTGCTCCCCTCCGCTTCCGATGATATCGTCTATTCCGGATGCCTCAGCGATCTGGTGACCTCCCCCTTCCAGATGCAGCTTCAGAACTTCTTTCTGGTCTGTGATATTATGCATGATGAGAATTCTGTAATGATTCTCTTTCATATCCCCGCCCCGATCATCTCTCCTTCTGCTGGTTTTCCAGTGCCTGCATTTGCAAATATATGCCGTTTCCGATATATTCAACTAAGAGTAGCATAGGTTCAGTCACAGAATAGCCACACATCCCCTCTCCCCTCCTGTGCTATAATCTGCTTAGCAGATGATAATCAACGCTTTTCCGGGAGATACAGCCATGATCGTAGGCATTATAGCGGCAGCAGAGATCTGGATCGGGGTACTGTGCCTTATTTCCGCCATATATTCACTCTCTTTCATCATTGCAGCGGGAGATTTCCGGGCCGAAAGGGGACGTCTTTACCAGTCCGGTCTTCTTCTGACCTGCTTTTTCTTAATGACCGGCAGCTGTATCTCCTGGTACTGCAACGGCGTAAACACGCCTTCTGCCAGGACCGTGCTTCTGGCCGCCAATACGCTGCTTTTTACCCTGAGCTACGTGATGGGCATCTTCTATACCTGCTATGTGTGCACCTGGCTCAGAAGCAGCCGCTCCGTTCTGATCTACAGGCCCCTCTGCTGCGCTCTGTACGGAGCGGCCATCCTGTATTCACTGCTGAATCTGCGTTTCCACCATCTTTTCTATATAGACAGGGCCGCCTATTATCACAGGGGCGCCTATTTCAATACCTTCTTATGGCTTTCCGCCCCCCTGGCCCTGATCCATCTGTATGTCCTCCACTCCCACAGAAAGGACATGACCAGGAAGGAATACCTGGCCCTGGTCTTTTATCTTCTCATTCCCATGCTCATGGTCCTGCTCAGCAGCTTCTGGTATACAGGGATCTCTCTTCCCAACCTGGGCTTCGGCGTTTCCGCCTTTCTCATGTTCATGGCCATGTCCGACGCCCAGACCACCACCTACCTTGCGCAGCAGAAGCAGCTGATCCGTCAGAGAGAGACACAGGCCGAACTGAAAAGTGAAATGCACTCCCTCAGAGTCAGACTGGTCCTGTCCCAGATCCAGCCCCACTTCCTTTATAACTCCCTCAATACCATCTATTACCTCTGCGGCAAGCATCCCCAGGTGGCAAAGACCGCCATAGCGAACTTTTCGGACTACCTGGACGGAAGTATGAAATCCCTTTCCGCCAAAAGTCCCATCCCCTTCAGGGAGGAGCTCCAGCACATCGTCACCTATCTGTCTCTGGAAAAGCTCCGGTTCGACGAAGACCTGGAGATCGTATTCCAGATCGGGACAACGGATTTTGTCCTGCCTGCCCTGAGCGTACAGCCCCTGGTGGAAAATGCCGTCAAGCACGGCGTAGGCAGAAAGACCGGTGGAGGGACCGTTTCACTGACCACCAGAGAAGATGCGACCCACATATACATCCTGGTAAATGACAACGGGGCGGGCTTTGGCTCCGATCCCCCTCCCTGCGAAGAGGGGCACCCCCACATAGGCATCGAAAATGTCCGCCGCCGCATAAGCACCATGTCCGGCGGCTGCCTCAGGATCCTGTCCGCACCCGGCAGGGGCACCTCGGCCAAGATCGTACTTCCCAAGGCCCGGGCCGGCCAGGAAAGTTCTCTCCTTTCCGGAAAGGAGGACCTGGTATGAACAATATTTCACTGCTTGGGCCTTCCCTGGAAATGTGGGGCGCCATCCTGACCATGTCCTGTTTTATCTATCTGGTCACCCACAGGAAGACCCTTGGGGAGGTGACCGGGCACTATCTGACCCTGCTGGAATTGAACATGTCCCTGCTGCTGATACTGAGTCCCGCCGCAGGTCTTTTCAGGGCCCTCCCGGTCCCGGTCCCGAAGCCGGTCTTCTTCTTCCTGGGGATCCTGCAGGAGCTGCTCCGCGTCAATCAGGTACTTCTGTCCGCAGCCAACATTTACCACCACCTGCCGGAAGACAGATCCGCCGCCCTGATCATGCGCTTTTCCGCTGTCTTCACCTGTCTCTGCCTTCTCCTGCAGTTCTTTCTGCTTCACACAGGCCGCGTACAGATCCAGGCTGACGGCACCCCTGCCGGTCCTGCTTACCTTGTGCCGGTGGCAGGTCTGCTGGTCTTTCTCGCTGCCGGCATCGCAAGCCTTCTGCGGAACCGCAGAAAAATGGCTCCCGGTTATTTCAGAGCCCTCCTGGTCTATCTTCTGGTACCTCTGGTCACCATCCTGGTCTTCCGGGCATTTGCCTTTGCAGACCTGTCCTTCGGCTTTTCCTCTCTGACCCTGTTCGGGATCATCTTCGTGGAGCAGCGCAGGATCCTGCTGGAGAGAGAGGAGTGGCTGCTGGCGGAAAGGGACCGGCTGGCCAGGCAGACGGAAGAAATGACCCAGATGGAGATCCAGCTGGTCCTGTCGCAGATCCAGCCGGAATTCCTCAAGGAAACGCTTACCACCATTTCCGGTCTCTGCGACACCGATACGGAGGCGGCCAGGGCCGGGGTCAGCGTCTTCGCCGACTATCTGCGCGGAAACATGCGGTCCCTGGACCGCTATGAACCGGTCTTCTTTGAAGGCCATCTGCCCCATATCCGGAATTTCCTCTATCTGGAGAATCTGAAATTCGGTGAACGGCTGCAGTCCCATTTCGATTTCGAAACCGTGGATTTCGCCCTTCCCTCCCTCTGTGTCCAGCCCCTTCTGGAAAACGCGGTCCGCTACGGGATCGCGCCTCTTGGCAGCGGGACCGTATATCTTCGGACCCGCAGGGAAGAGGGCAGCATACTGGTGGAAGTGGAAGACGACGGAGCCGGCTTTGCCTATGACCCGGAAAAAGACCTGAAGGGGGCCTACCCCGGAATCCATGCGGTACGCAGCCGGATCGCCAGGCAGAGCCGGGGATCCCTGGAGATCATATCTTCTCCCGGCCGGGGCACCCTGGCCAGGATCCGGATTCCTACATAAGTACCGAATAAGGAAAGAACCCGGCGGCGCCGGGTTCTTTCCTTATGCTTTCCAGATTTCAGATGCTTTCCAGATTTCAGATGCTTTCTATATTTCAGATGCTTTTTTACTGCAGAATCGTTTTCTTATTACAGAAGCTTTCCTGCCCTGCTTTCAGCCGTATCCTCTTACGGTTCCTTTTCAAACAGAGCATCGATCTTTTCCGTATAGTAGGCATACTCGCCCGCCTCACTTTCAAATCGCTCCATTCTTTGCTTCTGAAGGGCAGCCCTTTCCTTCTCTCCCGCCTTTTCATAGGCGTGGAAGAACACAGCCGCTTCATAGTACCTGGCCACGGCCCTGCATTCCGGAATATCTCCTGTATATTCCTTGCCGGCCCGTGCGTCGTCCTGGGTCATTTCCAGAAGGCCCGCAAAGTCTTCGTTCCTGAGCGTGCGCAGATAGTAGGCCTCGTCATAATAATCGTAGTCGTCCATGGCCAGCCTGTCTCTGATCTGGGCAATGCCCGCAGCCACGGCGATCAAAAAGACCGCGATCAGTACTACGGAGATCAGGCGGTAAAGGAATCTTCCCGCTGTCAGAGGAGCTTTTTCCCTGCTCTTTTTATTCTTCATCGGTGCTCACCAGCCTTTCTTCCAGGATCTTCTGGATCCGGCCCTGGGACAGATCTCCCAGGCTCCCGGCCTCTTCTTCCGTCAGGCCCGCGTAGGTCTGCAGCAGAAGAGAGACCCGCTCCCGCATATCCTGAATGTAGGAAAGCTTGTCCGGTGCAAGGTAGATCTCCTGACGATAGCTGTACTGGTCCTCCACGTTCCAGAGCTTTGTTATATTTTCGGCCATATAGGCGCAGGTCCTGCTCATGGATTCCTTCCGGAAGCTGTAGGAATTTCCCGAAATATACTTTTCCAGATCCTGCAGGAGCCAGCGGTAGCGGCCCGCCGCGCCGTGTACCGCGCTGTAATCTTCCAGATCCGTGCCCGAAGTGGCATAATAGATGCTGTTGGCCGAGTAGTATGCGGAAAATCCGCAGTAGTCCCCCTCCTCCAGAAGAGCGAGGATATTCTCCATGTGCTGGTCCGCCTGGGCCTGTATCCTTTTTTCCTTTATGCTATAGGCGATATCGGAAGATATGCCGGCAAAAATGACTGCTCCCACATCCAGAAGAATAAGGACCAGGATCAGGATCAGAGAGGTGTTCCTCCCGGCTCTTTTTTTGTTGGCCGTTACCACCTCTTCTTTCGTAGCGGCAAATTCCTTCTCGAACCTGCGCATGTCTTCCTGATGCTTTTCGGCAAAGGGATTGGGGGTCCCGCAGTAGGGGCATTTCAGATCCTCAAGCCCCATGTTTCCTCCGCAGTTATTACATTTCATGACCTGTCCTCCAGATATTTTCCGCACTTTTCACGGCACGCGGACCATTCAAAAAAGCCATACTCATCCAGGCACGCTTCATAGATCTCCCGGGCTTCCTCCCGGGTCATCCCTGTGACCTCCGTCAGAAAGGCCATACCCTTCTCTCCCAGGTCTCTGACCTTGTTCCTGTCTTCCTTCGGCAGGTCCCCGGAATGCTCCGCCCGGTCCACCAGGCGGAATGCGTCCAGCATGGCCTCTCCCGCGATCTCGTCCGTCCACTCTTTCTTCAGAAGATCCTCTCCGGCTTTCACGCCGTCCCGGTAGGTCCACCAGGCCTCCATGTAGTCATAGTGCTTCCAGTCATAGACAGCCTCGACCCCTTTTTCCTCCGAATCCAGGAGGGCGATCATATATTCCAGGGTCGCATCGTCGTCACCGGCCTCATACAGAGCGTCCAGCTCCCCGAAATGCTTCTTCTGGAATTCCATCAGGGCCTTTTCATCACCGGCAGAACGCATCCACAACCTGTCCATGGCCATAAAGCCGGCTATGATCCCCCCTATGACCAGGGCCAGGATCAGCCCGGTCCTGACAAGCCGCCTTCCCTGTTTTCCCAGTTCCTCCCTTTCAGACCTCTTTCCATGGTCTTTGAGATCCTCCAGATCCTCCTGCAGATCTTCCAGGCGGTCCATGTAGGCTTCTTCGGCTCCCGCCGGATTGATATGTCCGCAGTAGGGACAGGCTTTTTCATGGGCGTCTATCTCGGCCCCGCAGTTTTCGCAGATCATGGTCTTTCCTCCTTAAGGGTACGGAAGGACCCTGCCGGTCATTCCAGTTCCCCTGATACTGTGCAGGCATCTTCCATAGGCTCTATGCAGGCTGCATAGAAATCTTCCGGAGAGGCAAAGCCTGTAACGGCATGCAGGCGGTCGATCCGTACATAGTCTCCCGTATCAATGAGTCCGAAAAGCCCGTGCAGGCTCGTGGGATACTCGCAGCTTTCTTCATCCAGGCTCCAGGTCCCGTCGGGATGCAGGATCAGATCCCGGCAGCCTACATAATAATAGTAATCCAGAGAGGTCTCTCTGTTGGCGTAGGAAATGCGGAAAAGAAAGAAAATTTCATTGAAGAATTCTCCGTTCCCGTCCCTTCCGCTGACCAGCAGGGTCCCGGCCGGGGCCAGGTCCGAAAGAGTTTCGTCGGGCGCATAGCCTTCCGATGCCTTCTGCCGCACCTTCTCCCCGGCAAAGTCTCTGATCTCCCCGCTGATTTCTTCGGAAAGTTCAGAAAGATCCAGGGCGTAGGAAGAAAGGCCTTCCACCCGCCAGGTCGTCTCCGTCCCGGTCAGGCGGTATCCCCATTCCCCCGCCAGGGTCCTTTCATCCATCCCGTTTTCCAGAACCGCCCGGATCAGGACTTCATCCCCGTTGGAAAGTTCCCGGTCCGGAGCAGCTTCATAGGTCCAGGGAAGGGAGTCGTCCCATTCCATGTCCAGGACGCCGTCGGGCCCCGTGCCGCTTACCGTCACGGTCAGTTTCTCAAAGGGATCCGTTTCCGCGACCTCCTGAAGGCCGCTTACCGTAAACTGCACCGGCGCCGACCGGAATTCCGGACCAAATCCCTCCTGATCCTCCGGTTCATAGGAAATGGTCAGGGTAATGGTATCTCCGTTGGAGAGGTCCTCTTCCCGGTCCAGGCTCCAGGAGATGGCTTCCATGATCTCTTCATAATGGTCAGAGCTGCGGAAAGCCTCCAGCCGGCTCTTTCCGTCTCCGGTCTCTATGGCTCCCTCCGAAAGCAGGCAGGCAGCGATGTCCGATTCCAGAGCCTCCCTGTCCACGCTCACCTCCGCCCGGCCGTAGCCGTCATAGCCCGAGGCGCTGATCACGGCATAGCGGTTCAAGTCGATCGTTTCCGGTCTGTTCATCCGCTGCCACGCATATACTCCTCCAAGAGCGCCCAGAAGCAGAAAAGCAGCGATAAGAAAGGGCATAAGAAGGCTTTTTGCTTTTTTGTCCTTTCCTGCCCTGTCTTCTATATTTTCTTTCCTGTCCTCTTCCCTGTAAAGAGTCTCTTTTTCCGGATCGGCTCCCTGCCCGGCTTCTTCATGCATGCTCTCCGGGACGGTCTCCTCATCAAAATCATAAACATAGCCCTGTTCCGTGTAAACAAGTTCTTTTTTATCTTTTTCCATGCGCACTTCCTGTTCTGCGGCCCGAGGCCGCCCGCGTACGGACAATGATCCAGAATTATCTTAGCCATTAAAAAGCCACAAAGAATATAACTGTTATTGTTAATTTCACTAAACGTGGTAAACTAGAGAAGTAACTTTTGCGCTTTGTCGCAGGAAAGAGAGGATTTTAATAATGAAAAAGACAGTCACAAAGAGAATCGCACTGCTGCTTGCAGCGATCTGCTTCCTGGCCGCTCTGTGGATGACCCCCGGAACTGTTCAGGCAGCTACCTCCAAGACAGTTTACTGGAATCCCAAGAGCCTTTTCGCCGGCACCTGGAAGCCCGATGATTCTGTCAACGAGTATTACGGAGTGATCTCTATCATGGGCTGCACCAGCAAGGACCAGATCAAGGACCTTAAGTCCAGTGACAAGAGCATCGCCTCCGTAACGGCCCATGACGGCTTCATCATGGTCAAATACGGCAACAAGTCCGGTACCGTGACCATCTCCTGCCGCGTCAGAAAGGTGGATCTGACCCACAAGTTCAAGGTCCGCAAATACACCAATCCCTTCTCCCGCTTCAAACTGGCAGGCAAGGGCATGCGGAAGAAATTCGACACCAACGTCCAGTACACCGTCAAGGAGAAGTATTACCAGAACATCCTGAACCTCAAGGTAAAGGACGGATGGAAGATCCAGACAGTCGTCGTCGAAAACGGCAAGGCCAAGAAGAAAGAGTACAAGGTAAACGCCTCCACCTTCCGCGAGAGAGTAAACATGACCTCCAAGAAGGGAGCCACCATTACCGTCACCGTCAAAAACGCGGACAAGGGCATTGTTGAGACCATCAAGCTGATCAAAAAAGCTTCCTGATCCCCGGCCCCTGGAATAATTTCCGGCATAAAAAAAGGATTCCTCCGGGAATCCTTTTTTTGTGCCCTGGTTCCGGGCCGGGAGATTTTCCCGTCCTTACCGGTTGGCGTACATTTTTTCGTAGTAATCCTGATACTCTCCGGAAATGATGGTCTCCCACCACTCTCTGTGGGTCAGATACCAGTCTATGGTCTTTTTGATGCCGTCCTCGAACTTTGTTTCCGGAAGCCACCCCAGCTCTCTGTGGATCTTGGCGGGATCGATGGCGTAGCGCATGTCGTGGCCCTTGCGGTCGGTCACGTAGGTGATCAGGCTCTCGCTCTTGCCAAGGGCTTTGCAGATCAGCTTCACGATATCGATGTTTCTCATCTCGTTGTGGCCGCCCACGTTGTAGACTTCCCCGACCCTGCCCTTATGGATGATCAGGTCGATGGCCCTGCAGTGGTCCTCCACATAGAGCCAGTCGCGGACATTGAGGCCCTCTCCGTAAACCGGAAGGGGCTTGTCGTTTAAGCAGTTGGCGATCATCAGAGGGATCAGCTTTTCAGGGAAATGGTAGGGCCCGTAATTGTTGGAGCAGCGGCTGATGGAGACCGGAAGGCCATAAGTCCTGTGATAGGCCAGGACCAGCAGGTCCGCTCCCGCCTTGGAACTGGAATAGGGGGAGGATGTATGGATAGGGGTCTCCTCCGTGAAGAAGAGGTCGGGCCTGTCCAGAGGCAGGTCGCCGTAGACCTCGTCCGTGGACACCTGGTGATATCTCTGAATGCCGTATTTGCGGCAGGCGTCCATGAGGGCCGCCGTGCCCATGATGTTGGTCTGCAGGAAAATGCCGGGATCCTCGATGGATCTGTCCACATGGGATTCGGCCGCGAAGTTGACCACCATGTCGGGATGTTCTTCCTCAAAAAGTCTGTCCAGGGCCTCCCTGTCGCAGATGTCCGCCTTTACAAAGCGGAAATTAGGGTTGTCCATGACAGGCGCCAGGGTGGAAAGGTTGCCCGCATAGGTCAGCTTGTCCAGGCAGACGATCCGATAGTCCGGATGTGCCCCCAGCATGTGGAAAATAAAGTTGCTTCCGATAAATCCGGCGCCGCCGGTCACAATAATAGTCATTTTTTCTCCTTCTGTCTGAATATCCGGTCCCGGGATTCAGACCTTTATTCCCTGTCCAGATACGCCTTCAGGGCGTCCAGTCCTTCTTCCATTGTTTTTCTTCCGATCCCGTAGACCCTTCTGAGCTCGGCCGGATCCTTTTCCATAGACCCTATATTCAGGGCCATGGGGGGACGGATGACGAAGATCTCCCCGGCCTCTTCCTTTCTGCGGATATAGGCAGTGCGCTGGTTGTAGCGGATATGACGGTCCTCAAGATCCCTGATCAGGGCAGGATATTTCCGGAGAAGGATCCTGGCCGCCGGAAGATAGCCTGCCTTCTGCTTGACATAATCGGCGGGCTGGGTCAGAAGGACCACGATCTTTTCATATCCCTTGTGCTCGAAATAGGTAACGGGAATGGGGTCCGACGTGCCTCCGTCCAGGAAAATACGTCCGTCGATCTCCACCGGCCTTGCAAAAATCGGCATGGAGGCGGAGGCCCTGACATATTCCATGTCCTTGCGGGTAAAGTGCGGAATATAATGGTAAAAGGGCTTTCCCGTTTCCGCATCCGTGCACACGCAGTAGAATTTCATGGGACTCTGGTTGAAGGTCTCCACGTCGAAGGGATCCAGTTCGTAGGGTACCGTCTCATAGCAGAACTCGGCCCCGTAGAGATCTCCCGTGGTAAAAAGCGATCTCCAGCTGACGTAGCGCCAGTCTCCGCAGTATTTTGTGTTGTAGCGGATCGTTCTGCCGATCTGATGCGACTTGATGTTGCAGCCGAAGGTGGCGCCGGCGGAAACGCCGATGGCACCGTCAAAGGCCCGGTCCAGGCCTTCCTCCATGATCACATCCAGGACACCGGCGGTGAACATGCCCCGCATGGCGCCGCCTTCCATGACCAGTCCTGTTTTCTTTCTGTTTTCTGTCATTCCGGAAACTCCCGTCTTACTTCCCCAGGGGGCAGTTTTCCTATAAAATGCCGACCTGCTCCAGATAAGGCGCCACTGTATCCATTCCGTCTCCGAAGCAGACCCAGACAAATCCCGCAAAAAGGGCCAGGGCCAGCAGTACGATCAGCACCGCTCCCAGAGTGGATTCCCGCCGGGGCTTTTTCCCTGCGGGCACCGCCTTCTTCCTTTCCTCTTTCTGCTTCTGAAGGGCCATTTCCTGGCTTCTGCTTCCGGTATTGCGATTCATGGATCTTTTTTCCAGGACCGCTCCCTGCATGGGGGGAAGCTTCTCCCCGCAGTAGCCGCAGAAGGCTTCCGGCTCTTTTCCCAGCCGGCTGCCGCAGTATGGACATCTCATCTGACCTTTTCTCCTGTCTTTAAGCCTTACGCATATGGTGTCAGCCACCATCATATCATTTTACGGACCAACTGAAAAGACACAGGTCGACCTGTGCCCTTTCGTTTCTGACGTGTTTTTTGGAAAATCCTAACGGATCAGACTCCCGTTCTTTCTGAACTTGTATTTCTTACCGTCGATGGTCCTTTTTCCGGTCCACATCTTTCCGGTCTTTCTGCTGAAGTAATAGGTCTTTCCCCCGATCTTCTGCCAGCCTTTGCGGACATTTCCGTTCTTGCCCATGTAGTATGTGTGGCCGCCCAGGGTCTGCCAGCCCTTCAGCATCCTGCCGGTGCTCTTGGTAAAATAATACAGCCGGCCGCTGATCTCCTGCCAGCCCTTCAGGACCTTTCCGTCTTTATAGTAATACTTGTCGCTGCCGTTTGCGACCCAGCCCTTTCTGGACGCCACGGCCGAGGTATTGAAGACCAGGTTCCCGCTGTCATACCAGACGTCGCAGTCCACACGGCCTTTGATGCCGTTCACACTGCCGCGGCTGGAATGCTGCCAGAAGGTATACTGACCGTCAAAATCCGTCTTGTTGGTATAATGGGCCAGCCAGACGATATACTTTTTGCTCAGAGTCCCTATGTCCATCCTTGACTGAAGATAGCTCTTGGAGCTGTAGACACCGCTCCTGAGGCCCCGCTTTTCCAGATAGGCGCAGAAACTGCTGCAGATATCCGTCTCCTTGGCTTTGGAAAGCCTGGCGTTGATCATGCGGCTCCTTGATGTGGCCGATACGATCTCCACGTCCATAAAGACCGGAAGATCCAGCTTTACGCCCGCCTTTCTGATCAGATCTGCCGCATAGGCCGCCTCGCTTTCCGCTTCCGAAACGGAGATGGCCTGGGAAAAATAGTAGACCCCCACCTTTATGCCCGCGGCATGGGCCATTTTTATGTTTTTATCAAACATGGGATCCGTATAGCGTCTTCCGTCCGCCATTCCGGTGTATCCGCAGCGGATAATGGCAAATTTGACGCCGGATGAAGCGACGGCTGCCCAGTTGATATTCCCCTGCCACTGAGATACATCGATACCGATCTTGCGGACGGCATTTTGGAAACGGTTATCGTGAGAAAGGCCGTTTCCCTTATAGTCCGCTCCGTAGGCATCTGCATCGGCTTCCGCCGTTTCCTCCCTGAATAGGGCCGGATCCTCCTGGGCCCTGGCCGGCAGTGCCGGACACAGGAGAGAAATGAAAATACAAATGGCCGTCAGAGCCGCTGCCAGTTTTAAAGTAATAGATCTGTCCATGCTGTTCCCCCAAATCCATCTCAGGTCAGACGGCCCTGACTGTCAAAGACATAAGTCTTGCCGCCCAGGACCTTTTTCCCGGTCAGGGCATGGCCGTTCTTGCTGTTGAAATAGTAACGATACTTGCCGACGGTCTGCCATCTGGTCTGCATGGCTCCATCCTGGTCAAAAAAGTAGCGGTAGCCTCCGATCTTGCGAAGTCCTGTGCGCATGACGCCGTTTTTACCGAAATAGTATCTGGTCTCTCCTATGGTCTGCCAGAGCGTGCGCATGACGCCGTTGCTGCCGAAATAGTACCTGCTGCCGTCTATGGTCTGCCAGAGTGTCAGTACTCTGTGGCTGCTGTCGAAGAAGTAGGTCTTTCCCGCAATGGTCTTCCACCCCCTATACTGGTACATCCTGCCGTCGGAACGGAAGCGGTACCTGGCGCCGTCCACTCTCTGCCATCCTGTAAGCATGGCGCCGTCGCTGCCGAAGCAGTAGGTCTCCGCTCCTATGGCCTGCAGGCCCGTCTGCATGACGCCGGTGGCCGGATCGAAATAATATGTTTTATTTTTGATCTTTACGAGTCCCGAGGCCCGCAGCGCCGTGGTCTTGTCAAAATAGTATTTTTTTCCGCCCACGGTACGCCAGCCGGTCATCCTTTTTCCGCTGACCCTGCTGAAATAATACCATTTGCCGTCGATCTGCTGCATGCCCAGGACCTTTTCCCCGTTCTGGTCCAGATAAACGGTGTTCCCGTTCTCCTTCTGCCAGCCGGTCTTTGGCCCCGCAGTATCCTTACAGCTGCTGTTTTTCTTAAAGTTCTCTGCGGCATACCAGATATTGCAGTCCACGCCGCCGGAGATGCCGTTCACGGTCCCGGTGGAGCCGTGCTGCCAGAAGGTGTAGTCGCCCTTATAGGTGGTCTTATTGGTATAGTGGGCCAGCCAGATGATGTAATCCTCTGCCAGCTCGCCGGCATTCATTCTGGTATCCAGATAATTCATGCTGCTGTAGACGCCGGCCCGGTAGCCTTTGGCTTCGATGGTCTGGCAGAAGGCCCTGCAGATGCTGGTCTCCGCCGCCTTTGAAAGCCTGGCGCTGATCATTCTGCTGTAGATGGAATTGGATACGATCTCCACGTCCATAAAGACCGGAAGGTCCGGCTTCACGCCGGAGGACTGGATGATCCTGGCAGCGAACTCGGCCTCGTCTCTTGCCTCCTTCAGACTGATGGCCTGGGAGAAGTAATAGACGCCCACCTTGATGCCGGCCGCCCTGGCGCCCTTTATGTATTCCAGGAATTTGACGTCCTGGTTCTTCTCTCCCCTGGCCAGGGTAGAGTAGCCGCAGCGGATGATGGCGAATTTGACGCCGGCCGCCTTTACCTTGTTCCAGTTGATGTTTCCCTGGTAATAGGATACGTCGATCCCGGTGGTCAGCTTTCTCTGGGAGAACCTGCTGTCATGGGACAGCCCCTTCCCGTTCAGCGGTCCTTCGTAGGCGGCCGCCTCGCCGGCAGTCAGTTCTCCTTCCTCTCCTTCAGAGGGCTCTGCTGCCATCAGGCCGCCGGTATAGTAAAGAGGGTCTCCCTCTTTTCCTTCCGCCGCGCTGACAGGCAGGACCCGCAGAAGGGGCAGGACCATCCAGATCAGGATGGCCGCGGTCAGCAGTATCTTTTTTTCTGCCCGGATCTTTTTCATTCTCATACCTTTCTCTCTGTTCAGGCTTCCCGGCCTTATTCGGTCAGTATTCCATCCGCATGGGATTCGTATGTTTCCGCATCGGCCTCCGGATTCTCGCTCTCCGGTACCGCCTCTTCGGCGTTTTCGCTCTCAATGGTGGTCTCCCGGTCCGTTTCATCCTCTTTGGCCGGACTCTCCTGCAGGACGCCGTTCTCATCGAAGACGCAGTTCTCTCCTTCTATGGTCTGAGGACCGGTCAGGGCCTTTCCGCTTTCGGGATCAAAGTAGCGGGTCTCTCCGCCGGTCTCCTTCCAGCCGGTCAGCAGGACGCCGTCGTCTCCGAAGAAATACAGGGCTCCTTCAATGGTCTGAAGGCCGGTCAGGGCCTTTCCGCTTTCGGGATCGATGTAGCGGGTCTTTCCGCCTTCCTCCTGCCAGCCGCTGATCAGATTTCCGTCGCTGCTAAAGAGGTACTCTTTTCCGTCTGCCGTCTGCAGGCCTGTCTGCAGGACGCCCTTTTCGTTAAAGAAGTATGCGGTGCCTGCGATGGTCTGAAGTCCCGTCAGGGCTTTTCCGCTTTCGGGATCGAAATAGTATTTTCTCCCGCTGACGGTCTGCCAGCCGGTCTGAAGGACGCCTTTCGAATTCATGTAGAAGAGGTCCCCGTCCACTCTCTTCAGGCCTGTCAGCATGACGCCCTCTGAGGAGAAGCAGTACCCGGCGCCGCCAATCTTCTGAACGCCCGTCAGGGCCTTTCCCGTTTCGGGATCGAAGTAATACTTCTTTTTGCTTATGGTCTGCCAGCCGGTCTGCAGGATGCCCTCGGAATTCATATAGAAAAGGTCTCCGCCTGCTCTCTGCAGGCCCGTCAGCATGACGCCCTCGGGGGAGAAGCAGTACCCGGCACCGTCAATCTTCTGAACGCCCGTAAGGGCCTTTCCCGTTCCGGGATCGAAGTAGTACTTCTTTTTGCTGACAGTCCGCCAGCCGGTCTTCATCTGGCCTTTTTTGCTGAAATAGAATCGGCTGCCGTCCACGGTCCGAAGGCCGGTCTGCATAACGCCGGCGTCATTAAAGAAGTAGGTCTTTCCGTCCAGGACCTGCAGTCCGGTCAGGGCCTTCCCTTCCGCCGGATCGAAATAGTAGCGGTTTCCGTCTGCGGTCTGCCAGAGGGTCTGCATGACGCCGCTGCCGTTAAAGTAATAGACGCTGCCGTCTATGGTCTGAAGGCCTTTCTGCACGACGCCGCTGCCGTTCATGTAATAGGTCCTGTCCTCCGTCCTGTACCAGCCGGTCACGGCCCGCCAGTTCTCGGGGCTGAAGAAGTAAGTCTTATTCCTCACGGTTACAAAACCGGATACGGCCGCTCCGGTCTTCGGATCGAAGTAGTAGCGGTTGGAGCCCAGGGTCTTCAGGCCGGTCTGCATAACGCCGCTGCTGTTGAAATAGTACTTCTTCCCGCCGATCTCCTCAGCGCCGGTCACTGCGGTGCAGGTCCCCGGATCAAAGTAATATGTCTTTTTATCCACAGTGCGGAAGCCGGTCAGAGGCCTGTTCTTACTGCTCAGATAATAGAGCTCTCCGCCCGCGGTCTGCAGACCTGTCACGGATACGCCGTTTTCATCGAAGAAGTAGTAGAGTCCGTCGATGATGCGAAGCTCATCGCATACCACTTCGCCGCCGGCTTCGAAGAGATAGGTCTTTTTCTTAATGGTCTTCAGTCCCGCCTGTGTGTTCAGGATCCCTTTGGCATTGCTGTAGTAGAGTCTGCCGCTCTTTTTGTGGAAGCCCGTATACAGGACGCCCGCATTGCTGAAGTGATAGTAATTGCTGCCGATCCTGCGGGTCCCGCTGACCGCCGTCCGGGTATCCGGATCGAAATAGTAGGTCTTTCCGCCCACCGTCTGCCAGAGTGTCCGGGCTTTTCCGTCCGATCCCAGGTAATAGGTCCCGGCTGACAGCGTCTGCAGACCGGTGCGCATAACGCCTTTGGAGGTAAAGATATAAAGCTCTCCGTCGATCTCCCGGCTGCCTGTCAGGGCCCTGCGGGTCACGGGGTCGAAATAGTAGGTCTTTTTCGAGACCTTCCGGAAGCCGGTCAGGAGAACGTTCTTTTTGTTCATGTAGTAGGAGGCGCCGTTCACGGTCTTGAGGCCGGAGCCTGTCAGGCGGATGCCGGCCCTGTCAAACAGGCAGAGCACTCCGTCGGCTTCAAAGAGTCCGTTCTCGGCCCTTCTGCCGTCCTCCAGAAAGTAATATTTTTTACCGGAAACGGTCTTCCAGCCGGTCACGGCCAGGCCGTTTTCAAAGCAGTAGGTGGCTCCGTCGATCACAGCCAGCCCCTTTACCCTGGCAAAGGCGCCGCCATCCGCGTCGAAGTCATAGGAGATGCCTGCGATCTCCCTCCTGCAGTCTGTCAGAGCCTTTCCGTCGGAATCGAAGTAATACCGGGTCCCGTCCAGATACTGCCAGCCCTTCTTCATCAGGCCGTCTTCACCGAAGAAATACTTTGCTCCGTCGATGGTGTAAAGGCCTTTGAAGGCCCGGCCGTCCTCTCCGAAGTACATCCTGGAAGAGGACCTGGGGCTGACCCAGCCGGTCACCATGACTCCGTCCTTCCCCATATACATAAGATCGGAGCCCACTGTGACCAGGCCCTTCTGCATGATCCCGCCGTCGCTGAAGCAGTAGGTCTTTCCGTCAATGGTCTGGAGTCCCCTGCGGACTATGCCGTCTTCGCCGCAGTAGATGCTGGAGCTGCCCGTTTTGACCCAGCCGGTCTGCATGGCGCCGTCGGAATCCATGTAGTAAAGATCCTCCCCGACCCATACAAATCCCGTCTGCATGCTGCCGGAGGGGCCGAAATAGCAGCGCGCTCCATCGATGTCAGCCCAGCCCGTCTGCATGCCGCCCTGGCTGTCGAACAGGTATTTTCTGCTGTTGATGGTGCGAAGGCCCGTCAGCATGACCCCTGTTCTCTTTTCGTTGTTGCTGAAGTAGCAGATCCTGCCGTTCACCACCTGCCAGGAGGTCTGGCGGATGCCGGCGGCAAAATAATAGGTATTGCCGTCGATGACCCGGAGCCCGTCCGCCATGCGGCCGTCTTCGTCAAAGTAGTAGGTATCGCCGCCGATGGTCCGCCATCCGGTGACCATGCGGCCGTTGGAACGGAAGTAATAGGTATTTCCGTCTATGGTCTGCATGCCGGTCAGACGGATGCCTTCCTCATTGAAATAATAGGTGTAGGACCCGATCTTCTGAAAGCCTCTCAGCCGCTCCCCGTTTCTGTAGTAGCAGCGGGAGCCGGTCTCCGGGTCGTCGTACCAGCCTTTTACAGCGCTGCCGGTATCATAGTCGTCAAAGACGACGGAAATGTTGACGCTGCTGCCGGAGGGGATCTCGGGCATGGTAAAGGTAAGGTCCTTTTTCACGTCCACGAAGACCGTCTCCTGGGTGTCGCTGTCCACGTAGGAGACTCTTACGGCGGAAAGGGACGTGCCTTCATCGGCCTTTGCCTGAATATAAACAGGGCTCCCGATCACGGCCGTGCCGGGGATCCTGGACAGATCACTGGTGAAGGAGGCCTCGCCGCCGCCGTAGACCCGGATGTTCACATCCCTGGCCATACTGATCAGGGCAGGCTCATAGTTCCTGCTTTCCGCATTTCTGGTCAGGGCCGCCGTGGGACGGTAATAGACCATGTAGTCGATGGAATTGTCCCTGTTCTTATAGTGCAGGGAATCGTAATAGCGGGTCCTGACCTCGGTGCCCCGCTTGTCATAGGGGCTTCCGTCCGTATCATCGCTTGTGCCGCTGGCGGCCACCGTCATGAAATAGGGGCCGTTTTCGTCAGTGCCGGTCTCATAGACCACCTCCACGTGTTTGCGGGAGGCGCCCACCTCGTCATAGATGCCCTCGTCTTCGTCGTCCACCACGGAAATGTCGTTGTCGAAGACCCAGAGAATATCACCCACCTTCAGTTCCGTAAGGCTGGTAGAGGGCGTGATGACATGCTCTTCGAAGCCCCATTTTTTCAGAAGCTGCCTGCTGTACATGGTCTCCGTGCTGACATTGGTCCTGACATTCTGGATCTTGCCGGCAGCAGAATTGATGGTGTCGTCCTCATTGATGGATATGTAGTCCGGAACGTTATAGCCGCTGCAGTAAAGGGCAAAATAGATGAATGTGGAGCAGACCACGTTCAGTTCCTGGCTGTTCCCTTCCTTGTAGGAGCCGTATCCGTGAATATCGTCCCCGGCGAAATCCAGCATCCATGCAATATAAGGGTAATCCGAAAAACGGTCCATGTAAGCGTCACCGTAGCGGTAGCGCAGATGCACCGTATCATACTCGATCGTATCCAGGTCGATCAGCTCTCCCTCCAGGTTGTAGGCCATGCTCTGGGCCTGGACGTCCAGAGGCCGGGGAGCCGATGTAAAGAGCAGAACTGCTGCCAGGAACAGGCTTATAGTGGAAAGCCGTCCCCTTCTCTTCTTTTTTTCCATTTTCCTTCCTTAAAACTAATATTGGTATATGGCGTCGTATGACTGAAATGATTATACTGTCAGATTTGTCTTCTTAATAATAACCGGGCCGCAGAATGTTTGCGGCTTCCAGTGAATAATGATATCATAAGAAAGAACAGTGCCACAAGCGCACTTGTCACAAATTTGTAACAAAAATGTCACCGATTCGAAAAGGTTTTTGCCAAATGAAGAAATTTCGATCCGTAATTCTGTCTCTTTTGACCGGCCTGCTCCTGACTTCCTGCCTCCGGCAGAGCGTCCCTCCTCTTTCGGAAAAGCCCTCCGGAGAGGAAGAAACGGCAGTCCCGGAAGAGCCTTCGGAAGCCTCTTCTCAAAAGGAAGAAGACGGGGAAGACATCTCCGAAGAAGCCGGGGATGACGCCTCCGAAGAGGCCGGAGAAGCTCCGGAAGAAGAGCTCCCCGCATGGGCCGGCATGACCTTTCTTCTGGGGGATGCATCCCTGACCCTGCCCTTCTCCTTTTCCGAAATCGGGGATACATGGAGCGTCGATCCCGAAAACAGTATTCTTCCCGCGGATGCGGTCCTTTCTCCCGGGGAACGGACCATGGACAGTGTCCCGCTTATCAGCGAATCATGGGACGAAATGCTTGTCACGGCAGGCTTTGTTAATCTGTCCGGCAAGGAGCTTCCCCTGGAGGAATGCTCCGTCTGGAGCATCACCATGGACGCCACCTGGGCCGGGGAGGATGAAAGGCCTTCCCTCTCCCTTCCGGGAGATCTGACCTGGGGAAACAGTGCAGAGGATATAAAGGCCTCTCTGGGAGATCCTTCCGTAGAACCCTTTTATTCGGAGTCCATGTTCTACTCCTCCTACACCTATGACTGGAAATTTGTCAGAGACATGGAGCTTGTCGTCTACGACGAAGAGGGCCTGACCATGTTCTCCCTGAGTTCTCTCGAAAATCCCTGAAGGACCTCTTGTGAGGCAGGTACACATTTTTCGGAAATTGTGTACCTGCCTTTTGTGCAGTTTGTCCTGTTTTTTTGCTTTTTATCGTCCTTTATTGTGGAAATAAGAATATTTTGTATTGAAATAAATACAGTCTTGTGCTAATGTATAAATGAACATAATAGTTAGGCCTTGAGAGAAGAGAACGTGGCATGGAAGGGGAATTAGGTTCCCCGTGTATATTGCATGTTCTTTTTTGTTTGCCAAAAAATTATCATGCGCAGGAAACGAGGTGTGAATGAGCAGAGAATTTTTAGACAAGATCGAGGCTTCTCCTATTATCGCTGCCGTCAAGGACGACGCGGGACTGGACAGATGTCTTACCAGTGACATCGACATCGTATTTGTCCTCTACGGGGATCTGTGTACCATCCCGGACATTGTGAAAAAGATCAAAAAAGCCGGAAGGTGCGCCCTGGTCCACATGGATCTGGTGGGGGGACTGGCCTCCAAGGATGTGTCCCTGGATTATATCAGGAAGTTCACGGAGGCGGACGGGATCATCACCACCAAGTCCAACCTGATCCCCCATGCCAAAAGCCTGGGCCTCTACACCGTCCTGCGATACTTTGTCCTGGACAGTATGGCCCTGGAATCCGTGGAAAAGAATTCCAGGCACGGAGTGGTCCAGCCGGACGTGATCGAGATCCTGCCCGGTATCCTTCCTCCCAAAATGATCCGTGAATTCAACCGGATCAGCCGCGTCCCCATCATCTGCGGGGGACTGATCAGAGACAAAGAAGATGTCATGAACGCGCTGTCGGGGGGAGCGGCCGCCATATCGACGACGAACCAGGATGTCTGGTTCCTGTAAACGGGAGCAACTGCCGTGGGGGCGGTTCTTCATAAATCCACAGGCGGGAATGGGGTCCCGCAGAAAAAAGGAGGTATTTTTTATGGCAAAATACGTAATGGCTCTGGATGCAGGCACGACCAGCAACAGGTGTATCCTGTTCAATGAAAAGGGCGAGATCTGCAGCATGGCCCAGAAGGAATTCACACAGTATTATCCTCAGCCCGGCTGGGTAGAGCATGACGCAAGCGAGATCTGGCAGACCCAGCTTTCCGTAGCCCGTCAGGCAATGCGTCAGGTAGGCGCTTCCTATGAAGACATCGCCGCCATCGGTATTACTAACCAGCGTGAAACAGTTATCGTATGGGACAGAAAGACAGGCCAGCCTGTTTATCACGCAATCGTATGGCAGTGCCGCAGGACCGCCGACATGAAGGATGAGCTGCTTGCAAAATATCCTGACATTGCCGACAGCGCCTATCATAAGACCGGCCTGGTATTCGACCCTTATTTCTCCGGCACAAAGCTCCGCTGGATCCTCAACAATGTCGAGGGCCTTCGCGAGAGAGCAGAAAAAGGCGAGCTCTGCTTCGGTACCGTAGACAGCTGGCTGATCTTCAAGCTGACCAAGGGCAGAGTCCATGCCACCGATTATTCCAACGCATCCAGAACTCTGCTGTTCAACATCAACACCCTTGAGTGGGACGACGAACTCTGCGAGAGACTGGAAGTTCCCAAGTGCATGCTTCCCGACGCAAGACCTTCCAGCGGTGACTTCGGCGAGTCCGATCCCGAATTCTTCGGCGGCCCCATCAAAATCACCGGCGTCGCAGGCGACCAGCAGGCTGCTCTGTTCGGACAGACCTGCTTCACTCCCGGCGAAGCAAAGAACACCTACGGCACAGGCTGCTTCCTGCTGATGAACATCGGCGACAAGCCCATGTATCCCAACAACGGCCTGCTGACCACCATCGCATGGGGCCTGGACGGCAAGGTCGAGTATGCTCTCGAAGGTTCCGTATTCGTAGCAGGCGCTGCCATCCAGTGGCTGCGTGACGAAGTCAAGCTGATAGACCAGTCTCCTGATTCCGAATATTTCGCCACCAGAGTCAAAGATACCAACGGCTGCTATGTCGTTCCCGCATTCACAGGTCTGGGCGCTCCTTACTGGGATCCTTACGCACGCGGCGCCATCGTAGG
>DETN01000194.1 GCA_002362155.1 Lachnospiraceae bacterium UBA3287 | reverse complement strand
CCGCATCCCAGATCCTTCTGTCATCGGCGGCCGTCCTTAAAAGGACCGCAAGAGAAAGGAGTTCCTTTTCTTCAAAGCCCGTTTTTCCGGAGAACTCCTGCTTCAGACTCCTTCCCCTGTCTTCGTAGACATAGAGAAAGAGGGTCCCGTCCTTATAGACCATGGCCTTGACGGCTCCCAGGTTCTCCTCGTCGTCATAGAACATCATGAAGGAGGGAAGCCTGTCGTTGACGAACCAGTCGAACTCCGTCCCGTTCTTTCCGTTCATGTAGAAAACGGCCCCCTGATCCTCCATGGAGCCGGGATAGTCTTCCCCCAGTAACTCTGATGCGGCATCTGCCATGGTCTGTCTGATCTGTGCAAGGATCCTGTTCATACGTCCTTCTTTCCACTTTTTAGCAAATCAGCTTCCGAATTTCTTTAAAGTCTCCCCTGCCATGCGGTAGACGGTCCACTCGTCCATCTTTACCGCCCCCAGTGACAGATAGAAGTCGATGGAGTTTCTGTTCCAGTCCAGGCAGGACCATTCCAGACGGCCGCAGCCCCTTTCGCAGGCGGTGCGGGCCAGCTCTTTCAGAAGGGCCTTCCCGTATCCCCGGCCCCGGTATTCCTCCAGGACATAGAGATCCTCCAGATAGATGCCGGCCCGGCCCAGGAAGGTGGAAAAGTTATGGAAAAAGAGGGCAAAGCCGATCTCCTTCCCATTCAGGCAGGCAAAGAGGACCTCCGCCTTTCCCTTCTCAAAGATCCACTCCCGGAGAAGCTCCCTGGTAGCCACGACCTCACCGCTCATCTTTTCGTATTCCGCAAGGCGGCGGATAAAATCAAGGATCAGCCCGCAGTCCCTTTCCTGTGCGGGGCGGAAAGTCAGATCTTCCATTCCGGTCTCCTTTCGTTCATTTCGTTTTTACCATGAAAGCTCCAGAGAAACGCTGCTGTGCCCTGCGTTCTCTGCGGCGTCCTTCATCCAGGGCCCGTAGTTATAGTCCCAGAGGACTTCGATCATCCTGGGATAGGCAGGGTCCGAGAGGATCTCCTCTGCGTGGTCCGACATGGTCCCCTCCTCAAAATAGGAAAAAAAGCGCAGGATCAGGTCCAGCACCCTGTCGCTTTCGGGCCTTTTTACCTTCTCCTTTTCCAGGATCTCCGCAAAGACCCTTCTTCTGGAGGCCTCCCCTGCCCTTTCCGCTTCCCTGAGCTTTTCCGAAAGGGCGGGGGCGTATGCGGCAAGATCTGCGGGCACCGCCTTATATACGGCTCTGTGGCTGCCGGCTGCCAGGAAGCCGATCAGGTGGCGGCCCGAAAAGGGCATGGCGCTTATGATCTCCCAGAGGCCCTCCTCCTCAGAGATATGCTGATAGTGCATGTGGCCTGTCAGGGCAAGGCGCACTCCGCCCCTGCGCAGCAGGTCCGGCAGGTCTTCGTTCCGGACCATGTTGGCGGCTCCCCTGCCTTCCCGGGACCCGTAAAGGAGAGAGTGATGGCAGAGGAAAATGACCTTTTTATCTTTGTACTTTTCCAGCATGGATGAGATCCAGTCCATGGTCTCCCCTGAAAACTCTCCCGTCCCCCCGGGGTGGAGGGCGCCGTCGTCCATGGCCAGAAAGACCAGATCCTTTACGGCAGCCGTATAGCTGAGGGAGGCGCTGTCCCGGTCCAGGGGCTCCAGAAGTCCGAAATAAGTCTCTTCGAACTCCTGCGGGGTCATGCCGTCAAAGTCATGGTTTCCGGTGGTCATAATGATCTGCACCCCCGCATCGCGGACCTTTTCCAGCTTTTCCGCCAGGGCTGCGGCGTCCTTTTTCCCTCCGCTGTTGGTATTGTCTCCCGTCATGATCAGGGCATCCGGACGGCGGTCTCTGACTTCCTGCAGGATGGCGTCGGTGATCTCTTCGGAAAAGGACATGCCGGATACATCGGATGTCCCCAGGGCCCCTCCCCCGGTATAGTGCAGGTCGGAAATGATCATGACACGGGCGCTCTTTTCATCCGTCCAGAGAGGGGAGCTTTCTATATTTACTGTATTTTCTGTCTTATCGGTATTTTCCCCGGATGCCGCGGGCGGCGTCTTTGACGCCTCCGGAGCCGGGGCGCTCCTGCCGCAGCCTGCCGGAAGGATGAGCAGCAGGATCAGCAGGACGATTCTCAGGATTCGTTTCATCGTTGCCTTCCTCCGCTTCCATCATATCCAAAGAAGGGCCGCGGGGCAACGAAAAGCCGTCTTCAGGCATACGAAAAGCTCCGGCTCTGCAGCCGGATGCCGCAGAGCCGGAGCCCCCAAAAATTCACATATAAGAAAGAGACCTGCTTTCCGGAAAGAATACCGGTCATGCCTCTGGTTATGTCAGATTATACCTGCGCCTTTCCGCTTTCCTCATCCGTTTCTCCCAAAGGCACCAGCTTCAGCTCCATCCCGACGCCCTTTGCCAGGCGCCTGACCAGCTTCAGACTGGGATTTCTGGACCCGCTCTCGATCCGGCTGATGTCCGCCTGAGTCACCCCTGTCACAGCCGACAGATCCTTCTGTGTCAGTTTCAGGCTCTTCCTGGCCCTGATCAGCTCCTGGATGATGTCGTACCCCGTATCGGATGCATCTGCCGTAATTCCTACAGCCTTCTCATTATTGTCGTCACTTTGTCCCGCAGGTTTTACCATTGTAGTCTCCTCTCTGTAAAAGCATCACAGCCTTAATACAGCACGCCTGATCTGCCAGCCTGCCAACGCTTCCTCCATAAAAGAACGTATCTATTATAAAGGTTTCTTTATCTTTAGTAAAACTCATGGTGTCGACATATGTCAACATAATAAGGCTTTTTTCCCTAAAATTATGATTTTCGTCATTATGCGCAATTACATTATACATTTTTGTGCATTTTAAGCCTGCATACAATGATACAATATTCACTTTTTTATACCTGTCCTG
>DETN01000050.1 GCA_002362155.1 Lachnospiraceae bacterium UBA3287 | reverse complement strand
CGCCGAAAAGATGCACGTCCATAAGAATGGTCTCTGCCTCGGTGGTGATGACCTGCTCACAGGCTTCTTCGCCCCTGACCAGACGGATGGTATAGGAAGATGCGGGGGCAAGGCCGTCTATGGTGACGACGTTCCTGCTGTCCTGGCCGTAATAAGATCCGTTCACATAGATCTCGTAGGGCCCCTCCTGATAAAAGGGCCTGTCCCCGTCCAGCTCGATGGTTACGCTTCTTCCGAAAATTTCAATCACAGAATAATTCATTTTTTACTTGTCTGCAGCCTTTCTCAATAACTCAGTATAGGCCAGAATGAAGGGAGCCGTGCCCTTGGCTTCATTCTTCACAACGGGTTCGCTGTAATAGTATTCCCTGGAGCCGTCACGGTGCTGTTTGCCGCCAAGGCCTGCCACCAGGCAGATGCCGCCCAGTTCCAGATTGCCCTGCTCGTCCTCTCTGAGATAGCGTTCAATGATGCCGTCCAGAGCCTTTTCGCCGGCCGCCGCAAAGCGCTCGTCCAGGTAGCCCAGTCTTACGCCCTTCAGGAAGGCATAGGCCAGAAGGGCCGTGCCGGAAGTCTCCAGGTAGTTTCCTTCTTCGCCGGGATGGTCCACCACCTGCCAGAACATGCCGCCCTCGTCCTGATAGTTCAGAAGTGCGGTGCACAGCTCCTGGAACATGGACAGAAGCGTCCTGTATTCGAAGTAGAGGGATTCGTCCACCAGAGATGTGGTATCCACCAGGGCGCAGGTGAACCAGCCCAGGGCCCTCAGCCAGAAGTTGGGGCTGCAGCCGGTCTCCTTGTCCGCCCAGTACATCTCCCGGCTCTCGTCGTAGCCGTGGTAGTAGAGGCCGGTCTTTGGATCCCGCATGTACTTTCTGACCCTCTGGAACTGCTGGAAGGAGTCGATGCAGCCCTTCATTTTGTTGTAGCGGGTCTCATATTCCATGTAGAAGGGCTGGGCCATGTAGAGGCCGTCCAGCCATACCTGCCAGGGATAGATCTGCTTGTGCCAGAAGCTGCCTTCCTTTGTCCTGGGCATCAGGTCCAGCTGGCTGCGGACCAGGTCCAGGGCCTTTCTGTACTTTTCCTTTCCGGTCAGGTCGTAGAGACGGAAAAGGTTCCTGGCTTCGTTGATGTTGTCGATGTTCTTTTCCTGGGGATCGTAGGTCTTGATGGTGCCGTCTTCGTTGACGAACCAGCCGATGAAGCCGTCCGCGAAGTCCAGGTACCTCTTTTCGCCGGTGAACTCATACAGGGACAGGACCGCATTGATCATGCAGCCGTCGATGTAGTTCCACTTGTTGGGCTTGCCGCTGCGGATCTGCTCGATGTTCCACATGGGGGCTTCGGCGCTGGAATTGTCCAGCAGGTATTCGATGTAGTTCTGAATGCGTGCTCTGCTTTCTTCGTTCATGATCTTCTCCCTTTGCGAATCAGTTCAGTGCTTCCAGGGCCTTCTTTTCCAGGCCTTCGATGAACTCCCTTGCCGCCGCAGCGTTTTCGGGAAGCGTATTCTCCATGGTGGCATGGATATAAGGCTTATAGCGTACGGCAAAGTCGATCACGGAACTGTAGTCCATCTCGCCAAGGCCGCAGGCTACGGCCTTCATCTTCTTTTCTCCGGTCCCGGGATCCGTCAGGATCTGATAGTCCTTTAAGTGGATGACGTCGATCTCGTCCTTTAAAAGCTCCATGGCTTCGGAGAGGACCTCTTCTCTCCTGTCGATGTTGTCGGGATGCAGGAGGTTGACGGGATCGAAGATGATCCGAAGGTTGGGGGAAGCGATCTGATCCAGAACGTATCTGGCAGCCTTTCCGTTCCACACGATGTGCTTGTAGACCGGTTCTATGGCGATCCTGACGCCGAAGCGCTCGGCGTCCCGGACCACGGGACGGAGGCCTTCCACAAAGGTGTCCAGAGCTTCCTGGGTGTGGCAGGCGGGCTCGTATTTATATTCCAGGTTGGGAGCGCCGGTCTCGGTGCCCACCACGCCGCATCCCAGCTGAGCGGCGAACCGCAGATGGGCTGTGTAGCGCTTCTGGAAGGAGGAGAGCCTTTCCGGATCGGGATTGGCCAGGTTCAGGTAGCATCCCAGGACCGCCACGTCCATACCGTATCTGTCCAGGGTCTTTTTCAGCCAGGACGCGTAGCCGGGGGTCAGGGCCTCATTGCCGGCGGGAAGGTCGCTGATCTTGGAAAGAGCCAGATGGATGCAGGAAAAGCCCTGCGCCCTGGCCTCTTTCAGCCTTTCCTCAAAGGGAAGCTTTTCCATGTCGTGAAGACGGATTCCGAGCTGCATATGTATCCTCCTCTTATTTAAGCTGCAGATAATGTTAGCGCTTACATTTTACAGTATACTATGAATGGCGGCAAATTGCGAACAGTATATATTTCTTTATAGTAAAATTAACACATCCTCCCCGGCATTTCCGCTAGTATCTCGCCCTGACACGGGTCAAACCGCTGATTTTTTGTCCTGTTTTTTCATTTATCCCGCGACAGGCTTTTTATTTTCTGATACCATGTATAAAGAGACTATTTCTGCTGCCGGACACTCCGGCGGGGAGGGGCATATGCGGGCGTCAGATCTGAACATCGACAGGATCTATATCAACAGGATCACCAGGAACGCGGACTATAAGATGTCCGTCAATCACTTTCATTATTATTATGAGATCTTCTACGTGGAGCAGGGCAGCTGCCGCTTTTTTATCGGAGGCAGTCTGTTTGACTTAAAGCGGGGCGACTTCCTGGTCATCCCTCCCAGGGAGGTCCATTACAACCGCTATCTGACCCAGTGTACCAGGATCAATCTCTACTTCCGCAGCGAGGATCTGGCGGCGGCCCGGCCTTTTTCCGCCGCTCTCGGGGAAGACCTTTCCGCTCCTGTGCTGATCCATTTCCCCGATTCCTGCCGGTCCCTGATCGACGGCCATTTCGCCTCCATGCTGCGGGAGGACAAGGTGGACGATCCCATCTCCGCCAGGGTCCTGCAGCTGCAGCTGGGAGAATTCTTTCTCTATGCGGAGCGCTACGGCACGGACCTGGGAAAAATGCCTGCCCTTTCCTCCGACGCGGACCAGACCATCCTCCATATCACGGAATACATCGGGGCCCACTACAGCGAGCCTCTGTCCCTGGAGAGCCTGGCCCGGGCCGCCGGCCTTTCTCCCTCCTATTTCTCCCGCCGCTTCAAGATCGTGACGGGCATGCGGACCATGGAATACATCAACTATATCCGCCTGACCAAGGCCTCCCAGGAGCTTCTGTCCACGGACCACACCATCACCGAGGTGGCCATGCACAGCGGTTTTTCCGACAGCAACTATTTCAAGGACTCCTTCCGGAAATCCTACGGCCTCTCCCCCCGGGCCTACCGCAAGAACCGTTTTACGGACTCCCATATCCGGGAGATCTCCGGGGCCGCGGAAAAAGCCCCTTCCCAGGGCCCCAGGCCGCCCCGGGAGACAGGATAAAAAGATGCAGAACTTGCCATTATGGCTGTTTCATGCGAAAATGAATTTGTAGAATTACTTTATTAAAGAAAGAGTCTTTATGAATATCTATGATATCGCTTCCATGGCCGGCGTTTCCATCGCCACGGTCTCCAGAGTCCTCAACGGCAGTGAAAAAGTCAGCGAAAAGACCCGGGCCAGAGTCATGGCAGTCATCGAAAAAGAACAGTATACCCCCAACCTCTTTGCCAGGGGCCTGGACCAGGGGACCATCCATTCCGTGGGGATCGTGGTGCCGGACATCTCCGACCTCTACATGTCGGACTGCGTCTCCGTGCTGGAAAAGGGCCTGGAGAAAGAAGGCTACTCCTGCATCCTGGCCTGCAGCGGCTATGATCAGAAGAGCAAGGTATCTTCCGTGCAGATGCTTCTGGACAAGATGGTGGACGCCCTGATCCTGGTGGGATCCACCTATGCGGGAAAGGGCGGCGGCCCCGAAGAGACCGGATATATCCGGGCCGCCGCCGGGAAGATCCCTGTCTTTATCGTCAACGGCATCGTGGACGGGCCCGGCATCTACTGCAACATATGCAACGACCGCCAGGCCGTTTACGAAGCTGCCTCCTTCCTGATCTCCCACGGCAGAAGAAACATCCTCTTTCTGACCAATTCCCGCTCCTACAGCGCTCTGCAGAAGCTGCAGGGCTATAAGGAGGGTCTTATCAGGCACGGCATTCCCGTAAGCGAAGAAAGGATCCTCTTCCCCGGGGACCGGATCCACGCCGTCCGGGATTATCTTCTGAATACCCCCCTTCCCGCCTTCGACGCCGTGATCTGCGCCGAAGACTTCCTGGCGGTGGGCGCCGTCAAGTACGCCCATGCCAGAGGGATCAGGATCCCGGAGGACCTGGAGATCATAGGCTACAACAATTCCTCTCTGGCCATCAGCTGCGAGCCGGAGCTGACCAGCATCAACTCCCGGGTGGAAAATCTCTGCACCAACACGGTGGACTTTCTGGTCCGCCGCCTGGAGACCGACGAGCCCATCCCCCAGGCCGCCGATTTTTCGGGGATCCTGACCTTCCGCCAGACCACCCTCCCCTGAAAGATCCCCCTCATGTAACGTTTTATGGACCGTGCCCCCGGCGGGCACGGTCCTTTTTTGCTTTCTCCCCCAGGCATCCCCTGCCCCCGGCGCATAAAAAGGAGGAATCCGGAGGCGGTAGGTGAAAAAAATATCAAGAAAATGTAAGCGCTTACATTGACATGAAAACACGCCGCGCTTATAATAGAGTCAGTTTCAAAAATGTACACCGGCTCCGCCGGGAAAGGGAGGATTACCAATTATGAGAGCTTTTATGGACCAGGATTTCATGCTGTATAACGAGACGGCGAAACGTCTCTTCCATACATATTCCGAAAACATGCCGATCATCGACTACCACTGCCATATTTCTCCCAAGGAGATCTATGAGGACCGCCGCTACAACAACATCGCCGAGATCTGGCTGGGCGGCAGGAACGACGACGGCACCTATTTCGGCGACCACTACAAGTGGAGAGTCATGCGCTCCAACGGCGTTCCGGAGAATACCGTGACCGGTTCCGCAGACCCCTACGAGAAGTTCCTGGCCTTTGCAAAGGCCCTGGAAATGGCCATCGGCAACCCCATGTACCACTGGTCCAACCTGGAGCTTCATAAATATTTCGGCATCACCGAGCCTCTGACCGAGGACAACGCAAAGGAGATCTGGGAAAAGACAGCCGACATGCTGCAGAATGATCCGGAGCTTTCCGTCCGCGGCATCATCCGCAAGTCCAACGTCAAATACGTCGGCACCACCGACGATCCCATCGACACCCTGGAATGGCACGAGAAGCTGGCCGAAATCAAGGATCTGGGCTTCATGGTCTGCCCTTCCTACCGTCCCGACAAGGCCATCAACATCACAAGAGCCGGCTGGAAGGAATACATCCAGAAGCTGGCCGCCTCCGTCGGTAAGGAGACCCTCTCTTCCGCACAGGAAGTCTGCGACGCCCTGAACGAGAGGATCGACTTCTTCAAGGCCCACGGCTGCAAGGCCTCTGACCACGGCATCGATTACATCATGTACAGGCCCTGCTCCATCGAGGAAGCCAACGCCGTATTCGCAAAGGCCATGGCCGGCGAGACCCTGACCATTGAAGAGGCAGAGAAGTATCAGACCACCCTCCTTGTTTCCCTGGCAAAGAAGTACCACGCCGAGAACATCGTCATGGAGATCCACTACAGCTGCACCAGAGACAACAACAAGAGAATGTTCGCCATCGAAGGCCCCGACACCGGCTTCGACATGATCGCCAAGTCCAACTGCTACAACCAGATGGCAGAGCTCTTCTCCGCTCTGGATATGGAGAACTCCCTGCCCAAGACCATCGTCTTCTCCCTGGACCACAATGACTTCAACCAGATCACCACATGCCTGGGCTGCTTCCAGTCCGACGAGGTCCCCGGCAAGATGCAGCTGGGCGCCGCATGGTGGTTCCTTGATACCAGGGACGGCATGGAAGAGCAGATGAAGGCTCTGGGCAACCTGGGACTTCTGGGCAACTTCGTAGGCATGCTGACAGACTCCCGTTCCTTCCTCTCCTACACAAGGCACGACTACTTCAGAAGGATCTTCTGCAACCTGGTGGGCCAGTGGGTAGAGGACGGCGAATATCCCGCCATCGAGTCCTCCCTGAAGAAGATCGTGGAAGGCGTCAGCTACTCCAACGCAGCAAGATATTTCGGAATCAACTGATTTAAGAACATTTTCATACAGACCCTGAGGCCTGGGATTCAGGTGCCGCGAAGGAAAAGGCGGCAGAAAGGAAGATTTACTATGGCAATTCTGAATTATGAAGTACTGAAAAATTCCGGTTATGACGGATACATCCTGGAGAAAGCTCCCGTCAAGATCCTGCAGTTCGGCGAAGGCAACTTCCTGAGAGCTTTCGTGGATTACTGGTTCGACGTAGCCAACGAGCGTACCGGCTGGAACGGCAAGGCCGCTCTGGTACAGCCCATCGCCCAGGGCCTGACAAAACTGATCAACGCTCAGGAAGGCCTCTACACCCTGTATCTGAGAGGCTCCGAGAACGGTGAGAAGGTCAACCTGCGCCGCGTCATCTCCGTGGTGGATTCCTGCGCCAACCCTTACGACGAAGCTGACTGGGCAAAGATCCGCGAGCTGGCAAAGAGCCCCGATCTGGAGTATGTGGTATCCAATACCACAGAAGCCGGCATCGTTTATGATCCCGAAAGCACTCTGGACCAGCTTCCGCCCTCTTCCTTCCCCGCAAAGCTGACCGCTCTTCTTTATGACAGATTCAAAGCCGGCCAGAAGGGTCTTGTGATCCTTTCCTGCGAGCTGATCGACAACAACGGCAAAGAGCTGGAGAAGGTCGTCGAGAAGCACATCGCCGACTGGGGCCTGGGCGAGGATTTCCTGAAGTACATCAGGGAAGAATGCCTCTTCTGCTCCACTCTGGTAGACAGAATCGTTCCCGGCAGGATCAGAGATCCCAAGGAAGTCGAAGAGCTGAACAAGATCCACGGCTATGAAGATCCCCTTCTGGACGTGGGCGAAGTCTTCGGCGTATGGTACATCGAAGGTCCCGCATGGCTTGAAGAGAAGCTTCCCTTCAAGAAGGCCGGCCTCAACGTACACGTGGTTCCCGAAGTCGCTCCCTACAAGAAGAGAAAGGTCCGCATCCTGAACGGCGCCCACACCGGTTTCGTTCTCGGCGCATACCTGTCCGGCCAGAACATCGTCAGAGACTGCATGCACAACGACACCATCCGCGGTTTCATGAACAAGATGCTCTATGACGAAGTCATCCCCTGCCTGCCTCTTGACAAGGCTGACTGCGAGAACTTCGCCGCAGCGGTGACCGACCGTTTCAACAATCCTTTCGTTGACCACCAGCTGCTGTCCATCTCCCTGAACTCCACCTCCAAGTGGAAAGCAAGAGTCATGCCTTCCTTCCTGGAGTACATCGAAAAGTATCATAAGCTTCCTCAGGCAGCGACCATGTCTCTGGCAGCCTACATCGCTTTCTATTCCAGCCAGATCCAGGGCCTGTCCGACGCCGGCATGACCTGCGTACGTCCCAACGGCGATTCCTATCTGGTACAGGACGACGCATGGGTGCTTGAGTTCTACTATGCCCACAAGGATGACGCTCCCGAAGCCCTGGTCAATGCAGTTCTGACCAACACCAGGATGTGGGATCAGGATCTGACAAAGATCGAAGGTCTGGAAGAGACCGTCGTGAAGGATCTGAAGCTGATCCTGTCCGAGGGTGCGGAAGCAGCTTACAAGAGCGTGCTCTGATCCGGCAAAAACAAACATCACAGAATGATAGAGGGGTAATTTTATGGAGCTGATTCATATTCATCCTTCCGATAACGTAGCGGTGGCCCTGCAGGATATTCCTGCAGGCACCGAGCTTATAACAGACGGCATTTCCGTTAAGGCAGAGGAAAACATTCCCAGGGGACACAAGATCGCTCTGAAGGACATCTCTGCAGGCGATTCCGTCATCAAATACGGCAACCCCATCGCCATCGCCGATCAGGAGATCCGGAAAGGCACCTGGGTCCATACCCACAACGTCCACACAGGACTGTCCGAGAGCGGCGAATACTTTTATGATCATAAGGTATATGACCTCCCCCATCCCGCAGCAAAGACCTTCATGGGCTATCGCAGAAAGGACGGCAGGGCTGCCATCCGCAACGAGCTGTGGATTATCCCTATCGTCGGCTGTGTCAACGACATCGCCAAGGAACTGGTCAGGGTCAATCAGGACCTGGTAAAAGGCTCCATCGACGGTCTTTATACCTTCCCTCATCCCTTCGGCTGCTCCCAGATCGGCGACGACTTAAAGCAGACCGGAAAGCTTCTGACCGCTCTGGTCAGACATCCCAACGCCGGCGGCGTCCTCTGCCTGGGCCTTGGCTGCGAGAACCTGACCCTGAACCTGTTCAAGGAAGCCCTGGGCGAGTATGATCCCGAAAGAGTCAGATTTCTGATCACACAGGATGTGGAAGACGAGATCGAAGAAGGCTCCAGGATCCTGAAGGAACTGGCCGACTATGCCTCCTCCTTCCAGAGGGAAGAGATCCCTGCCAGCGAGCTGGTAGTGGGCATGAAGTGCGGCGGCTCCGACGGTCTCTCCGGCATCACGGCAAATCCTGCCGTAGGCCGTTTCTCCGACAGACTGATCGCCCTGGGCGGCACCACTGTCCTGACCGAGGTTCCCGAAATGTTCGGCGCCGAGAACATCCTCTTCTCCCGCTGCCAGACCAGGGAAGTCTTCGACAAGGCTGTGGACATGGTCAACGATTTCAAGCAGTACTTTGTCAGACACGGCCAGGTGGTCTATGAGAACCCCAGTCCCGGCAACAAGGCCGGCGGCATCACCACCCTGGAAGACAAGTCCTGCGGCTGCGTCCAGAAGGGCGGCAGCGCTCAGATCGTGGATGTTCTGGGCTATGCGGATCCCGTTACCAAGAAGGGCCTCAACGTCCTGTCCGGTCCCGGCAACGACCTGGTCAGCGCCACGGATCTGACAGCTGTCGGCTGCCACATGATCCTCTTCACCACAGGCCGCGGCACTCCTTTCGGAGCTCCCGCTCCCACCGTAAAGATCTCCACCAACTCCGCTCTCTTCAACAAGAAGGGCGGCCGCTGGATCGACTTCAATGCCGGCACCGTCGCTGACGGAACCGAGACCCTGGACGAGATCGGCGACAGACTTCTGGACTATGTCCTGAAGGTCGCAAGCGGCGAAAGAACTCTTGCCGAGCAGCATGAGCGCAGAGAGATCTCCATCTTCAAGGACGGCGTCGTCCTCTGACAGGGCCCTCCAAAAAAAGTAACACATATATTGATGCACCACAAAAAGAGATCCCTGCTGCCTTCCCGGGCAGCAGGGATCTCTTTTTTCCCTTCCATCTATTCTTTTCTTCTGTACTGCGCATGGCCCCTGGCTGCTCCAGGTCCACATCTGTCTTCCCTTTTCAGCGGGCCCGGCACCAGTCCCATTGTTCAGCTTTCTCCGAAAACGATCAGATAGTCTTTTCCGTCCAGTTTGATCTCTTCATCAAGAGGAATATTGAACCTGCTTCGTTTTTTACTGTCCAGGTGTCCGAGGAAAATATACCTTTCCCGCAGCATGATCCTGCGGAGATCCCTTCCGGTAAAGGTCCCTGTAAGCCCCATTGATCCCGTCTGCTTCAGATAAAGCTCATTCCCTTCATTGGAAAGGATCTCACGAAAGACATCGATCAGAGCCGGACTTTCCGCCAGCTGGGCCAGGATCAGGGAAGACATGCTGGAGGTGACCAGATAATCCGTGGATTCTCCGCTTCCTGCCAGCTTCTGATTGTGTTCCTTCTGCATCTCTACGGTAATGTTATAGCCAAGTCCCAGGTCCCTCCTGAGTTCCCGCAGATTCAGCAGCAGGAAAATCACATCCATATCTGCCTGTTCCGGATCCTTTTCATGGTCTCCCAGTATTACCACATGGCCTGCCATACGGGCCAGCTTCTCCAGATAATCTTCGCTTTCCGGGTCCTCTTCATAAAAACGCAGGTTCAGATTTCTGGCTGCCCCTGCTGTCAGAAGCCGGTTTTTTTCCTTTTCGGAAATACCAGGGCAGACCAGCCAGACCGTGGAGACATTTTCCGGCAGTTCTTTCAGGATCACCGGCAGAGTCTCGTTCCTGCCCAGGATGACAATGTCTGTTTCTTCTTCGCTCCTTGTCATGACAGCTTCCCGAAGTTTTTTTACGGGAGGGGCATCTTTCCTGAGAATGGCAGAGTCGCTCTCTTCGGCAAAGACCAGGATCCTGTCGTCCTCTTCAATGATAAAGTCAGCAGGAGGATTCACCAGGATGC
The DNA here is from genome assembly GCA_002362155.1 of Lachnospiraceae bacterium UBA3287. GTDB lineage: Bacteria > Bacillota > Clostridia > Lachnospirales > Lachnospiraceae > CAG-791. The sequence goes on along the minus strand of DETN01000050.1, from coordinate 3,073 downwards.
GTCCGTTCCGGAAGACTCCGGAAGGAACTGCCCTGTCTGTCCGGATCATGATCTCCTCAAACGTCATTCCTCCGATCCCATCAAAACCAGTCAGGTAAAACTCCGATCCTTCAAAGTTGAAGATCTCTCTGAAGGTCTCGGACAGTCCGGTCTGAGTGCAGGAATGTGCGATCATCTTGGACAGAATCGCATTGGTCTTGAGGGTCGTGATATTATGGGTCCTTTCCAGGGACGGCGGAAAGCTGTATTCGTTCCTGGTCAGGATCGCATTCACGCTGATCTGCGGAGCCTGCTTCTCTTCCAGCAGGGCGGAAGCGGCCAGAATGACCTTAATTGTCTTTATGTCCTCGGTCGGACTGACGATGACTGTCCTGCAGGTCTCCAGGGAACACTTTTCCAGGGAAGCCGGATCTGTGATGTCCGCCGTTCTGCATACGATTCTGACGTTCTTTGGAACCGTCAGGTTCTCGCGGATGTTCTGTTCCATTTCTTCCCTGTCCGCTTCATCGGCGATCACAATACAGACAGGTTTTCCTTCGGAAGCAAAGATCAGCTGCTGCAGCAGCGTATATTCGCCGGGGTACAGTCCCAGCACGATCAGATGATCTTCTTCGATCACATGGGAATTCCCCTTTTTCAGTGCAGTCACCTTTTCTTCAATGGAACTGGTGATGATGCCGATCAGGATACTGGTAAAAAGCACTCCTCCTATGGCCGCGCAGGACATCAGGATCAGATAGCCGATGCTTCCGTCAGAGGAATATGGCATCCAGGCATTTATGACGGTAGCAATACTGTCCCAGAGGACAGCACCTCCTTCTCCTTCTTCCGAAAGGCCAAGCAGCATGATCAGGCCTGCGATCAAAAGTACCAGAAGGACCGAAAAAACGATCAGGATCCGGATCAGGCCCAGAGATCCTTCTGCTATACGGTTGTCGAACCAGTAGCTGAATCTCTGCTTAAGTGTAAAACTCTTTTTAACAGCTTTCTTTTTATCTTTTTCCATTTCCAGGCCTCCCCGGTTCTGCTGCTTCTGATGTCTTTTTTCCATCATATCAGAAAAAACGCCGGAAAACAGTCATTGATTCACCTTTTATCGTTCACATATATTCCTTTCATAAGAGGCACATTTCCCCTTGCGATAAAAAAGGGAACGCAAAAATGCGCTCCCTTACAGCATATGTCTGTACCAATCCCCGCTTCCTGTTCTTTTAGATACAGCCTTCTTTCCAGTCACGAACCACCGCTTCAAGTGGTGGTTTTGAACAGCCCTGTCTTTTTGTCTATGTCTGTATATATCTTTTTATGAAGTGAATTTCTGAAGAGCTGTTCCACAGGATTTGTGTAGTCAGAATTCAACATCAAGTGAACCGTTTTTCTTCACAGTTTCTTCTGAAAATACTATAAGTCATTGCATTCTTTTCACCGTCTGATTGCTGCCACTTCCGCCCCAAAGGGTGCCAGTGCCAGTTTTGCGATCTTAAAGAACTGCTTCCCGAAGGGTATGCCGATGATGGTAACGCACCAGAGGCAGCCGATCATGAAGTTGACCAGGGCCATCCACCAGCCGAAAAGAAGGCACCAGATGACATTGACCAGGAAGGAGACCGCCCCGTCCCCGTAGACCACTTCCTTTCCGAAGGGTGAAAAGGAAAGAGAAGCAAATTTAAAGCACTGCAGGCCGTAGGGGATGCCGATAAGGGTAAGGCACCAGAAAAGTCCCGACAGGATCCATGCCATGCCGCTGAAAAAGCCTCCGAAGATAAACCATATAATATTTCCGATCAATCCCATATCTCTTCCTCCTGTCACTTTCCGGATGATGCTGCAAATGGCGTGAAGACTGATCTCCCGCCCTGCCTATTATCTGCCCCTGCCCTTAAAAGGGCACATCCTCTTCTGTTAATTCAGAGGTCCCTCCAAAAAGAAAAGACGCGGGATAAGCCAAAGCTCCTGATCCCGCGCCGCTTTCTCATTTTTTTGCAGGGAGATGCCTTATTCTTCCGAAGGAGCCTCCTCTTCTTCCAAAGCCCCCTCTTCTTCCGGCACCCGGTACAGATCGTCCTCCTCTTCCTTCTTCTGCATGCCGGCGACCCCTTCATAAGTCCTGAACAGGCCGTTGTACATAAGGGCCCTCAGCCAGCCGGGGAAGCTGAAGCAGAAGCAGAGAAAGACCGGCACAATGGGGTATCCGCCTGCCCAGAGAAAGAGAGGCGGAATGAACATGGCCAGTCCCATGCCGATGGTCCGGAGGGTCACCGTACCGATGACAGACATGGTAAAGGCGGCCTTTATGGTCCCCAGCACCGTATTCTCGTAACGGGACAGGATGGGGAAGATATAGATGGAGATCAGAAAGATGACCATGGCCGCAGCCCCAAGGAGAATCAGGAGATAGCCGGGGAACTGGTCGCCCTGCATGCGCAGGATCCGCCAGTCCACAAAGAGGACCGCGTAGACAGCCAGCATGATGATCCAGAGGATGGTGGCCTGAAGAAAGTTCTTTTTGAAGGCCTTGAAGAACTGGCCGGTCACATAGCTTTCCTCTCCTCTTACGATCTTTAAAAGCACGTAGTGCATGGCCGTAAAGGAGGCTCCTGCCGTAATGACGGGAATGCAGAAAAGCAGTGTCCAGAAATTCAGGATCAGAAGGTCCGCCATGACTGCCAGGCGTTTCATTAAAGGGCTGTCGATTTTCAGAAAGTTCAAAGCATTGTCTCCTTATATTTCATCCGTTTTTGTCCGCCCGTCAGCGAAGACTCATCTGCAGGCGTTCCATGTGATAGAAGATCCCCTTCCGGGCCAGCAGGTCCTCATAGGTCCCTGCCTCTGCTATTTTACCCTGTTCCATGACAACAATCCAGTCTGCATTTCGTATGGTAGACAGTCTGTGGGCCACGATGAAGGTGGTCCTGTCTTTGACCAGGCGGTCCAGGGCCTTCTGGATCTCCAGCTCGGAGACCACGTCCAGGGCGGAGGTGGCTTCGTCCAGAAGGATCACTTTGGGATCCCGGATCAGGGCTCTTGCGATGGCGATCCGCTGGCGCTGGCCTCCCGAAAGGTTGGCCCCGTG
>DETN01000064.1 GCA_002362155.1 Lachnospiraceae bacterium UBA3287 | reverse complement strand
CCCGCTATGTGATGATCGACGTGCTGAATCCGGCCGTGACCGCAGGGACCCAGTGGTTCGAGAGGACCCTGGACGATTCCGCCAACAAGCGCCTGTCCGTGCCCGAGGGCTTCCTGGCCATAGACGGCATCCTGGACCTGTGCATCAACGTCACCGACGGACTCAAGGTCTATCCTAAAGTCATTGAAAAGCGCCTCCGGTCCGAGCTGCCCTTCATGGCCACCGAGAACATCATGATGGACGCCGTCAAGGCCGGCGGCGACCGCCAGGAGCTGCACGAGAGGATCCGCGAGCTGTCCATGCAGGCCGGCAGAAGGGTCAAGGAGGAAGGCCTGGACAACAACCTTCTGGAGCTGATCGCGGCCGACCCCGCCTTTAATCTTTCCCTGGAAGAGCTGGAAAGATCCATGGATCCCGCAAGATACGTGGGCTGCGCCCCCCACCAGGTGGAAAAGTACCTGAAGGACGTGGTCTATCCCATGCTGGAGGCCAACCGGGAAGCGCTTGGAGTGAACGCCGAGATCAATGTATAAGGTTTTTTGCATACAGGAGGAATTTACTTAGATGGTAAAAGCAGTAGTAGGTGCAAACTGGGGCGATGAGGGAAAAGGAAAGATCACTGACACGCTGGCCGACCAGGCGGATATCGTTATCCGTTTTCAGGGCGGTGCCAATGCGGGCCATACCATTAAGAACCAGTACGGCAAATTTGCCCTTCACACCCTTCCTTCGGGCGTGTTCCACCAGAATGTCATGAACATCATCGGCAACGGCGTGGCCCTGAACATCCCCATTCTTTTCGGCGAGCTGAAAAGCATTGAGGAAAGAGGCGTGCCGGCCCCGCAGATCATGATCTCCGAAAGGTGCCAGTTCGTCATGCCCTATCACATCCTGTTCGACCAGTGCGAAGAGGAGAGACTGGGCGGCAAGTCCTTCGGCTCCACCAAATCCGGCATCGCTCCCTTCTATTCGGACAAGTACGCAAAGATCGGCTGGCAGGTCTCCGAGCTTTTCCAGGAGGACGACGTCCTCAGGGAAAAGATCGCCCGGGTAGCCGTGCAGAAGGACATCCTTCTGAAATATCTCTACGGAAAGGATCCCCTGGACCAGGAAGGGCTCCTTGAGACCCTCCACCAGTACCGGGATATGGTGGCCCCCTATGTGGGCAACGTATCCGCCTACCTGGATCAGGCCCTGAAGGACAATAAGACCATCCTTCTGGAGGGCCAGCTGGGCACCATGAAGGATCCCGACCACGGCATTTATCCCATGGTCACATCTTCCTCCACGCTGGCTGCCTACGGCGCCATCGGGGCGGGCCTTCCCCCCTATGCCATAGAGCAGATCGTAGTGGTCAACAAGGCTTATTCCTCTGCTGTGGGCGCAGGCGAGTTCACCTCCGAGATCTTCGGGGACGAAGCCAATGAGCTCCGGCTCCGCGGCGGCGACGGCGGCGAATTCGGCGCCACCACCGGGCGGCCCAGACGGGTGGGCTGGTATGACTGCGTGGCTTCCAAATACGGGATCCGGCTCCAGGGCGGCACGGACGTTGCCTTTACGGTCCTGGACGTTCTGGGATATCTGGACGAGATCCCGGTCTGCGTGGCCTATGACATCGACGGCAAAGAGACCACGGAATTCCCCGTGACCCACCTGCTGGCCAAAGCAAAGCCTGTTTATGTGAAGCTGCCCGGCTGGAAGTGCGACATCAGGGGCATTAAGAAGTATGAGGACCTGCCCGAGAACTGCCGCAGGTACGTGGAGTTCATCGAGGAGAGGATCGGCTTCCCCATCACCATGGTCTCCAACGGCCCCGCCAGAGAGGACATCATCTACAGAAAGTCTCCCCTTTCCAGGTAAGAGGGGAGTCCCGGATCCGCGGATCCGGGAAGAGAAAAAACAATAAGACCCGGACCGGAGCGGCCCGGGTCTTCCGTTACGGGTGTAAAGGAAAAAACCATGATCGATACAGTGATTTTTGATATAGGCGGCGTTCTTTCCGTCCTGGGAAGGATGAATTTCTTCAGAAAGTTCGACTATACGGAGCAGTACCGGGAAAGACTCATGATGGATACGGTCCTTTCCCCCTGGTGGAAGGAATTCGACCGGGCCGTCATGACGGAAGAGGAGATCATAGACAGATTCGTCCAGGGAGATCCGGAGGCGGAAAAGGATATCCGCCATGTCATGAAGAATATAAACGGGATCGTGGTCCGGGCGGACTACGCCATCCCCTGGATCCGCAGCCTGAAGGAAAGGGGCCTCAGGGTCCTTTACCTGTCCAACTATTCGGAAAAGGTCCTGCGGGACTGCCCCGAGGTGACGGATTTTCTGCCGGAAACGGACGGCGGGGTCTTTTCCTACACCTGCCACCTGATCAAGCCGGAGCCCGGCATCTACAGGGAGCTGATCGAAAAGTATGATCTGGTCCCGGAAAGATGCGTCTTTCTGGACGACCTCCAGGCCAACCTGGACGGGGCGGCCGCCTTCGGCATCCATACCATCCGCTTTTTATCCCATGGGCAGGCCCAGGAAGATCTGGAAGCCCTTCTTAAGTCGGAAAACGGATGAGGATAAAAGTCAGTCCTTTTCTTCTTTGTCCCGACCGGAGTCCTTTTCCGGATCGGAGATGATCCTTTTTCCGCTCATCCTGCCGGCAGCCCAGATGAAGATGAAAAGGAAGATGGGGACCACCAGGGTCATGGCAAAGCTGACCCGGAAGAGGGTGCCTGATCCCGGAAAGTCGAAGAGAGCCGCGATGAGGGATACCACATACATGCCGGCCAGAAGAATGACGCCCAGGAGGGCAGCGATCCTTCTGGAAGTCCAGGAGGATGTTTCCCTGGATGTTTCCTCTGTTTTTTTCTGATCCATAGTCATGACCTCGCATTCCGGCAGGCTGTGCCTGCCCTGAAATTTTAACTACTATAACATAAAGCCTGCCGCTTTTGAATACGGGATGTATATCTCAAAAGGGCCGCCGGGACAGATCCCGGGGCATAAAAAAAGATTCCTGAAAATAGTGTTTGACAAGGAGAGCGGCCTGTGTTAGGATTACATGGTGTCCGGAAACGGATACTCAGGTGAACAATAAAGCAGAGTTCCACTCTCACCCGCCGGCGACATACAGCTTGCGGCGTTCATACTACCTGTTCCCCCTGTTTTCAGGGGAGATATATGCAGGCATGAGATGACAGTGGATACTTTGTATTCACTGTTTTGTTTTTTGGAGGAGTATGGCAGTAAACAATAATTCTAAAAGAGATGATATGTTCATCAACGAGCAGATCAGAGACAGGGAAGTGCGTGTGATCAGCGAAAGCGGCGAGCAGCTGGGCATCATGTCTTCCATGGATGCCAGAAGGCTGGCCGAGGAGGCAGGTCTTGACCTGGTCAAGATTTCTCCCAACGCAAAGCCCCCGGTCTGCAAGATCATCGATTACGGCAAGTTCAAATATGAAAAGGCCCGTAAGGAAAAAGATGCCAAGAAAAAGCAGCATACTGTCGAGATCAAGGAAATCAGAATGTCTCCCAACATCGATGACAACGACATGAACACCAAGATCAATGCTGCCAAAAAGTTCCTGACAAAGGGTGACAGAGTCAAGGTCACGCTCCGCTTCAGAGGCCGTGAGATGGCCCATATGCAGCAGAGCGCCCACATCCTGACAGACTTCGCACAGGCCCTGGCCGACTGCGCGGTCGTGGACAAGGCACCCAAGGTTGAAGGCAGGAGCCTGACAATGTTTTTAGCTGCAAAGAAGCAGTGAGGGTGAGGGCCCCCGGCCTTCCGCTCTCATGCGACAATTATCTTACAGTTAGAATAGACGCGGGATAGTCCCGCAGCGGTCCCCGTAAAGGGGCCGGAGGTTGAACAGGAATAGGAGGAAATCATTATGCCCGCTATGAAGACTAGCAGATCTGCTGCTAAACGTTTTAAGAAGACCGGCACCGGCAAACTCGTCAGAAATAAAGCTTACAAGCGCCACATTCTGACCAAGAAGTCCACAAAGAGGAAGAGAAACCTCAGGAAAGACATCGTTCTGGATCAGACAAACGTAAAGGCTATGAAGAAGATCCTGCCCTACATCTGATTATCGCAGGAAGACAGGTACAGAGTCGGGCGGATCGCCACCACCTGACGTGAATTCGAACGGAGGAAAGAAGAAATGGCTAGAATTAAAGGCGCTCTTAATGCCAGGAAAAAACACAACAGAGTATTAAAGCTCGCCAAGGGATACAGAGGAGCAAGATCCAAGCAGTACAGGATTGCCAAGCAGTCCGTTATGCGCGCACAGGCTTCCGCATTCGCAGGCAGAAAGCAGAAGAAGAGAGATATGAGATCCCTGTGGATCACCCGTATCAACGCGGCAGCAAGAATGAACGGTATCAGCTACAGCCAGATGATGTATGGTCTGAAGCTGGCTGATGTCGCCATCAACCGCAAGATGCTCTCCGAGATGGCTGTCAACGACGCAGCAGGCTTTGCTTCCCTTGCAGAGCTGGCCAAGTCCAAGATCGGCGCATAATCGGCAGACGTTAAAAAGACTGTTTAAGGCAGCTGTTTTTCCGGAGAGGAAAGACAGCTGCCTTTTTGTCCTGCCGGCGTTTTGCCCCGGCACCTGCGATGCCCGGGGCAGCCATGCAGAGGGGCCTCATAAGAAACCGCCCGCAAGGGGAACTGCAAGGGGAAGAGAAAAGCGGCGCGCGGATGTTTTATTGTTTTGACCACCCGGATATGGTATGATGGATACGTTTAAGAAATATAGTCACAGGTATCTGTGGGGTTTATGAAAACGGGGTAAATGCAATGTCAAAGTACAGTTATGCCTACGGGATCGACGTAGGCGGAACGACCGTAAAATGCGGTCTTTTCCAGGTGGACGGCACCTATGTGGAGAGCTGGGAGATTCCCACCCGCACCGAGTACAACGGGGTCAATATCGTTCCCGATATCGCCGAAACGATTCTGAAGAACATGGAAGCGCACGGCCTGACCCAAAAGGATGTGGCGGGCGTGGGCATCGGCGTTCCCGGACCGGTCAGGGACGGCGGCGTGGTCAGCGGCTGCGTCAATCTGGGCTGGGGCGAGTATCATGTGGCCAGCGATCTGTCCGGACGTCTGGGCGGCATCCGCGTGGAAGTGGGCAATGACGCCAACGTGGCGGCTCTGGGCGAGCAGTGGCGCGGCGGCGGCCAGGGCTACAGGAACGTGGTCATGATCACTCTGGGCACCGGCGTCGGGGGCGGCATCATCATCGGCGGCAAGATCCTGGCCGGCGCCCACGGCGCGGGCGGCGAGATCGGCCACATCACAGTCAACAGAAACGAGACCATTCCCTGCAACTGCGGCAAGAAGGGCTGCCTGGAGCAGTACAGCTCCGCCACCGGCATCGTCCGCAGGGCAAAGGAAGTGCTGGCAGCAGGCAATAAGACTTCCCTGCTCAACATCGAGACCGTCACCAGCAAGGATGTCTTTGACGCGGCCAAGACCGGAGACGAAGCGGCTGTCTCCGTGGTTCAGTTCGCGGGCCGTATGCTGGGCCAGGCGGCGGCCACCATCACCTGCGTAGTGGATCCCGACGTCATCGTCATCGGCGGCGGCGTATCCAGGGCGGGCCAGATCCTCCTGGATGCCATCACAAAGTACTATGTGCCCAATGCCTTCACGGCCTGCAGGGAGATCCCCTTCAAGCTGGCGGTCCTGGGCAACGACGCCGGCATGTACGGCGCCGTCAGGATGGTCCTGACCTGATCCGGAAGCCTTCCGGAGGGACTTTTGTCAGACAGTCTGAGAGGATGTACATACGGGAGCGGGGCAGCCGCTCCCGTTTTCTGATAAAACGGTCAAAAGCCGCAAGATGACAAACACCAAAAAAATAAAAAAAGGGCTTGCATTTCTGAGAGGCTGCGGCTATAATAATTCTTGCGTGTTGAAAAGCACACAAAAACAAATCGGGGTGTAGCGCAGCTGGCTAGCGCACTTCGTTAGGGACGAAGGGGTCGTGGGTTCAAATCCCGTCACTCCGATTGTAAAAAAGTCTTGGAATCATCAGAAATGATGTGTTTCAGGGCTTTTTTTATACACATTTTTCTGCCCGGGATTTCCCCGCCGGATGGCGGACCGGCAGACAAAACAACAATTTTTAGACAGCTGCCGCGAAAAGTGCTATGATAACAGGGCATCTGTGAACGGCAGACTTTCATATATTTTTGGAAAGCTTATGAAAAAGACAGGCCCTTCTGGCTTATAGTATTTCTATTGCATTATTCTTGGGAGAAATGTCATGTTCAATCATACCATCATAGATTATCTGGAAGACAGGGCGCGGGAGTGCCCCGGAAAGAGGGCTGTTTCCGACAGGGATTCGGTCCTGACCTGGGGAGAGCTGAAAGAGGAGGCCGAGGCCATCGGCCATGTGCTGGCGGAGTTCCTTGAAAAGGGAAGCCCCGTGGCCATCTTTGCGGAAAAGACCGTCCACGTGCTCTCCTGCATGTACGGCACGGTCTATGCCGGCGGGTTTTACGTTTCCATCAATCCGGAGCAGCCGGCGGAAAGGATCCGCAGGATCCTGGACGTACTGGAGCCTTCGGCTGTCATCGTGGACGCTTCCCTGGAGGATACCCTGAAGGCCGCCGGCTTTGAAGGCAGGGTCTTCGCCATGGAAGAACTGCTGGAAAGAGCGGCCGCGGGAAAATATGACAGCGACCTTGCCCCCATCCGGGCGGCCATGGGACGGGAGGACCTGCTCTATGCGGTCTTTACCTCCGGCTCCACCGGCGTGCCCAAGGGCGTTGCGGTCAGCCAGGGCGCGGTCATCGACTTTATCGGGCATTTCACAAAGATCTTCGGGATCCGGGAAGACGACGTCCTGGGAGGCCAGGCCCCCTTTGACTTCGACGTCAGCGTCAAGGATATCTATTCCTCCCTGATGACAGGGGCCGAGATGGTCATGATCCCCAGGGAGTATTTCTCCACGGTGGCAAGGCTTCTGGATTACCTGATCGAACGCAGGGTGTCGGTGGTGATCTGGGCGGTATCGGCCCTCTGCATCATTTCCGGCATGAAGGGCTTCGACTATAAGGTCCCGGAGGGCCTCAGGCTCATCATGTTCAGCGGCGAGGTCATGCCCATAAAGCACCTGCGCCTCTGGCAGAGGGCGGTCCCCGGCGCCGAATATGTCAATCTTTACGGGCCCTCCGAGATCACCTGCAACTGTACTTATTACAGGATCGGGAAGTGCGATGAAAGCATGACAAAGATCCCCATCGGCATCCCCTTCCCCGGAAGAGAGATCATTCTTCTGGACCCCGAAAGGAAGCTGATCACGGAGACGGGCGTGACCGGGGAGCTGTGCGTTGCCGGAGAGTCCCTGGCAGCGGGCTACTACCACAACCCGGAGCAGACACAGGACCGCTTCATTTCCTATACCTTCCCCGACGGAACTGTAAGACGGACCTACCGGACGGGAGACGCCTGCTGTCTGGGAGAGGACGGCAACTATTACTTTGCCGGCAGAGTGGATTTCCAGATCAAGCACATGGGGCACCGGATCGAACTGGAAGAGATCGAGACCAACCTGGGGCTTCTAGAGGGCCTGACCAGGGCCTGCTGCGTCTTCCAGGAGGAGAAGAACCGGATCGTTGCCTTCTATACCGGCACTGCCGAGCCCAGAGAGCTCAGGCGGGCCCTCAAGGAGAAGGTCCCGGTCTACATGGTCCCCAATAAATTCATCAGGCTGGAGAGCCTGCCCCTGAACAAGAACGGCAAGATCGACAGGGCCAGGATCAGAAAGGAACAGGGTATCTGATGCGGCTGATTGACAGAGAGATCATTGAGAAGGCGGCGGAGAAATTCGAAACGCCCCTTTATCTTTACGATACGGATATATTAAGGGAGGAAATGGCCCGCTTCAGAAAGGCCCTGGGGCCTGACATCGGGATCAACTATTCCATGAAGGCCAATTCCTTTATCCTGGAGACCATGGCGGAGCTGGCGGACCATATCGAGGTCTGCTCCATGGGAGAGTTCCTGATCTGCAGAAAGATGGGGATCGCCCCCGCAAAGCTCCTGATTTCCGGCGTCCTGAAAAAGAGCGCCGATCTGGACCGGATCCTGGAGTACGGGCAGGGAGAGAGCATTTATACCGCCGAATCCATGCAGCAGTTCGAGCACCTGTGCAGGTGGAGCAGAGAGCACCGGACCCATATCCGCTGCTATCCCCGCCTGACCAGCGGCAACCAGTTCGGCATGGACCAGGAAACGGTAAGGAATCTGATGAGGAAGGCCCTTGACGAGCCTTATCTCACGGTGGAAGGCCTGCATTTCTTCTCCGGCACCATGAAGCGGATGGTCCGCAGGCAGACAAAGGAACTGAAGATGCTGGATCAGTACCTTCTCTCTCTGGAGGCGGAGGGGCTCCGCGTCCCGCTTCTGGAATACGGCACCGGCTTTGCCGTATCCTATTTCCAGAAGGATAAGGACGACAGCATCAGCGACCAGAACCTTAAGGATTTCGCGGACCTGGCCGGAGCCATGGAATGGAAGGGAAAGATCTGCATCGAAATGGGCAGGGCCCTTTCGGCCATGTGCGGCTCCTACCTGACCAGGGTCATGGATAAGAAGACCAGCGACGGCAGGGGCTACCTGATCACGGACGGCGGCATCCACCAGATCGGCTACGATGGCCAGATCAAGGGCATGTACGAGCCCTGGATCCGTC
>DETN01000167.1:4649-8288 GCA_002362155.1 Lachnospiraceae bacterium UBA3287 | reverse complement strand
ACCGCTCCCTCCACCGGCAAGGCCGTGGACAAGGAAGAGGCAAAGGGCTCCGGCTACGTGCCCATGAGCTTTTTAAAGCCCTTCTATACCGAAGCCTACAGAAGGCTCAGGGCCATCCTGCCCGAGGACAAGGTCATTGTCTTCCACGACGGCTTCCGCCTGACCCACTGGAATAAGTTCTTCCGGGAAAGCGGCATGAAAAATGTGGCTCTGGATACCCATATCTATATCTTTGCCATGGAGAACTTCATGCCGGTGGCAAAGCCCTGGGCCTATCAGATCTATATCGATATCTGCCGCAGGCAGGTACTGAGCGCCCAGAAGGATGTTCCGGTCATCGTGGGCGAATGGTGCATCTGCAACAAGTATGCGGACGCCGGGAAAAAGCCTTCCATGAGCGAGGCAGAGTATAAAAATGTCCAGAGGGAAAAATACAGGACCATCGCCAGGATGGAACTGGATGCCTGGAAGGGCTCTCAGGGCTGGATCTACTGGAATTATCAGCTGCTCAGAGACAGGGAGACCCCCACGGACGTTTCCTGGAAGGAGAGCTGGGACCTTTCCCGCTGCATAAAGAACGGCTGGCTGACCCCCGGCATGTTCAAACGCTGAACCGGATCTGAAAGCCGGAGTAAAATGTCTGTCAAAGGCACCTTCCCGCAGCCGCGGGAAGGTGCCTTTTCTTTTCTTCATTCTTTTCTTTTCTCATCTGTTTCTCATCTTTTTTCTGTATAATGACTGTATGGAACCGTGTTTTTATGTCTGCCTGCGGGAAAGGAAGGGACAGGTATGAGAATTCTGGTAGCGGAAGACGAAAAAGATCTGAACATGCTGATCTGCAGAAAGCTCCGGTCACAGGGATACAGCGTGGACAGCTGCCTGGACGGGCAGGAAGCCCTGGACGCTCTCTCGGCTGCCGACTACGACGGGGTCCTTCTGGACATCATGATGCCGGGAGCGGACGGTTTTGAAGTACTGTCCTTTCTCCGGTCCCGGGGGAAAATGACGCCGGTCCTCTTTCTGACGGCCAGGGACTCTGTTTCGGACAGGGTAAAGGGACTGGACAGCGGGGCCAACGACTACCTGGTCAAGCCTTTTTCCTTTGAGGAGCTCATGGCCAGGGTCCGCAGCATGACAAGGCCCTATTTCGGCATGGCTGGCAACGTTCTGAAGGCAGGAGACCTTACTCTGGATACCGCCTCCCATAAGGTAGAGAGAGGGGGAAAGGAGATCTCCCTTACTCCCCGGGAGTACAAGCTTCTGGAGTATCTTATGAGGAACAAAGGCATCGTCCTGTCCAGAGAGAAGATCGAGAACCATATCTGGGACTTCGACTACGAGGGCGGGACCAACGTGGTGGACGTATATATCCGCTATCTGCGAAGGAAGCTGGATACGGATCCCGCAAAGAAGCTGATCCATACCGTCCGGGGCAGCGGCTATGTCCTGCGGGAGGACTGATACATGGGGACTTATTCCGGAAAGGGGGAGATATGCTGAAAAATCTTTCGCTCCGCATGAAGATCACCCTCTGGATCGGGACCCTTCTGGGGATCCTGGTCCTTTTTACCTATACGGCCTTTTACCTGGTCACCAGGGCCGTCATGATGAAGAGCCTGCAGAGTGAACTGGTCCGGACCGTGGCCCAGAACTATGACGAGATCGGATATATTCCCCCGGGAGGGGAGAAGGAGGAAGACTCCGACCTGATCCTCCATATCCCCTACAAGGATGGGACTCTGGAGGTGGAGGACGACTTCCTCAAGGCTGTGGGGGGCATTACCACCGCCCTGTGCAGGGAGGACGGGACTTTGCTCTATGGTGAAAATCCCATTGCCCGGGGCATGACAGAGGAGGAGAGAAGGACCTTCCGGGACGGAGAGGTCAGAGAAAAGAAGCTGGGGGCCATCACATGGTACATCTATGACAGGGCTCTTTCGGGAGAGGGGCTGCAGGGGCTCTTTCTTCGGGGCATGGTGCCTTCCGTGCAGGGGGAAAGGGAGCTGGACTCCATCCTCCGCTATCTCCTGATCATCCTTCCCCTTCTTCTTCTGGTGGGCCTGCCTGTGGGATATCTGATCGCCGACCGGTCCCTTCTGCCTGTCAGGAGGATCATAGGGACGGCGGAGAGGATCAGCGAAGGCGATGACCTGGGGCAGAGGATCGGACTGGGAGAGGGGGGCGACGAGCTCCACCGCATGGCAGCCGCCTATGACGCCATGTTCGACCGCCTGGAGGAGTCTTTCGAGGCGGAAAAGAAATTCACATCCGACACCTCCCATGAGCTGAGGACCCCTCTTTCCGTGATCCTGGCCCAGTGCCAGCTGGCCCTGGAGGAAGACCTTTCCCCGGAGGAATATAAGGAGGCCCTTGTCCTTATCCGCCGCCAGGGAGGCCGTATGTCCGCCCTGATCGAGGACATGCTGAGCCTCTCACGATTGGAGAGAAGAACAGACCGTTATCCCATGGAAGACACGGACCTGAGCGGCCTTCTGAAAGACCTGTGCCGGGACATGGAGCTTGTCATGGAAAAGGATATCTCTCTGATCCCGGAAATAAGCCCGGAGATCCGGGTACGGGGAAACGAAGAGCTGCTCCGCCGCATGGCTTCCAACCTGATCGGCAACGCCCTCCGCTACGGAAAGGAAAAGGGACACATATGGGTCCGCCTATACCAAAAGGAGGAGGGGGCCTTTCTGGAAGTGGAGGACGACGGCCCCGGCATTCCTTACCCGGAACAGAAAAAGGTCTTTGAAAGGTTCTACCGGGGAGATGCTGCCCGGTCCGGGAAAGGAAGCGGCCTTGGCCTTTCCATAGTCCGCCAGATCGCCCTGACCCACGGGGGAAAGGTGGCCCTGGAGAGCCGTCCCGGGAAGGGGGCTCTTTTCAGGGTGGTCCTTCCGGGCGGAGAATGATCCCGGCGGGCTTTTTTACTGCCCTGATCTGAGACTTCTTCCGGGAAAGGAGGAGCCGGCCTTTTAGGATTCATCTTTACCTTTATCCTTCTGTTCGTCACTCTGTCCCTCTCTGCCGCCGCCTATAAAAAAAGGTTGGAGAAGCTGGACCGGGAGCCTTCAGATCAGGAAGAGGATCTCTTGAAACGGCTCCGGATGGGGGATGGCCCTGCTCCGGATGCTGAAAAATTTAAAAACTCTCATTTTTCTTTAACGTAGTCCCTGTATGATGTAAGCATAAGATACAGGACGAAAGAAGATAAAAAGAGAGGTGAACGTTATGAAGAAGCTGTATCTGGGGATCGGAATGGTACTGGGCGCCGCCCTGATCGGGCTGACAGGCTATGCGGCAGCGGGCCGCCCTGGGTTTGGTGCAAAGGTGATCGGAGAGGAAAAGGCAGAGGAGATCGCTCTGGATGACGCCGGCGTAAGCCGGGAAGAGGCCCTGATGCAGGGCACCCTTCTGGAATACGACGACGGTCAGTATGTCTATGACGTGGAATTTACCTGCGCAGGGACTGCCTATGACTACGATATCCTGGCTTCCGACGGGGCCATCGTATCCTCCTCCAGGGATGAAGTACAGGCCGGACTCCCGGAAGAGACCGGCACCGAAAAGGCCGTGCCGGAAGATATGCCCGATGACATGGATGAGGAACATCCGGAAGCGGAGGATGAGGCCCGG
>DETN01000167.1:0-4602 GCA_002362155.1 Lachnospiraceae bacterium UBA3287 | reverse complement strand
GCCCGGGAAGAAGCCGAAGAGGCGGCGAGGGAAAAGAAAGAGAGCCTCGTGAAAGAAGCCGTAGGGGAGAAAGAGGCCGCAGACTTTATCACAGTGGATGAGGCCAGGGCCATAGCCCTTTCCGATGCGGGATACGATGAAGCCGACGTCATCATGGAAAAGGCCAGATTCGAAAAGGCGGATGAGGACGACCCTGCCCGGTATGAGATCGAATTTACGGCAGAGGGCCTGGACTACGAGTATTCCATAGACGCCCTGACGGGAAAGATCCTGGAAAGAGAGTCCGAAAAAGAGGACGACTGAGAGGAAGCCCCGGTCCTTCTGAAAGATGTCTGAAAGTTAATAAACAGCCTGCATGCAGGACCGGCGGCGCCGGTCCTGTTTTTTATGGTCAGGAGAGCCTCTCCTGTGGTAAGATGCTTGGGAGGCGGCTTTTTGCCGCCGAAGAAATAGGTTAAAAAAGGAAGTCTGCAGGCAGAGGAGAAGAAGCCCTATGTATATCAGAAAATCGCAGGGAAAGGACCTCCCCAGGATGGAGGAGATCTATGCTCTGGCCAGAAAGTTTATGAAAGAGAGCGGCAATCCCCGCCAGTGGGCAAGTAATTCCTGGCCGCCCTCGGACCTTCTCCGAAGAGACATCGCCTCCGGAAACAGTTATGTATGCGTATCTGAGGAGGGAAAGGTCATAGGGACTTTTTACTTCATATACGGCCCGGATATTGAACCCACCTACAGGAATATCACAGACGGACAGTGGAAGGATGAGAGTCCCTACGGGGTCATCCACCGTCTGGCGGGAGACGGATCCGAAAAGGGGATCGGCGCCTTCTGCATTGACTGGGCCTATGACAGATGTGCTCACCTGCGCATCGATACCCACACAGACAACAGGGTCATGCAGGCCCTGGCTCTGAGGCTTGGCTTTGTCCCCTGCGGCACCATCTATGTAGTCCAGGACAATGATCCCCGGATCGCCTACGAAAAGTCGGAAAAGGTCCATGCCTGAGGGGAAAAGAGGAAAGAACATTGAGAGTCAGCGACACATGCGCGGAGTGCCTTTTTGACAAGCAGAGGCACTTAAAGAAGGATCCGGCCTATCTTGAGGAGGTCCGGCAGATCCTGGAGAGCAGAAGGGAGGAGGATACCTCTCCCTATCTGGTCTACCTTTTCCAGCAGGCCAGAGAGCGGAGGTTCGGAAAAGAATCTCCCTACGGCGAGGTAAAAAGAGAGTTCAACGCCCTGGTCCTGTCCATGGAGGAGAACATGAAGAAAAGAATAAAAGCCTCTCCGGATCCCCTGGCAAAGGCCCTGCTCCTGGCCCGGGCCGGCAACTATATTGATTTCGGCGCCATGACCCATGTGGACCGGAATACCTTCCTGTCCCTTTTTGAGGACCTCTCCCTGAGTCCTCACGACCAGGAGATCCTGTGCTCCTTCCGACGGGAGTGCCGCTCTGCCGGCAGCTTTCTTCTGATCACCGACAACTGCGGGGAGATCATTCTGGACAGGCTCTTTCTGGAGGAGCTGAAAAAGGAGTTTCCGGATCTTTCCCTGACCGTCATGGTCCGGGGAGGAGAGATCCTGAACGACGCCGTCATGGAGGACGCCCTCTTTGCGGGCATGGACAAAGCAGCCAGGATCATCACCAACGGAGGCCCCGTGGCGGGCACGGTCCGGTCCATGCTGCCGGAGGAGGCAGTAAAGGCCCTGGAAGAGGCAGACGTGATCCTGGCCAAGGGCCAGGGCAACTATGAATCCCTCTCCGGCCAGGGGATGCATGTCTTTTATTCCTTCCTCTGCAAATGCTCTCTCTTTACGGGAAGATTCGGCGTGCCCCCTCTTTCCGGCATGTTCGTGGAGGAAACGGAGGCCGGACAGATCAGATAAATACAGAAATTTGCGGAAAAATGATTTCTTTATGCCGCCGCCATGGAAGAGCAGGCGGCGGCATGTTAATATATATCTGGTTTTGCATTTATGAATCAGGCAGAGAAAGGAAAGGGTCTATGGGCAGATACAGGGCAGATCATGTCATAAAAGTAAACGGCGTACGTCTCCACTATGCCATGGAGGGGAAGGGAGATCCCGTGGTCCTTCTCCACGGCAACGGAGAGGACCACAGTCTTTTTGACCTGCTCATCTCCCAGCTGACAGAAGCGGGATACCGGGTATACGCCCCGGATTCCAGGGGGCACGGAGAGAGCGATCCTGTGGACGAATTCCACTACAGCGAGATGGCAGAGGATATCTGTCAGTTCATTAATGCCCTTGGCCTGGAAAAGCCGGCCCTCTACGGCCACAGCGACGGAGGCATCATTGCCCTGCTTCTGGAAATGCATCATCCGGGTACCCTGGGGGCCATGGCGGTCAGCGGGACCAACCTGCATCCGGAAGGCCTGATCAGCTCCTTTATAGAGGAATTTACCCGGATCAATGAGACAAAACACGATCCAATGATCACGCTGATGCTGACAGAGCCGCAGATCGATCCGGAGGAGCTCTGCAGGATAAAGATCCCGGTCCTGGTAACGGCGGGAGAGCATGACCTGGTCCGGCCGGAAGAGACAGAGCGCATCTGCAGGGCCCTTCCCGATGTCCGCAGGGTGATCGTGGAGGGGGCAGACCACGGAAGCTATATACATAATTCGCCCCTTATGGGAGAAATGCTTCTGGATTTTCTGAAAGACAGATGGAAAAGGGACTGAAGGAGCAGGGAGAAGAGAAAGGAGGAGGCAGAAGATGAATCGTCCGGCAAGGGAAAAGAGGCCGGAGAAGGATCTTCTTCTGCAGTTAAGATATGAAAAGTGATGTGATCAGTGTTTCCAGCATGAAGGATCAGACCGACGCCGTCATGGAGCAGGCGGAAAAGGTGGCCGTCTATCAGGGCCTTTCCACAAAAAATGCCCTGCACCTGAGGCTCCTGGCGGAGGAGATGATGAGTCTGATGCGTGCCATCACCGGCGACGTCAGAGGGCAGTTCTGGATCGAAAACGAAAAAGACCAGTTCCAGCTCCGTCTGAACGTGCGGACCCAGGTGGATTTCCGCCAGAGAGAAAAGCTCCTGTCAGCCTCCTCCAGCGGAAAGAACGAGGCCCACAGGGGCTTTATGGGCAAGATCCGCGCCTTTTTCGAGCCCATCGAAGGAACCCCGGTCTATTTCGACACGGCTGTCTCTGCCTCGCCCCAGGAAATCGGCTGGTCCATGAATACCTATCAGAAGCAGCTGGAACAGATGGTCAGCGAAAAACGTGAGGGAGCGGCAGAGGCCTGGGACGAACTGGAGAAGTCCGTGATCGCCCATGTGGCGGATGAAGTCAGGATCAGCATCCACGGCTACGATGTGGAGATGATCGTATTCAAGAAGTTCTGATATCTGAAAAAAGCTTCGGAGAAGAAATCCGGGAAGCAGATATACAAAGCCCATGGAAGAGGGCAGAGAAAAGACGCCGGACCGGAGCCCTGTGCTCCTGTCCGGCGTACCTTTTTATCATGCTTATTTGTTCTGTCCGGCCGGGCCTGCCTTTCGCCCGGGGCCGCATTACTTCTTTTTCTGCTCGATCTTTCTGCTGGTCTGGGTGGTCCTCACATAGCGGTCCGTACTCAGTCCAAGGCGTATGCCCTGGGAGGCGGATCCGCCCACCACATATTCGTTGGCCTGGCTCTTCTGGACCACGGGCTTCATGGAGGAGCGCATGACCAGGACCACGATGCCGGAGATGATCAGGGCGATGATCAGGGGCAGGGCGATGGAATCCTTGAAAAGAAGCGTCCCTATAAAGAAGAGGACGGCTGCAAGGACGGCAAAGAGGCCTGCGGTCTTGGGCGCGGAGACGGGAAGGCCTCCCGTCATCTTTCCGGACTGGCCGTTCATGGCAAAGAGGAAGTTCTTGCCGTTCCACTTGGTGGACAGCATCCAGACAGGCATAAGGGCGTACTGGGTGCGGGCGAAGGATACATCCTCATGATGCATTTTTGTATCTACGGAGTCGTAGCCCTTGACGGTGCCCTTCAGAGCCTGTTCGGCCGTATGGGCGGCCCGCTTCCGGGCCCTTTCCCGGCTTTCCTTTTCATCCACGTCATATTTGTCGGCCAGATAGCCGGGCAGGTAGGACATGGAGAAGGGCTTCAGGTCCTTGTAGTCGTAGGGCTCGATGGAATCCATCAGATCGTCGGGCATTCTGGAGGAGGCGTCGGCAGGAATCTTTTCGAAGCCGATGGTGCCCTCTCTTTTGACCTCGTAGATCTTTCTGGTGGTGATCTCCGTGTCGCCCCTCCTGTCCTTATGCTCCTGGCAGGCTTCGTAGGTGCCGGATGCGCTTACGGTGCCGCCGAACATCCAGAAGGGAACGTAGACGCCCTGGATCTCTTCGATATGGTTGCCGCTCTTAAAGCTTCCCGGCAGAAGGAATCGTTTTCCGTAATAATTCTTCAGGGCGGCTACGGCTTCTTCCCTGGACTTTTTAAAGGGAAGCACGTAGTCGGGCTTCATGATGCCGTCGAACTGGCTGGGGATGATGGTGGGATTGGCGCAGTAGGGGCAGACGGTGGCGGCGGTGGACTTTTCGCAGATCAGCTCTGCTCCGCAGGACGTGCAGCTGTAGG
>DETN01000192.1:3442-4495 GCA_002362155.1 Lachnospiraceae bacterium UBA3287 | reverse complement strand
AAAAAACATGGGCATTCTCGTCAGTGACGAGAATGCCCTCCATGGTGGTTCCGAAGATTACGGAAAGGATTTTCAGGTTGTCGATGGACGGAAGTGATTTGCCGCTGAGCCATTTGTAAACGGCCTGTGGGCTCACATTTCCGCAGGCTTCCCGGACATCGTCGATATCATATCCGTTCTGTGCCATGAGCACACGGATATTGCGGCCGGTCGCCTCGGGGTCAATGGTGATGTAAACAGGTGCCATGCATTCTCCTCCTTTACTGCCAGGAAAACGAGTTGACTGTTACATATTTATCCCGAACGGACTTCCAGTTTACCATGAAATTCCACAAATATGCAAGCAGAAATTTAATTTTTTTGATGATTCTGAATGAAAAGTTTCCGGACGAATCCTGAATGGAAAGAATGAACAAATCAGCTCAGAACGATCTCAGGAAGGCCGGAAGAAAATCCGGCCTTTTCCTATGCTCCCCTGCGGGCGCTGCTCCGGGAATCCTTGCTTTCTGCCGGGAAGGGAATGATCTTTCCCTCGAATACAAGAATGTCCTCCAGCTGCGTATGGAAAAGCCTTGCAAGGACCAGCAGGCTGTCGATGGAAGGAAGGGACTGGCCCTTCAGCCATTTGTATACTGCCTGGGGCTGTTCGAAGCCGCAGGCCTCCTGAAGGTCATGTACGCCCCAGCCCTTCTCCTTCATGAGTCTGTTTATATTGCGGCAGGTAGCGCTTTTCGAAATACGGATATCGACAGGATGCATACTGATTCCTCCTTCTGTCTGAGAACGGTCCTGACTGAAACGTCTTTTACTCCTTTCCCGCCCCGGGGCGAATTTTTCACTGATACAGATATTGTAATCCATGGGGGCAGTTCCCGCATTCAACCTGCAGTTTAAAAATGACAGTATGCCCGATGGAAGAGGGGCGTCAAATACTGTCTGAATGTTTTGATCCGATCAGAAATGCCGTATCTAAATATGCGGTTATCCTTGTAAATACCGGGTTTCTTATCATTTAGACCAGGCAGAAAACCGCCATTTCAGGGTTATCTAAAT
>DETN01000192.1:0-3401 GCA_002362155.1 Lachnospiraceae bacterium UBA3287 | reverse complement strand
CCGGCAGGCAGTTCATCTCCTGTCCTCCCGGGACCTGCGAAAGCTTCCGAAAGCATAAAAAAAGCAGCCTGAAACCGTACTTCGGCTGCCAGCCCCGGAGGGCAAGTTTTTTAAAAAGAAGAGCTCAGCAGAAAGGGATCATTTCCGACTCTGGACATTGACATATAACAAAGGAATAACGAAATTACAACGTCTCTGACAATGGACTCTGCCTCCTACACTGGACATTAACGGAACAGAGACATACCTGGTCGAATTAAGCGCTTTGCTTCTTCTCTTTACGGAATACTGATCAGATATCGATCTCCATCTCCAGTGTGGAGTTGGCTCTGTCAAGGGCTGTCTGCAGGCGGGCGATCTCCTGTGTCACAAGGCGGAAGTCCCTGTCCGCAGCACTGATGTCATAGTTGGCATACTCATAGTCGATGATCTGGGACTTGGCTCCGAACCGTCCGGCCATGCCGGATTCGGCTCTCTTTCTGGGAAGGCGGGCCGCCATGGCAGAGAGCCTGGCCCTGCGCTCATTCAGCTGGGGCAGATAGACTAAAAGCTCGTCGATGGTCATACCCTCCACCATTGTGTTCAGGTTGAAGACATTGATGGCGTGGCGGATCCTGCGGATCTTTTCCTCTATATCGGACAGTTTCTCCTGTACCTCCCTGTAATCATAGACGGGGCGCAGGGACTCCGGGTCCTCTCCCACCGCCGCCAGAAATACCGATGTCTCGGCCTCTCTTGCAATGAGCCTCTGGTGCTCTTCCCTGAGCTGGCGCAGGATCTTTGCTGCCTGTGCGGATGTATATTTCATAAGCTTCTCCTTTCGCTGTGCATCTCTGTTTTCCATGCTTCCACTATAAGGCTTTTTCCTTCTTCTGTCACTGAACCCCCGGTTGAAAGGATCTTTCCTTCCTCAGAGCCCCAGCTTTGTCATGATCTGGTCCGAGGTGACCCCCGGATGGGTCAGATAGAGGCGGAAGATCCGGTCCGTAAAGTCCCGGTCCAGGGAGAGCCTTTCCGCCGTCTCTTCCACGTTCCTTCCCTTTTCGATCTCCTTCATGATCCTTACGATATCCCTTTTCAGGTCCCGTCCCGAGAGGTCCTCTTCTTTCTTCTGAGCATGAGGGATATCGATCCTTGTCACTTCCATCTTTCCCTTCTCCAGAGTCAGCACCGCCATGGTGATGGGCTGGCCAAAGCGCCTTGGACCGCAGGAGCCGGGATTGATAAAGAGGGTCCCATCCTTCTCAGCTGCCTCGTATTTATGGGAGTGGCCGTATACCGCCAGGTCAAAGGAGGAAAGGTCCAGGGGCAGGTCCTTCTTTTTATGGGCCATGCAGACCTTCATGCCGAAGAGCTCAAAGTCCAGGACATACGGAATGTCCCCGGCCCAGTCCTTGTCGGCGTTGCCCCGCACCGCGTATACCGGGGCAATCTTTAAAAGCTCCTCCAGGACAGATCTTCTGTCTATATCCCCTCCGTGGAGGATGGCGTCCGCCCCCTCCAGGGCCTTTATGACTTCCGGCCTTAAAAGGCCGTGGGTATCCGATATGATCCCGATCTTCATTCCCGCCTCCCTCAGGTCCCCCTGCATGGGTCCCGGTCTTCTTTCGTGGTTGCGCAGGGCGGATGCCTGCTGTAAAGTAAAGACATCTCCTGCTCTTATTTTAGCAGACTTTTCTCAAAACCCGGAGGGAAAAACCAAATGAAGCTTGAAAAGGGAAGGCCCGCCGATACCGCCGGCCGCCTGGACAAAGAGATCCGCGTCTACGACCTTCTGGACTCCCTGCAGATCCCCTACGACAGGATCGACCACGAGGCGGCCATGACCATGGAGGCCTGCGCGGCCATAGATAAGGTCCTTTCGCCGGCCGTGATCTGCAAGAATCTTCTGCTCTGCAACCGCCAGCAGGACCATTTCTACCTGCTTATGATCAAGGAAGACAAAAAGTTCAAGACCAAAGAGATCTCCGGCCAGATCCATTCGGCCAGGCTCTCCTTTGCCGGAGCCGAATTCATGGAAAAGTTCCTGGATATTACCCCCGGAGCCGTCAGCGTCATGGGGCTTATGAACGATCACGATAACCAGGTCCGCCTCCTGGTGGACGAAGAGGTCCTCTCCGCGGAGTACGTGGGCTGCCACCCCTGCGTCAACACCTCCAGCATCCGCCTGAAGACCCGGGACGTATTCGAAAGATTCCTTCCGGCCGTCGGTCATACCTTCCAGAGCGTCGTTCTGAAGGGAGAAGACTGATCTGCCGCCCAAGGACGAGGCGTCAAACACAGCACACGAGGAAAAGGATATGAAGCAGTACAGGAACTATATCTTCGATCTTTACGGGACCCTCATCAACATCCATACCAACCAGAAGTGGCCCTATTTCTGGAAGAAAATGGCAGAATACTACAACTGCTTCGGCACCTCCTACACGGGAGAGAGCCTGCGCGGGGCCTATGAAAGAATCTGCCGGGAAAAGGACGCCAATCTCCGCAGGGAGCTGGGAACGGACTGGCCGGAGATCGATATCGCAGAGGTCTTCCTGGACCTTCTGGACGGGAAAAGAGAGGGCATTTCGGACATGGACCAGTGGGTCACGGATACGGCCCGCTTTTTCCGCATCCTGTCCAGGTTCCGCTACGGCCTCTACCCCGGGACCCTGCCGGCCCTCACAGAGCTGAAGGAAAGGGGACGGGGGATCTACCTGCTCTCCAACGCCCAGAGAGTCTTTACAGAGCCGGAAATGAAGGTAAAGGGGATCTGGGATATCTTCGACGGCATCTTCATCTCCTCGGACAGACGGATCAGAAAGCCGGACCCCGCCTTTATGAAGGACCTTCTTGCCGCCTATGACCTGGACCCTAAGGAATGCGTCATGATCGGCAACGAGTACGGCTCCGACATGAGGATCGCCGCAGAGTGCGGCGTGGACGGCATCTTTCTCAACACCGACGGCAACAGCCCGGAAAAGTGCGCCAGCCTTGCGGAAGGCCTTGGCTTTATCCCTCCTGTCATTTCTGACCTGAGGCAGCTTCTTTAAGGGGATGCTGAACGAAGCATGGGCCATTCTCCTTCCTTAGGAAAAAGCAGGCTGCTGAAAATGAAATTCCTCATTGAAATGCCGGATCCCTTCAAACGCCATGAAGGGACCCGGCACTTTTTTCTATGGCTGCTCCGACGCATATGCCGTCATTATTCTCCAAGATCTTCCACTCTGCAGATCGTATATGCAGGCGCGTCAATACCATTTTCTGCCACATACTGATTGGGCATGATCGTTATCCTGTAATAAGCTGACATTTCCATCCAGTCCGTAACTTTCACCCTGAAAGCTATTTCCCCTTTTTCCGGATTCTCTTTCTCCTTCTCAATCTCAAAATCGTGTTGGCAACACGCTGAGTTGACG
>DETN01000089.1 GCA_002362155.1 Lachnospiraceae bacterium UBA3287 | reverse complement strand
TGCCCTGAAGGACTGGAAAGCGGATTCGGAGAAGTATGAGGAAGTCCCGGGCATTCCCGGTTATATACGGGAGGAAGAGGCGACGGCCTGGTTCACGAACCAGACAGCCAGGATCCTGAAAACTCAGAAAGGATGCATCCTTTCCTTTATCGGGACCGAAGTGAAGGCGGGGTGCGGACACATCACGGGCACTTATGTCAAAACGGAAGTACAGCCTTATCATGGGGAGTACAGGCTCCTGGTGACATATGATGATAAGGCGGAGTGCCCTGAGGTGCCGGAGCACCCTCAGCGGATCTACGGGATCGACATGGGCGTGAACAATTTCGCTGCTGTCGCAGGCAATTTCGGGAGCATCCCTTTCCTTATCTGGGGAGGAGCCGTCAAGTCGTGGAACCAGTGGTACAACAAAAAGCGTGCGGCCCTGATGAGCGGACTGACATCCGGACAGGACAGCAGACATTCCATAAAACACAGCCGGAGACTGGACGCCCTTTCCAGGAAGAGGGACGAGAGGATGCGGGACTTCTTCTACAAGTGTGCCCACTATATCTGCAGAAGGGCGGTAAAGGAGCAGGTGGAAGTCATCGTGTGCGGCCATAACGACGGGATCAAACAGTGCGTGGACTTTAAGAAAAAAGACAATCAGAACTTCGTCTGTATCCCGGAGCGGCGTTTTTTGAGCATTCTTGCCGGAGTGGGCGCAAAGTACGGCATCCCCGTGGTCATCCGTGAAGAGAGCTATACCTCGCAGGCGAGCGCACCGGACCTTGATCCGATCCCGACATATGGAAGGGAGAAGGGAGAAGAGCCCGTCTTCTCTGGAAAGCGTATTAAGCGGGGCCTGTACAGGACAGGGGACGGCCATATCCTGAACGCGGACATAAACGGAGCTGCCAATATCCTGCGCAAGGAGTATCCGGAAGCGTTTAACGACGTAACGGACTTTTCATATCTCTGGAAGACGACGGAGACCATAGGCTACCGGGATATCTATAAGGCAGTGCCGAAAAAGAAGAAGGAAGACGCCGGAAAACGGAACCGGCCCGGCAGAGGGAGCCGGAAGCGCCATAAGGAGCGTGCGGCGCGCAGGATGGAACTGAAGGAAGCCTTCCCGAAGAAAAAGACCTTCGTAAGAAAGGCTTCATAAAAGTGATCCCCGTAACAGGGGGCAGAGGGTATGTGTTGACCCTGCGAGGCTGACCAGTCTCGCGAAGCCCCGGCCGACGAAGTCGTCCGTGGGTACATCACGGAAAGTCTGCAGATTACGGCAAGGGAAGCCATGGCGCTTTTAAAACTGCCGGAAGAGGACTGGCCCATGTACGAATCCACGCTGTAATGCCTTCTCTCACCGCAGATATTCCAAAAAGCGGCGGAAATCCTCTCCGCCCGGTAAGTCTGTTCCATAAGAAGCTGTACTGCCGCAGGAAAGCCTCAGGGCTCCTGCGGCAGTTTTTCATTCCCGGAAGGCCGGGGCCTTTCTTCTTTAAAGTTCCGGTCAGCTGGCCGCTCTGACACATCTGCCACCCCCGGCGTACAGATATGTTCCTTCTCCCGGCAGCTTCGTTGAAAGTCATATATTCCATGACAGTCTCCTCTTTTCACCTGAATCATTTCCGCTGTCATTTCGTTTTTACAGCGAATCATGACATTCCGTTTCGCGAAACAGTCCAGGCTGTCCTGTCTCATCACTTAAAGATGATTTTGAACGGCCGGCCTTCCCCCTCCGTTTCCAAAAAAAGATCCCGCCCCGGCCAAAGCCGGAGCGGGACTCAGAGTCAGGTTCTTATGGAGTTCAGATCTCTGTCTGGAATTCTCTGTCCGGAAGAAGAGGGATCTCCTTTCCTCCCAGGATCAGAATGCCGTTTTCTGCATCGGTGCTGATGCGCAGGATCCCGTTTCTGTGCCGGATCCTGACGGTCTTTTCACCGCCGCAGACCTGGAAGGCACAGTCCAGAGTGCCCAGATGCTCCAGGGAAGGAGAAAGGACAAAGCCCGTCTCTCCCTTATCGGTCAGCACATGACTAAGGCCCACCAGATAACGTCCGATCAGATACAGGGGGCTGGCCGCCCACGCATGGCACAGGCTCTTGCCGAAGCGGTCGCCGTACATATCGTACTGGCGGCTGATGGGGACCATGGGATCGAATTCCTCCCAGAAGGTCACGGCCCCTCTGGCCAGCATGCCGCCCCAGTAGGACACCATCCTGTCGTAGAGAGCTTCCGTCATTCCCTCCCTTCCCAGCTCATCCAGCTCATAGAAGGCAAAATAGGGCGTGGTCACGGCAGGGATCTGGGAATTCAGGATCACGTTCTCAATGATCTTCTTCCTTCTGTCTTCATCCGCAAGGCCGCAGCGCAGGGCAAAAATGTTGGTTTGGCGGGATACGTGGCGTCTGCCGCTGGTAAAGGAATCCACATAGGCGCCCTTTTCCTCATCCCAGTATTTTTCTTCAACGGCTGCCTTCAGAGAATAGTACCTTTCCTCATACAGGGCCGCATCGCCCTCTCTGCCAAGAAGGGACGCCGCCTCCGACATAATCTTCCAGCAGCCGGCGTAGAGCATCTGCTCCGCTCCCAGAGGTCCTTCCTTATCCAGGTTGGCCCAGTCCACATAGATCCAGTCGCCGCTCCTGCCTGTAAAGAAGCCGTTTTCGTCTGTCTGGCCCCTCAGGAAATCCATGAGAGACTGCATCTTTGCGTACATGGAGGCCAGGTATTCCAGATCATGATAGGTGATGCAGTGCTGCCAGACGG
>DETN01000169.1 GCA_002362155.1 Lachnospiraceae bacterium UBA3287 | reverse complement strand
GGAGGATCTTTTCTTCCCGGAAATTTTGAAAAGCGAAAGAGAGGCATACAATGAAAAAAGAGTATTTAAGGAAAGTGATCGGAACGGCACTGGTCATGGCCGTCATGGCTTCCATGACAGCCTGCAGCGGGGCAGCGGCGGCAGATGCGGCCCAGACCGGCCGAAGCGCAGCGGCGGAAGAAACAGCGGCAGAAACCGCAGAAGAAACCGCAGAAGAAACCGCAGATATCTCTGAAGAAAAGGCAGGCGATGCGGCCCTGGAAGAAACGTCTCAGAAGACAGTCTCTGAAACGGCGGCGGACCTTTCCGACTATTTCACCGACAGGGACATGGAGCAGAGCGCGGATCTGACAGATGCCGTCATATATGAAGTAAAGGACGGAGAGGACATCACCATTACGGAGGAAGGCGTCTACCTGCTGAAGGGAGAAGCCGCCGAAGTTACGGTGATCGTGGAAGCGGATGACGAAGCCAAGGTCCAGCTGGTACTGGACGGGGTGACCGTCACCAATACGGATGCGCCTGTCATTTATGTAAAGAGCGCGGACAAGGTCTTCGTGACCACCACTGACTCCGAAAACAGTCTGAGCGTTTCGGGCAGCTTTACTGCCGACGGAGATACCAATACGGACGCCGTCATCTTCTCAAAGGACGACCTGGTCATGAACGGCACAGGCACGCTGAATATCTCCTCTTCTGACAACGGCATCAGCTCAAAGGACGCCCTGAAGATCACAGGAGGCACTCTGAATGTAACATCCAGCGCGGACGCTCTGGAAGCCAACGACGGCATCTATGTGGCGGACGGCGCCGTGACCATTGACTCCGGAAAGGACGGCTTCCACGCCGGCGACAGCGACGATACTACGATCGGGGATATTTATATCGCAGGCGGCACCATCAAGGTAAATGCCGCGGATGACGGCATCCAGGGGACCACAGTGGTCAGGATCGCAGGCGGCACCATTGACGTTGCCGCAGCGGAAGGCATCGAAGGCACCGACGTGGAGATTGGCGGCGGCACCATTACGATCCAGGCTTCCGACGACGGCATCAATGCTTCGGCCAAATCCTCTGCCTGCCCTGTTACCCTCGTGATCAACGGCGGCAGCCTTACCGTCAGCATGGCAGCGGGCGATACGGACGCCCTGGATTCCAACGGCAGCCTTTACATCAACGGCGGCACCGTGGACATCAGTGCCCAGTTCGCCTTCGACTACGTGACGGACGGGGCCATTAACGGCGGCACTGTGACAGTCAACGGCAGCCAGGTGACCCAGCTGTCCAATTCCATGATGGGAGGCGGCGGCATGCGGGGCGGCATGCAGGGCGGCGCTCCCGCAGAAGGCGGCATGATGGGCGGAATGAAAGGCCATGGCGGAATGCCCAAGGGAGGGAGACCTTCTGAAAACAGCCTGGAAGGCAGCCTGGAAGGCACGGAGGAAACCTTCTGACAAGGCTGTGTGATGCTTTCAACCGGAAGGTCATAGGACTTCTCTTTCTCCCATGCTACAATGGAATGGAAATACAGACTTGCCGGGAGCCCAAACGTTCCCGGTCCGGAGATATATGAGAAGGGAAAGTCATGATCAGAGAAATCAGACTGGGCGGCATAGGATGCCTGGAAACCATAGAAGGAACAGATGAGTGGTACTGCGGGTCGGACTACGTGCACGGAGACCTGTATGAGGCCGAGGAGCTTTATCGGGACGGACATGAGATCAGCTCCAACCGCCTGGTCTTCGTCCATTACCCGGAAGGCAGCGTATATGAAGCCGGAGAAAGGAAGAAGGGAAGATATTTCGGAAGGGTCTGGTATGACAGGGGAGACCTTTACTTTGTCATGGCGGATTTCCCGGAGGGGATCCTCTTTCTCATGCGCTTCGATACAAAAAAGAGAGAGGTCTTCACCGAGGCAGGGATCGAAAGGAGCAGCATAAAGGACTGCTACAACCTGATGAGCGCCGGCAGCCCTCCCATGATGATACGCCAGGGGAATGAAGGCTTTTTTGAGATGGTCTGGCCCGAAAGATTGACCTTTCCCATCGAAAGGACGGAGACCTTCAACTTCCGGGAGGGAGAGAGGATCTATTTCACCGCCTGGTACGAGGACCCGGACTACCGGGAGGAGACCATCGTACGGAATCTGAAGGGAGAGATCCTGGACAGGTTCCCGGGGGATATCCGCATCATGCCCGGCGGAGAAAAATGGCACCTGGGATGAAGACGGGAAAGTCCCTGCAGCCTGGAAAAAGGGCAAAATGAAATAAGACGGGTATGGAGCAGAGGGAGACTCTGCTCCTTTTTTGATGCTGCCATTTATGAAAAACGCTTTTACAGAGGGAGCGCAGCTTCTGATGTGATTGCATGGGGATGCTGCAGTTAAAAAAGTGATAATATAAACAGGAAGACAGCACAGACTGCCCGGGGGAGAAAAATGGATATCAGGGAAGCTGCCGCCATGAAATGGCCGGATCTGAAAATAGAAGAATGTATCGAGCAGGGCTCGGGCGGAAGAGTATACAGGGCCTCCATGGTCCTGGAAGGCGGGGAGGAAGTTTATGCCCTGAAGCATGTCATGGTTCCGGCCAATGACCTGGAGACAGGCTCCATGTACAGGGAAGGCATGAGCGCAGACCAGGTAGAGGACTATTATGAGAAAAAGGTGGATGAATGCCTGCAGGAGATCAGGATCATGCATGCCCTGGAGGAAAAAGACCATGTCGCAGCCATCGCGGACGATTTTGTATGCAGAGAACCGGACAGGATCAAGTGGCATATCCTGATTCTGATGGAGTATCTTACACCGCTTCCGGACTTTCTGGACGGCCGTGAGGCAGACGAAGGCTTTGTCAGAGAGCTGGGAATGGATATCTGCCTGGCCCTTTCGGAATGCGAAAAGAAAGGGATCCTGCACAGAGATATCAAGCCTGAGAACATTTTTGTCACAAAGGAAGGACGCTTTAAACTGGGGGATTTCGGCATCTCCAGGCTGGTTCCCAGGGACCCGGCTGTCCTCTCGCTGCGGGGGACGCCTGCCTATCTGGCACCGGAGGTATATCTGGGGGAACCCTCTTCCCCCAGGGCAGACCAGTATTCCCTGGGAATTGTTCTCTATACCCTTTTGAACCGGGGCAGGCTCCCGCTTATGGACCAGGACAAAGTCCTTCTGACGACAGATGAAACAGAAGCCGCCATCTTAAGGCGGCTTGGCGGGGAAGTCCTGCCTCCCCCTGTCAGGGCGCCCGGCAGGCTCGGAGAGGTGATCCTGAAAGCATGCCGCCCGGACCCCGGAGAGCGCTTTGAAAGTGCAGAGGCTTTCAGGAAGGCACTGGAAGATCCGGGGCTCTTTGCGGAGGGCGGAAGAAGGCGCATAAAAACAGGCCCTTTAAAAAGAGCAGTGCTCCTTATGTTTTCTGCAGCAGCCGCCGCTATCATCGGCCTTTCGGTCTTTACGGCAGCCGGCCCGGGAGCGCAGTCAAAGGACATAGGCGGGGAGATAGAAGATACCATTGCCTGGACCAGCAGGGCTCTGGAAATAGAGGCCTGCGCCGCCTGTCAGCTGCCCCCGGGCTCCCCCCTGACCAGGCAGGATGCGGCCGGCATCGAAGCCATGTATTTTAAGGGAGAGGAGCTGGGAGACATATCGGATCTTAAGTGGATGACGGGCCTTAGGATGCTGTATCTGGAAAACTGCAGTGCCGATGATCTTACTGTCATAGCTTCCCTGAAAAATCTGGAGATCCTGTCCCTGTCAGGCACAGAAGCAGAGGACCTGTCCTTTCTGACGGAATGTCCCTCTCTGAAAAGCCTTGATCTTTCAGGGACCGGAATATCGGATTATTCTTTCCTGCCCCTCATGACGGGGCTTACCGGGCTTTCTCTTGCCGGAAGCGTTTTTGAAGACGGAAAACTGCCGGCCCTTCCTCCTTCTCTGGAATATCTGGACCTTTCCGGTACGGAGGCAGAGGACCTGTCTTCCCTTTCCGGCATGTACAGCCTGAAAGAGATTTATACGGACGATATGCCGGGCAGGATAAGGGCTCAGATAAAAAATACTGTCCCCGCCGGCTGCATCGTAAGGCAGCAGGCAGGGACAGCAGGTCATCGTTTAATTGAGGGGAGTCACGTCCTGAAGGCGGAGAATATATCTGCCGTCTTCCACAGAGAATTCCTTGATCACATGGACGTTATAAAGCTGGTCGTCAACACCGATGATCCGGATATCCGCACTGCCGTCTTCACAGAGACGGACGGCATCCGTACGGGTAAAACAGGGGTCATATATATCGCTGCCGGTCTTCATTGAGGAGACAAAGTAGACGTCCCCTTCTCTGCGGAAGTAGTATGCGGCTCCGTCATCATAATCACCGGGGGCCATATCCCGCAGTTCAGGAAAGACAGACCAGTCGGCGTAGAGAAAACGTCCCATGGCAGCGATCTGGGACCTGCTTTGAGCGTAGTAGCACAGCTCTTCATCGATGGGGCCGGGAGGGAAGCTGATGGTGTAGTAATCGCTGATACAGTCCCAGAAAAAATCAATGGTCGGATTATAGACCCTTGTCATGGCCGCTTTTAAAACAGACTCGTCGATCTCGTCCATTGTAATGACGGTCCCGGGGTCTACGGGCTTTTCCTTATCTTCTTTTTCTTCCTTTTCACCGGCAGGAGCTGCAGGGCTGCTGCCCTGACGCCCCGAAGATCCGGAGGAAGAGGGCCGGGCGGCCGGGGTCAGAGAAGAATGGCCAGATGTGCCGGCCGGTGCGTAGGATGCCGTTTCCCGGACGGCGGTCTCAGAGGGGGCGGGGGCTGCCTTTTCGGCTTCTTTCAGGGAAGCCGTATCTTCCGCGATCCTGTCATGGACGCTGACGGCCAGGGGAACGGCTGCTTCCGCAGGCGCCCTGAAAAGAGTCCCTGCCCCTTCCGCATCTTCATCCCGGGACAGGGCCGCAGCAGAGGATGCCTGGACGGCCTCTTCAGGGACTTCGGCTTCCTGATAGGATCCGGAATCCACTTCCTCCCGGGCGGTCATTTCATTGAGGAAAGATTCTTTCTCTGCCGCAGAATGTGTATGCATAAGGCCCGGCAGAAGCAGGGCGGCCAGAATAAGAATAAGCACAGCCATCAGAACAGGCAGATGGGTGCGGCGGATCCTTAACGGGAAATCCGCACTGGACGGAATTCGGATGATGTCTTCATTCATAAGAGTATTCTCCCAAAGTATTGACGGACAGCTGCATGTGCAGCCGGTTTTTAGGGATTCTTAAGATACAGAGAGCTATTTTATCACATCCGGATGATATGTAAATACTTTATTTCGGCCGGAAAGGCAAAAAGAATGTTCACAGAAAAAGAGATCGGCAGGGTATGGCCCGAATACATATGCGAAGAGGAAATCGGCAGCGGTGCCTACGGAAAAGTGTTCAGGATATCAGACCGGGACGGCGGGAAGAAGGGGATCTATGCCCTCAAATGCACTACCCTCCGTTCTTTTCCGGCCCCCGGAAGCGGCCGGGACAAAGACCAGGCAGCCTATGAGAGAGACTATGAAATGTTCGTAAAGGCATCCCTGGGCGAAGTGGAGATCATGATGAAACTCTCCGCCTGCCCCTGCATAGTCAGGATCTGTGAGTACAGGACCGTGGAACGTCCCGGGGTCCATGAACTGGATCTTTATATCCGCATGGAATATCTGACTTCCCTGACCGATTACCTGCTCTACCATGACGCGGACGAAAAAATGATCCTGAAAATGGGATCGGACCTCTGCCGGGCTCTGGAAGCATGCGAGAAGGCCGGAGTCGTTCACCGGGATATCAGGCCTGAAAATATATTTGTGACCGGAGACGGTGCTTTCAAACTGGGGGACTTCGGCATGGCGGGCCATGTCCTGGGGACGGAGGACGCCTATATCCGTCTGGGGACCTATGAATATGCAGCGCCCGAAGCCTTTAAGAGGGAAAAAGCCGGCCATCTGTCGGATCAGTATTCCCTGGGCCTGGTCCTTTACCGCCTCCTCAACGGCAACAGGATCCCTCTTCTGCAGGGCAGGAACTCTCTCATGAACATGGAAGAGAGAAAAAAGGCTGTCCTTGCAAGGCTGAGGGGGGAAAAGCTCCCGCCTCCGTCAGAGGCTTCGCCCGCTGCTGCCAGAGTCATTCTGAAAGCATGCAGTCCGGAGCCGGAAAAAAGGTTTTCGGATTCTGCCGCCTTTCGAAAGGCCCTGGAAGACCCGCTTTCCTTTGCCGCAGGGGAGGATTTTCGGAGAAGGGCTGCTGCCGCCGCTCTGGTCTGTTTTCTGGGAATCGGTGTATTTCTGCTGGTCCGGAACGTCCCCCGGCTGAAAACGGACTTTTCCCCGGAGCCGCCTTCCTCTGAAAAGGCGGGGGAAAACTATGCTTCCGGAATCTTTGAGACACTGGACCGGGAGGAAGTGCAGAAGAGAAAAAGAAAAGAAGGAAGGCCGGTCACCTTCCATGACAGTGTCCTGGAAGAGGCCGTCAGGGAAGAGATCGCGGCTTACGATGACAGACCTGTGACCAGAGAAGAGATGGAGAACATAGCAGAGCTCCGCCTGGGCGGCCTTGCGATCGGTGATTTTCAGGATCTGGCCCTGTGTACGGGACTCCGATATATAAATCTGGAAGATACTCTTTTTTCGGATACAGGCCTTCTGTCATCCATGTCCGGCCTGGAGGAGGCCTGCCTGGGCGGCTGCCCCGTAGAAACCATCGAGGGCCTGGAAGGCCTGGAAAAGCTGACATATCTGGATCTGTCGGGAAGTGCCCTTACAGATGAGGGGACCCGTCAGAGACTGCTGCAGGGGCAGATCAGATATCTGGATCTTTCGGATACCGGGATCTCCGGCCTGGACTTTCTCGCCTTTCCTGAAATGCTGGAACATCTGCAGGTGGAAAATACCGGGATCCGCGACCTGTCCATGCTTGAGAGATGCGGACATCTGACACTGCTGGACCTTGGGGGAACGGAAGTGGATGACATTTCGTTTCTGCTGAAAGCATCCCCTGCCCTGGAGGAACTGGACCTGTCGGATACCCGGGTCATGGATCTGGCCCCTCTTACGGAAATGTACAGTCTGAAGTCCCTGGATCTGACAGGGACCGGCATTACCGACATATCCCCCCTGTCAGGCCTTGCTTTTCTGGAGACCCTCAGGCTGGGGGAGGGGATATATGACGATCTCTACAGGAAGATCCTGCCCCGGGGACTGAAATCACTGAAGGTATCTTCTCTGAGGGTCACGGATATTTCTTTTCTGTCCTCTCTTCCGGACCTCTGCAGTCTGGATATCTCGGGGACAAAAATAAAGGATCTGGAAGCCCTTGCGGGCACCGGGATCGAGGTCCTGGATCTGTCGGGGACGGATGCGGACAGCTATTCGGTCCTTGGGGACATGCCGGAGCTGAGAGCGGTCGTGGCAGAGAATGTGCCGGAGGAGTGCAGGGAGGTGCTTGCCTCTCTGGATGTCCGGGTCTTTTACAGCCGGGAAGAATTTATCTCCTTTATGGAGTCGGAGTGAGCGCCTGCGGGCAGGGGCCTTTTATGAGGTCTCTCCCACATAGGCATATTCCCACACCTCTTCAAAGGAATCGAAGGGATAGTCCGTAAGAAGGCACATGAGGAGAAAGCTTTCGTAGGGGTTGGAGATGTTCAGGTCCCCCATAAAGCAGTTGGACAGGCGCTGATTCATTTCGGCGATAAAGTGCCTGCAGCGGTCCACGGGATCCTCTTCCTCGCTGCCCTGATCGGAAAAGGTCAGGTTGTAGAAGGACAGGGTGATCAGGTCATAGCGGCAGACAGAGGTCTTTCCTGCAAGCAGGTTGCCGATCCTCTGCCGGTTGAGCCTCTTTTCAGAGAAGTTCCTGGCCAGGCTGGAGGCCGAGGCCTTTTTCAGATTGCCTGTCTTGGTGCGGGGGATCCCGCTGTAGAGAGAGCTTTCAAGATCCGCAGGGGTAATGTCCTCCGGGCAGGCGGCCCTGCAGTCCGGCCGCTCCTTCATTTCCGCATAAAGTCTTTCCCTGGCCTTCGAGTAAAGATGCTGAAATTCCCTGAAGGCGGTGGTGGAGAAGATGTATCTCCTGTGCTGTCCTTTGAGGATCTGAAGGGACCGCCGCAGATCCTGGTCCGTATTCATGGACATGGCCACGTCTTTCATGAATACGGTGCCGGCATCGGGATGGATCACTTCCTGGTTGACGGGCGGGAGAGCCTCATATTCTTCCCGGAAACGGATGGCCGCGGCTGCCCGGTACTGGTTTTTCAGGCAGTACCAGCAGATCATCTCGAAGGGATCCTTGAAGTTGAAATCCTGTTCCCGAAGAGCCTTTGTCAGAAAGACGGATACGTCCCCGGGGGTCATCCGAAGACCGAAGCCCAGAAGAAATACAGTCTCTCTGGATACGCTTTCCTGTTTCAGCCACCCGTTTATCAGGCTGCCCAGCTTTGCACTGGTGGTCCGGAAGGCGGGCGGCGTGCGGTTCTCCTTAAAGGAGGCCAGAATGATGGCTTTGTAGTCCTGAAGGGTGACCTGGCTGAAGGGAACGGTCAGCCCTGCCTTGGTATAGACATAGCGTTTCAGATAGTCACAGAAGGAGACCAGGCGCAGATCGTTGCAGAGGCCTTCATAGATGGTCCTGGCATCCACATCCAGAAAAGCGTCCGCATAAATGACCTTCTGGAATCTGCTTTCCGCGATCAGTGTGTAATTATAGGAATCCTCATCCATATTTACAGTGCGTTCAAAAATATCATCGTACCAGTTCATACGCTGTCTTTTCCTTTCACTTAAATAAGTATGCCGGTCCCTGCAGGCCTTTGCCCGGCAGGATATCACATATGTGCATCATATACCGAAGGCGCCGGGCTTCTGTAATTTCCTTTTTCCTGCCTGCCCTGCCCGGAAAACGAGATTTACAGATAAGGATGAAAGAACAGTATAATATTACCACATCCCTCAAAGCAGACTTCATGACAAAAGGGCAAATGAAAAGGCGGGATGCCGGAAAAATGCATCGAAACGATATGAATGACAGGGGAAAAGTATGGATATCCAGGAGCTTGTTCATGAACACTGGCCGGACCTGACGGTAAAAGAGAATCTGGGGCACGGCACAGGCGGGACAGTATATAAGGTGCTGCGGTTCGCTGAACAGAAAGAGGAAGTATATGCGCTGAAATATATCTCCGTGCCCAAAAACCCCATGGAGATCTCCGTTTTATATCAGGAGCACAGAACAGAAGAGGAAATAGAGGCTTACTGTGAGGAAAAAGTCAGTGAGTGCCGGGAAAGAATAAAGATGCTGTATGAACTGCGCAGCAGCAGTCATATCGTCAGGATCCTGGATCATTATGTCAAAAAAGAACCCCTGCGCGACCAGTGGCATATTATGATTCTGATGGAGTATCTGACCCCTGTCCCGGCCTTTCTGGACAGCAGGACCGCAGAGGAATCTTTTGTCAGAAAGCTGGGGATCGATCTCTGCCATGCTCTGATCGACTGCGGGGAAAAGGGGATCCTGCACAGAGATATCAAACCCGACAATATATTCCTGACCAAGGACGGGAACTTCAAACTGGGAGATTTCGGAATTTCCAGGTTCCTGCCGGAGGATCTCTCGGATCTTTCCAGAAAAGGCACGCCGGCCTACATCGCTCCGGAGGTCATCCAGGGAAAGCCCTATACTTATAAGGCCGATCAGTATTCTCTCGGTATTGTCCTGTATACGCTTCTGAACCAGTCCTGCCTTCCCTTTCTGGACCAGAAAAAACTGCTTCTGACTCCTGCGGAGCGTGAAAGCGCCATACAGAGGAGACTGGGCGGTGAAGCACTGCCCCCGCCCAGCGAAGCGTCAGAGGCTGTGGGAGAGGTCATTTTAAGAGCCTGCCAGAGCGATCCGGCCCGCCGGTTTGAATCTGTGCCTGATTTTCTTTTTGCCCTGCAGGATCCGGAAGCATACAGGAACAGGGATTTAAAAAAAGGTACCGCTTCTTCCGGGGCACATGTGAAAAAGATACTCCTTTTTATGGCAGCAGGGCTGATTCTGCCGGCAGGCCTTCTGTGGGGGCTGACCCATTCCGCAGGACAGGACTCCCGGGAGAAAAAAACTGTGGATCCCCACGGGGAGAAGAGCACGGAATCCAAAGAGGAAGGCATCGATGCTTCCGCAGACGGAAGCGGTATGGACGGGGGCCCATCCGGGGAGGATGCCATCGAATGGACCAACCCCTATATAATGGAAAAGGCCTGCGCATGGTATAACAGCAAGGCGGGATCACCCATAACCCGGAAGGAGGCTGCAGCAATCACGGATCTGTATCTGGACAGCAGGGAACTTGGTGATATTTCCGATATAAAGTGGTTCAGCGGGCTGACGATCCTTTATATGAAGGGCAGCAGAGCAGAGGATTATGCTCCGATCGGGCGGATGGACTCTCTGCAGGTACTCAGCCTTTCAGAAACAGATATTAAGGATATATCATTTCTGTCCGGCTGTACCAGTTTAAAGAAACTGCATCTTGCCCATACACAGATCACGGATCTGTCGGTGCTGGAGAAACTGAAAAATCTGGAAGATCTCGATATTTCCTATACGGAAGTCAGCGATCTTTCGGTCCTTTCGGACTGCAGCTACCTTGAAGTACTGAATATTTCGGGAACGCCGGCTGCGGATCTGTCCGTGTTGGAGCAGATCAAAAGACTGAAGGAGCTGAAAGCCGGAGAACTTCCAGAAAGCAGGCTGAAGGAGATAGAATCTCTGGATCTGTATGGATGTCAGATCATTACGGAGGATATGGAGTACTAAAAGGCGGCTCAATCTAAAAGCGTGACGCTCTGGACCCGGACAATATAATCTCCGTCTTCTTCAGAATATTCTTTGATCAGATGGACCCGGTAGGTCTCACTGTCCACGGCATCCTGGAGAACATAAAAAGACATATGCAGTTCAATGTCTGCGCTGCCGTCATCGTTCAGGACCAGAGCAAATATGTCGCCGTTTGTATCCTCAATTCCCATACTGCAGCAGGCATAGTAGATACCGTTTTCCTTATATGCATAGCCTAAGGCATCCGGATCGTCCTTCAGATCCACAAGTTCCGGATAGCCGCTGTAATCGGCATACAGAAGGCGTCCGACCCTGTCTATTTCTTTATCGTCGAGCTGAATGCAGGGAAGACCCAGGGCGTTGTCTTCAGTGGCTTTTTCAGGGAAGGAACCGAGAAATGTATAATAGGCAGGGACACAGCTCCAGAAAAGGGA
The DNA here is from genome assembly GCA_002362155.1 of Lachnospiraceae bacterium UBA3287. Classification (GTDB taxonomy): domain Bacteria; phylum Bacillota; class Clostridia; order Lachnospirales; family Lachnospiraceae; genus CAG-791. Next base: position 4,714 of record DETN01000169.1, on the reverse strand, counting down.
AGGGTCGGGAGCAAATACCCGCGCGTTTACGGCGGCTATGACAGATGCATCGATATCTTCTTCCGCAATGACGGTACCGGAGGCGTCTTCCCGGGCAGATGTGCCGGATAAAGAGGAACTGTCTGATTCCGTGACGGCTAAAGAAGAGGAAGAACTTCCGCTGCCTGCAGTTTCCTGCCTTTCCGGCGCTTTGCCTTTCCGGTCTGGTCCTGCGATCAGGATGACAGGCACAAGAACGGCGATCAGTATCAGGGGCAGTACTATTTTAAAAATAAAGGAAAAGTCGGTTTTCTTCATGGAGCAGCCTCGCTTATTTAAGAAATCTACAGTATTACTATCATAGCATACATGACATGTTTTTTCACCGTTGTGGGCCCGGCAGGCACAGGCGGCAGCGGGGGCCGGGATCTTTTTTTAAAGAAAGGCAGCAGAATCTCTTTTAAGATTTTCTGCTGCATTTTTTTGTGCCCGTGCCGGGACAGGACCCGCGTTCCTTACGGGAAAAGCAAAATTACAGAAGCCCTGGAGCGGCATATTACAATCATCATGTAAACTGAAAGACTTCGGGTCTGTTGCACAAGGAGAACAAAGATGGAGAAATTAGTAAAGACAGGAATTATCGCCGCAGCGGGACTGGCAGTCAGTATGGCTCCGGTCACGGCCCAGGCTGCGGAAACAGGTACAGAACCTGCTGAAAATGCGGCCCAGCAGTCAGCTGAAACAGCAGCGCCGGAAACAGTCGCTGAAGCTGAAAAGGCCGTGGAAAAGACAAAGTCGGATGTCAGAGAAGCCGATGCCGCCGTAAAGGAGGCGCAGAATAAAGCGAATGATGCACAGGCAGCCGCAGATGAGGCGTCCAGGGAGACTGCGGCAGCCAGAAAAGAAGCGGAAGAAGCGTTTGATACAGCAAAATCTGATGCTGAAACAGCGGACGCAGCTGCACAGGATGCTGTGGATGCAGCGCAGGAAAAAGCTGATGAAGCGGAAGGCAAAAAGCAGCAGGCAGAGGAAGAAGCAGCTTCTGCCCGGGAAGAACTGAAAAAAGCCGAAGAAAGTGTCAGGAAAGCCGAATCGGAGTGTCCGGCTGCAGAAAAAGACATCTCGGAAAAAGAGTCGGAACTGGACGCTGCGAAGGCAGATCTTGACGCGGCAGAAAAATCTCTGGAGGAAGCAGAAGAGGCAGAGAAAAAAGCTGCAGCTGAGGCAGGGCAGAAGGAATCGGCAAGGGATGATGCGGCTGATGCTGTAAAAGAGGCCCGGGCCGGAAAAGAAAAGGCCGATGCAGCCGCGGCCGCTGCCGAAGATGCGGCGCAGGCAGCAGACAGAGAACTTCAGTCTGCAGAAGACCTGAAGAGCGGAAAAAAGGACATTAAAGATACGGTGCAGTACAAAGAAGCACAGGAAGCGGAAAAAAAGGCGGATGATGCAGCTGAGGCGGTCAGAGCCGCGGAGGATGATGCAGACAAAGCTTCAAAGAATCTTGAGAAGGCCAAAGCAGATCTGGATGCCGCAGAAAAAGAACGCGACGCTGCTTCTGAGAATCTGAATGAACGGGAAGAGGCATTATCTGAGGCTGAGAGGGCAAAGAATGCCGCTGACAGCGCCAGAGATAAGGCTCAGAAGACCAGTGACAGCGCATCGTCCCGCGCTGACGCCGCAGGAGAAGCTGTCTCGGAAGCAGAAGGCGCCGCAGTGGATGCAAAGGACGCCGAAAAAGCGGCTGAAGAGGCGAAGACAGCCGCCGATCAGGCAGTGGAGGCAGCCGAAGGCGCCGCTGAAACTGCCAGGAAGGATGCCGAAGCTGCCGCAGATGCAGAGATCGCAGATGCCGGAAAGGAGGCCGAAGAAAAACAGGCGGCCGCTGAGTCCGCAAAGAAAGCCCTGAATGAAGCTGAAGAAAAATTCAGGCAGGGAACCCTGGGACTGATCGACTGGATGCTGGCAAAGGATAATCTCACGGAAGACCAGACCAAAGATCTTACAGAAGCCAGAAAGATCCTTACAGATGCTTCCGAAGAGGATTTTTCGGAATGGGCCGGCGGCGATAATACCTCTCTTCCGGAGGAGAGGAACGGAAAGGTCGTTGTGATCGGCGACGAGAAAGATGCCACGAATCTCGATAACCTTTTAAGGGCCATAGAAACCATGAAGAAGATCAACGAGCTTCGTGCTTCGGATGAGAACTTTTCCGGAGATCTGCAGACAGATCCTTCCTATACGAACTTTTACTTCACGGCAGTGGCGGAAGCCGGCGCCATGCGCGGCGCAGGGCTCAGGCGTCATTCTCATCTTATTACGTCATGCGAGAATCTCTGCTTCGGTTTCTCTGATCCTACTGTCGGATGGTATAACCAGGAAAAAGCCGTCTTTGACAGGATCAGGAAGGAACTTGGCATCGAAAAACTGACCATGGGAGAAGTGGCAAGGATCGAGGAAGAAGCCGAAAGACAGGGGGATGAAGTCGGACACTATACCAATCTGTTCTGTGCCGTGGACCAGGTGATGGGCGTCGGTTATACCCGGTACAGCAGGACCTACTGCTATAACGCTTCTGGCGCTTCAAATTATAGAGACAGAAATTATCATGTGTATACCGTTGCGGAATTTGAAAAGCTTGTCAGGGAGTATTACAGCAGCGTCGATAAGACTGCCCTCGAAGAGGCGTATGAGAAGGCCGCTGCGGCTCAGTCTGAGGCGGAAAAGAAACTTCAGGATCTTCGTGACGGCAAAGAAGCTGCCATAGAAGAGGCGGCAAAGGAGGCAGAAGAAGAGCTTGCTGCCAGAAAGACCGATGCCGAAGCTGCCTCCCGGGCTCTGACGAAGGCACAGGAAGATTCTGCCGCTGCCCGGAAAGACCTGGAAGACGCACAGACGCGGAAAAACGCTGCGGATCAGGCGGCGAAGGAGGCAAAACAGGCACTGGATCAGGCGGACACGGAATGCAATGCCGCTGATAAAGCGCTTGCCCTTGCACAGGAGGCAGTAAACGAGGCCAGAGCGGCTGAGGAAGAAGCGGAATCGGCCTTAAGGACGGCAGAAGCCTCCAGAGAGTCGGCTTCCGCTGCCCTGGAGGAAAAGAAAGCGGAGGCCAAAGAGGCAAAAAAGGCGCTGGAAGAAGCGGAATCATCCTTACAGGCTGCCAGAAAGAAGCTGAAAGACCTTACCTCTGACGATACGCTGGATACCCTGCGGGAGCAGAAGGACCAGGCGGACGCAGCTCTAAGGAGAGCCCTGGAGGATCAGACCGCCGGGGACGAAGCTCTGGCGCAGGCACAGGAAGCACTGGCGAAGGCAGAGGCTGAGGCTTCGGAAGCCGGAGACGCCCTGCAGAAAGCAAAGGAGCGGCTTACGCAGGCAGGCCTGGAAAAGGAGAGGCTGGAAAAGCAGATCCGCTCGGATGAGGAAGAACTGGAGGATCTCCGCAGTCAGTATGCTGTCGTTGCGGCCGCAAAGGCAGAGCGTGACGCTGCCAGAGAACAGGCCGGGGAAGCTGAGGCTGCTCTGAAAGACGCTGAATCGGAACTGGCCGGAGCGCAGGCAGATCTCACGCAGGCCCGGCTTACAAAAGAAGGCGCGGCAGACAAGCTGGCCAGGGCAAGGGATCTTTCTGTAGAAGGCGCACTGGAATCCCCCATTGAAGATCCGGATTTCGAGTATCTGAACGAATATATTTCTGCCATCAGATCTGCAGATGCAGTTCTTGCCGCGGCAGAGACGGCACTGGATGACGCGGAGAGGGAACTGGCCGGGAGAAAGTCAGATCTTGAGGATGCGCAGGACGCCTATACTGCAGCGCTTGCGGATCTTGCCATTGCTAAGGACAGAGAGAAGGCGGCTTCATCGAAGTCCGGTATGGATCATGGCCCGCAGCCCTCTGTAAAAGCTGCCGGATATCAGCGCAGGACGGCCCATCCGGCCACCGGAGACAGCTCGAACGTAATGAAGCTTATGGCCGAATTCATCACAAGCGCAGGCCTGATGTCATTTTTCTTCAGGAAGAGAAAGAAGGAGACACAGGAGTACAGGTAAGACCGGATCTTTAAAGATGCGGCCGGAGGCAGACCGGTCAGGGTCTGCCTCCTTTTTAAGAAAATCATAATTGAACAGGGGAGGAAGAATGAACAAAAAGATATGTGCAAAGTGCGGAAGAGAAGTGGATGACAGTAACGTATTCTGCCCCTGCTGCGGAAACAGGTTCGAGGCAGAAAGTACAGAGGAAATGTCTGCGGAGGAAAAGCCTTCGGAGGATAATCCCGCCGGTGAAAAACCTGCAGAGGAGAAGAGCGATGCAGAGAGCAGAAAGCCGGATAAGGCTGCGGTCTGTAAAAAAGCTATTCCCACAGCGGCTGTCCTTATTCTCTGCCTGTGCGTCTTTGCGATCATCCGGAGCATGCCTGTTACTCTGAAACTGAGCGACTATACCACCCTTACAGTGGAGGGCTATGACGGGATCGCTTCTGCCAAAGTGGATTTTGATTCGGATGCCTTTAACCGGGACGTTAAGGAAGCCATGCAAAAAAAAGGGACCGACAGGCTTCTTGAAGCAGCAGGCGATGAGGATTCTGTCCTCGACAATGACATTCTGGAAGATTTACTGTTCGCCTCCTATGCCGATTCGTTCCTTTCCTGGGACCTGAATAAATCTTCAGGCATATCCAACGGAGACGAGATCGAGCTGACCTTCCGGTACGATAAGGAACTTCTGGAAAAATTC
>DETN01000093.1:1608-2520 GCA_002362155.1 Lachnospiraceae bacterium UBA3287 | reverse complement strand
GTATCCCGCGGATTATAATGAAAGCAGTGCTTTTTGACATGGACGGCGTCCTTGTGGACACCGAGAAATATTACAGAGACTACTGGAGGAAGGCGGCGGAGGATCTGGGCTATGACCTGCCTCTGGAGGATATCCTGCGCCTTCGAAGCTGCGACCATACTCTTGCGGCGGGGATCTTCCGGGACCGGTTCGGGGACGAAAGCGTTTACCCGGCCGTGCAGAAAAGGCGGAGGGAGCTGATGCGGGATTTCTTTACGGATCATGCGCCGGAGCCCAAGCCAGGCATCCTTCCCCTGATCAGTTATCTTAAGGAAAAGGGCCTGACCGCTGCCGTGGTGACGGCAGCGCCTGTGGAAAGAGCCAGGCGCTACCTGGACCTGGCCGGCCTGTCCCCTTACTTTCCTCTGATCCTGTCAGCCATGGATGTCCAAAGGGGAAAGCCCTTTCCCGACGTCTACCTAAGAGCCTGCCAGCTGCTGGGCCTGGACCCCTGTGAGTGCGCCGCGGTGGAAGATTCCCCCAACGGCGTCATGAGCGCCGGCAGGGCCGGCTGCTTTACCATCATGATCCCGGATCTGACCCCCTATACGGAGGATCTGAAGGACTATGCCGCCTGTCACTTTGACAGGCTGGACGATCTGATCGGGGCAGGCATCTTTGAATAAGTGCAGCGGGGAACAGGATCTGCAAAAATAGATCCGTATGAAAAGCATCAAAAAGGGAAGAAGCTGCACAGGGCAGACTCTTCCCTTTTCTGAATGCGTTAAGTCGATATCCCTTGTTGTCTGGTCAGTCCAGGATCTTTCCGTCCCTGGAAATGGTCACCACCTGCCAGGGGATAAATCTGCCGCTCTCCTTTAAAGCGTTAACGGCCGCCCTCTGCAGACCTCCGCAGCAGGGCACCTCCATGCG
>DETN01000093.1:0-1456 GCA_002362155.1 Lachnospiraceae bacterium UBA3287 | reverse complement strand
TAGGCGTAGGCCGTGCAGTCCGCTGCCACGAGGAGCTTTGCTCCCTTAAAGAAAGGAGCGGTCACGGGTACCAGCTTGATCTGGCAGGGCCACTGGCCAAGCCTTGAAACAGGTCTGGCAAAGGTCATGGGGGCGGGGCCCTCTGCAGAGGGGGCTGCCGCGGAGGGTTTAAGCTGCATGACCCTGGAGCCGGGGCAGCCGCCTTCGCGGCGCACGTCCTTCATCTCATCCTTTTCCTTTTTCGTTTCTCTGCTCTTTTTTACGGCTGCCTCATCATAGGCGGGCGCTTCCCGCTCTTCAAAGGTGATGGCTCCCGCGGGACAGGCCGGCAGGCAGTCTCCAAAGCCGTCGCAGAAATTTTCTCTGACCAGTCTGGCCTTTCCGTCAATGAGATCCAAAGCTCCTTCGTGGCAGGCACTGACGCACAGGCCGCATCCCGTGCATTTATTCTCATCTATGTGAATGATCTGTCTTTTCATATTTGGTGTGTCCTTTCTGTTATTCTTGTTCTGATGATGCCAGTATAGTAGACTGAAAACAGAAAGTATGTGGTCTCATCCACATTTTGAAAAAGTTTCTGGAGAAAATTTATGGATGATATCAGTCTGGAAGGCAGCATTCTTTTCAGGGGCATGACAGATTCGGAAAGAAGGCTATGCCTGGAAGGCCTGGAAGCCGGGGAAAGACAGTACGGGAAGGGAACTCTCGTTTTTCACGCCGGTGACAGAACGGACCGGATGGGACTGGTCCTGTCGGGAGCGGTCACCATCGAAAACAATGACATCTGGGGCGGCTGCAGCCTTCTGGGCCATGTGGGAGAAGGAGAGTTTTTTGCGGAGACTTACGCCCTTCTGGGGGAGGTCATGCCGGTGGACGTGAAGGCTGCAAAGGACAGCAGGATCCTTCTTCTGAAGGTGGGAGGCCTTCTGAGCCGCGATCCGGACTGCGCATGGGAGCAGAAGCTGACGGGGAATCTTCTGACAGTTTCAGCCCGCAAGAACCTGGCGCTTTCCGGAAGGAACTTTCATATATCAAAAAAGAGTGCCAGGGGGCGCCTCCTGTCCTATCTAAATGCCATGGCCCTGCAGAAGGGCTCCTGTGAGTTCGACATTCCCTTTGACAGGCAGCAGCTGGCCGATTACCTGAATCTGGAACGCACCGGTATGTCCAAGGAACTGGGCCGTATGAAAAGGGAAGGGCTTGTCGAATTCAGGAAGAACCATTTCCGCCTGCAGGGGGAGAAGAGATCCTGAAGGCGGACGGCCGGGAACATAAGGATACTGATATTTTTAAAAAATTTTTCCACCTGTACGGTTCAATCTCCTACCTATATCTCGCACTTATTATGCCGCCATTCCTTCAGAATAGGTTGCTGAGTTTATATTGAAAGGAATCGTACCGGTTGATATCCATGTGCCGAGTTCATTATTAAGTTCAAGCGCAGTGATAAGCGCAA
>DETN01000030.1 GCA_002362155.1 Lachnospiraceae bacterium UBA3287 | reverse complement strand
AACGCATCTCATAATAAGAAAGGAGAAAGCGGGACAGCAGGTGTGCGGACTTTCGTGGAAAGAAAAAAGACCGCGTTCCTCCACGCCCATGCGGTGCAGCTGCTCCTATGGACGTGGTATCCCGCGGATTATAATGAAGAGGTAACAATGAATGTTCTGTATCTGTCCCTGGCTGCCGGCACCTTCCTGTTTTTTCTGGTCTGCGCTCTTCTGATCCGGATTCGGATCCTGCACAGGTCCCTCAAAGAGATCGGAAAGGACTTCCACGACATACTGGCGACAGATACCAATACCCTGGTCTGCGTCTCCTCCCGGGATCCCTATGTTCTGAAGCTGGCCTCCGATATCAACCGGGAGTTCCGCATCCTCCGGGAAAAGCGCTGCCGCTTCCAGGCGGGGGACAGAAATCTGAAGGAGGCTGTCACCGGCCTCTCCCACGATCTGCGGACTCCGCTTACGGCCATCTTCGGATATCTGGACCTGCTGGAAAGGGAGGAATACAGTCCGGACGCAGCCCGTTATCTTTCCATGATCTGGGGCCGGGCAGAGGCCATGAAGGATCTGACACAGGAACTTCTCCAGTACAGCCTGGCAGCCGATGTCAGACCTCTCTCCCCGGAAAGGATGGATCTGAAAGGCGCCCTGGAAGAGAGCCTGGTCTCCTTCTATGACCTGATCATGGAGAAGGGGATCGAACCTCATATAGAGCTTCCGGAAAAACCTGTCTGGAGAGATCTGGACAGAGAGTCCGTCAGCCGGATCTTTTCAAACATCACCATGAATGCGCTCCGCTAAGTTACCAACCCCCATTTCAAATGGGGGTTTATCATTAGCCGCTCCGCGGCATAGTACCGGTTCCGCCTGAGGCGGGGTTCGCACCACAATTTGTGCTGGCAGCCGCTTACTAGCGGCTCTTTATTCCATCCTCAAGTTTATCGTTTTTCTCTTGCTCTCTGATATATTGTCTGATTGTCTCTTCGTTTACATTGCCTACTGTTGAAACATAATATCCTCTTGCCCCAAAGTGCCGATCTGACCATTTTGTCCTCAATTCCAGATGTCTGTCAAAAAACATGAGGGAACTCTTCCCCTTCAAATAGGACATAAAATCCGATACGCTCAACTTGGGTGTTATGGCTACATACATATGTATATGATCGACACATACACGACCTTCGATCAGCGGTACACTTTTCATCTCGCAGAGTTTTTTGATAATCTCTACCAAGTCCCTTTTATTACTGCCGTACATGATTCTTCTGTATTTTGGAATAAATGTTGGAATAAATACAATATAGTACGTGCAGTTCCACCTGGTATGTTGTATACTCGGATTATCCATATGGATACCTCCTTTGCTGCAATCTGTGGTTGCGAACCCACTGTATGGTAACATTGGAGGTTTCCCTTTTGGTACTCTGGGCAACGCTACGGCTTCGCCTTTTCCCCCATCTCAGATGGGGGATTAAAAAGCTTTTTCATTCAGGCGGAGACTTCTCAGTCCTTATGACAGAAGACGGATCCATCACCTTTTCCAACAGGGCTCCGGGCCTGGACCCCGTATCGGCCGGCAGGCTCTTCGACCGTTTCTATACCGTATCGTCGGGACAGAGCTCCACAGGCCTTGGCCTTTCCATAGCCAGGACCCTGACTGAGCGTCTGGGCGGAAGGATCAGCGCCCGCTGCATTGAAAAGAGACTCTTCATACAGGTGGACTTCCAGGACCAGTGAAAGCATGTCCGCTTTACGGCTGATCTCATCGGCCCGGTCCCCCGGGCCGGACTAAAAAAAAATCCTGTCTGCTTCCGCACAGTGGAAGCAGACAGGATTTTTCATTTCTGTAAATCGTCATCCATCGATCTTTGATGTGACCAGTTCGCTCCAGGCAGGAACAAAGCCTGCTCCCACGGCCACCTTCAGAGATCCGATATGGGACATGGCCGTCCCGTAGTAGGGAAGCTTTCCCCTTTCCAGGATCTCGTTTCTAAGAAGCCCCGTCAGCATCCTTCCGATTCCCAGGCCCCTTGCCTCCTCTTCCACGTTGATGCCGATCTGCCACATGGAAGGAGAGTCGGCGCTGGCCCCTGCCATGCCCAGGATCCTTCCGTCCTTTACGGCCGCTGCCCCGATCACATCCGGGGCACCCGGATCAAAGGTGAAGGCGCTGGTGAAGCGTCCGTCTCCCCGGAAGGCTTCGATCTCCTCCTTTTCAAACCACCGGATCTCCCATCCCTCCGTATGGACCTTAAATGGCGTGTCGGAGATAAAGAAGGGATGGATCATATCGATCTGATATCCCTCCTGATAGAGCCGGTCGTTCAGAGTCCTCATGTTCTTTGCTTCAAAGAACCATTCGCCCCCTTCCTTTTCATACCTGTCACGGCACCATAATAATAAGGAAGGTTCTCCGCTGAAAAGCAGCTTTCCGCCCACCGAAGCGATCTTCAGAAAGCAGGTCTCCTCTTCCCTGTAGCGCCTTCTGCCCTCCAGGGGCCGCCAGGGGGCAAAGTGATTGCTGCCATCCCGGACCTCTTCCGGGCTGACGCAGTAGTCTGCCGAGAGCTGCAGTGCAAGTATCTCATTCATAACTATCTCCCAAAAGAAAGGGCCTCCGATCCGGAGCATATCACCGGAAGGAAGGTCCCTTGCCAATTACTTTTCTTTCTTTTTATAGACCGGCTTCTGCATCTTCAGATCCCGGTAGATCTCACAGTAGTTCTGATAGCGGATGGGAGAGATCTCTCCCCGCTCCAGAGCAGCCTTGACGGCGCAGTCCGGTTCGTTGATGTGGACGCATCCCTTGAAGCGGCAGCCTTCCTCTCTTTCCACGAACTCCTGATAATAATCCTTCAGGTGGTCCGCTTCTATATCCAACAGGTAGAGAGAGGTAAAACCGGGGGTGTCCACCAGGAAGGTGTCTCCTCCGGAAGAGAGAAGCTCCACGTGGCGGGTGGTATTTTTGCCTCTCTGGATCTTTCTGCTCAGCTCTCCTGTCTGCATGCGGGCCCCCGGACAGATGGCGTTGATCAGTGTGGATTTGCCGGCCCCGGAGGGACCGGTCAGAACGGTGGTCTTATGCAGGAGGGCCTTTCTGACCTCCGGAAGGGACCCCTCGTCCAGGGCACTGATGAACATGACCCTGCAGCCGCAGGCTTCGTAGGTGGACCGGAGCTCTTCGATCTCCTCCGGGGAAGCGATGTCCGCCTTGTTGAAGCAGATCACCGCGTCCAGATCCTTCTGTCCCAGAACGATCAGAAGACGGTCCAGGGTATTATAGTTGGGATCCGGTCTTGTGATGGCGAAAAGGCAGAAGGCCTGATCCACATTGGCCACGTTGGGACGGACCAGCTCGTTCTTTCTGGGAAGGAGCCTGGTCACGTTTCCCTCCCTGGGAACACTGACCGTATCCGTGACATCGAATTCCACGTTGTCGCCCACCAGAGGTTTCTGCTTCAGGGCCCGGAAGAGCCCCTTGGCTCTGCAGCGGTAGATCTCCTCTCCCGTATGCACCTCATAGAAGCCGGCAATGCTTTTTATGATCTTTCCCTTCATATATTAATACTCGGGAGTGAAGGTGATGGTCCTGGTGACGGAACGGGGCTCGGACCTTTCGATGATCTTAGTGGTGGTGGTGGGAGTGGGAGGGGTCGGTTCTTCTTCACCTTCGCCTTCTCCGCCTTCCTCCGTATCACCGGTATTTTCCTCTTCCGCCGGCTCCTGGGTATTCCCCTGTTCGACTTCGACCTCCACCTCTTCCTGGTAGGTATAATTCCAGGACAGGGTCACGACGCCGGCCGAGTCGCTGATGCCGGTGTATCTGGTTCCTTCGAAGGGGAAGGTAGCTGTATCTGTTTCCAGAAGGACCTGGCCGCTGACCGTCTTTACGACGATGTGGACGATGGTCCCGTCCTCGTAATCCGCTCCCTGACTGCCGTCATTGGCGGAAGGCTTATTGATGGAAGCCGTGTAGCTGTAGGTCATCTGGGAGCCTACCTCCACGTCGATGGCCGTGCCTCTGTCCACGTAGACGCCTTCTCCCACCGTCTGGCTCAGGACGATTCCCACCTGGTTGTGGTCATAGGTCACCACCGGCGTGACTCTGCCCATACGAAGGCCCATCTGCTCCAGCAGAAGCTTGGCCTGGGTCTCGGACAGATCCACCAGGGAGATCATTTCCACCTTGCCCTCCAGATCCGGTCCCAGACTGACAGTGATGGTGACCTCGGATCCCTTCTGGGCCTTGGTGTTTCCGTCGGGCGTCTGAGTCATGACAATGCCTTCCTCCACGTCCTCGCTGTAATCGGTCTCCACTCTGGCGGTAAAGCCTGCGCTCTCCAGAGTCTCAACGGCTTTTTCCTCTTCCATCTCCAGCACCAGAGGGACCATGACGCCGTCGTTCATGGAGACGGTAATGGTAACGATGGTACCGGTCTGGACTTTGGATCCTTCCACCTCGCTGGCGGCGATGACATAGCCCGGGTCATAGCTGTCCGTGGTCTCGTAGACCACGTCCGGGATCAGGTTGGCGGCACGCAGGGCTTCGGAAGCGGCCTGCTCCGTCTTTCCGATGACATTGGGCATCTTTGTGGTCTCCACAGCCTCTTCTCCCGTACTGCCCCCGCCGATCAGGCCGATCCTGTTGGCGGCGAAGAAGATGATGACCAGGCCGATGACGATGGCCGCGGCTACGGAAATGATGGCTGTCATCCTCTCCGTGCGGTGATTTTCCTCATCGTCCAGATATTCGTCGTAAATGACGTCGCCGCCGTCGTCCTGATCCTCGCTCTGTCCGCCGCGGCGGTCTCTCCTGTCGGAGGACGCCTCTGCGCTGACTGCATCGGCGCCGGCAGCGCCGGCTGCGGCCGCTGCCGCCTCGGCAGCTTCCTTGATGGTCTTTCTGTCCTCTGCCGTCACAGCCCTGGTGGCTCCCAGATCGTCCACGCTGAACCGGGTCACGAAATCACCGTCTGGATCGATCATGGAGTGCTTTAAGTCGGCCACCAGCTCGGAAATATTCTGATAGCGCTTGTCGGGGCTCTTCTCACAGCACTTCATCACGATCTGCTCTATGCTGTAGGGAAGATCGTGGACATACTGCCTGGGAGAAGGCATGGGCTCCTGGATATGCTTGATGGCGATGGCGACGGTGGTCTCTCCCGTATAGGGGACCCTGCCCGTCAGCATTTCGAAAAGGGTGATGCCCAGGGAATAGATATCGCTCTTGGCATCCGAATAGCCGCCTCTGGCCTGTTCGGGAGAGGTATAGTGCACGGACCCCATGACATTGGAAGTGATGGTATTGGAGGTGGCGATCTTGGCAATGCCGAAATCGGTGACCTTTACCTTGCCTTCCTTGGAAATAATGATGTTCTGAGGCTTGATATCCCTGTGGATGATGTGATTTCTGTGCGCAGCTTCAAGGCCCATGGCGACCTGGATGGCAATGGTGACTGCCTCCTGCTCGTTGAGCCTTCCCTTGGATTCGATATATTTTTTCAGAGTGATCCCGTCCACCAGCTCCATGACGATGTAGTAGATGCCTTTTTCCTCACCTACGTCATAGACATTGACGATGTTGGGATGCATCAGCCCGGCTGCCGCCTGGGCCTCCACCCTGAACTTGGATACAAAATTCGCGTTCTCAGAGAATTCCTGCTTGAGAACCTTTATCGCGACCAGCCTGTTAAGCTTCTGATCCTTTGCCTTATAGACATCGGACATGCCGCCGTTTCCGACCTTATCGAGTATTTCATATCGATCCGCGATCAGCATTCCTATCTTGATCATGCTTTCCTCCGCAATTCACTTATGCCTTTTCTCCGTTCCCCGATCGGGACGGATCAATCAGCGTGACAGAAATGTTGTCCAGGCCGCCGGCCTCGTTGGCCACCGTCACCAGGACACTGGCCGCCTCTTCGATGGTCCGGCTGCGCCATATGATCTGTTCGATCTGTCTGTCGTCCAGCATGTTGGTCAGTCCGTCCGTACACATAAGGATCAGGGACTGGCCCGTAAGAACTTCCGTAAACAGGTCCACCTTGAGAGTGGACTCCGCACCCACCGCCCGGGTAATGACATTCTTGTCCGGATGATTCCTGGCCTCCTCCTTGTCAAGGCTGCCTGCCTGGATCATCTCCTCCACAAGGGAATGATCGGTGGTCACCTGATACATGCCCCTGGTGCGGTCTACGATATACAGCCTGCTGTCTCCCACGTTGGCCGCCTGCAGAATGTTGCCGGTGATCACAGCCATGACCGCCGTAGTGCCCATCCCGTAATACTTGGGATCGGACTGGGCGATCAGCCGCAGCTCCCGGTTGGCCTCCTGCAGGGCCAGGACCATGACTTCGTCCGGCGAAGGATTATCCGAATCCTGCATAATGGACGCGATCCTGTCCACAGTGAACTGGGAAGCGTATTCTCCGGCCTGGTGGCCGCCCATGCCGTCCGCGACGATATAGAGATTGGGAAATCTTCCCACCGGCCTGTCGCTGGAAAACACAAAGTCCTGATTCATTTGTCGTCTCCGGCCTACGTCGGATACTGAATACGAGACTGCCATTATGACCTCTCTTCCCCGCTTTCGGACTGTCTGCTCTACTGGGAATCCGTCAGGTGCCGGTGTCTGAGCTGCCCGCAGGCGCCGTCGATATCCCGGCCCATTACTCTCCTAATACTAACATTTATACCGCGTTTTTCAAGTTTATTTTTGAAGGCCCGGACCGCCTCGTCCTCCGGATGCCGGTATCCCCTCTCTCTGACGGGATTGACCGGGATCAGATTGATATGGGCCTTCAGGGGCCTGGCCAGGGCGGCCAGTCCCGATGCGTCCGCCGCCGAGTCGTTCACGTCCCGGATCAGCGAATACTCAAAGGTGACCTGCCTTCCCGTCTGATCGAAATAGGCGGCGCAGGCCTCCATCAGCTCCTGAATGCTGTAGCGCTCTGCGATGGGCATGATCTCCCGCCGCTTTTCGTCGGTGACCGCATGCAGGGACAGGGCCAGGGTGATTGACAGATCCTCCTTTGCCAGGTCATACATCCTGGGCACGATGCCGCAGGTGGAGACCGTCACATTTCTCTGGCTCAGGTTCATGCCGTTCTCATCCGTCAGAAGGTGGATGAAACGCACCAGGCTGTCGTAGTTGTCCAGGGGCTCTCCCGTGCCCATGACCACTACGTGGGAGATCTTCTCTCCCGTGACCCGTCGGATCTCATAGATCTGCTCCAGCATCTCCGAGGGAGTCAGGGACCGGATCAGGCCGTCCAG
>DETN01000066.1:9839-18791 GCA_002362155.1 Lachnospiraceae bacterium UBA3287 | reverse complement strand
GATATGATCGTTATGAGAAATGCAGATATGGGAATGGTACAGGTCAGGGATCCGGAAATCTATCTTCTTTACCTTGATACAGGCTTCCACAATCAACAGGGAATGAAAGGAAATACAATAATTCATACAAGTCCGATCCTCAAAACCAGGAATCACCGGGAAATCGCAGCAGAGGATCTGAAGGGCATCCAGGATGGCGGGGAGCAGGATATCATGCAGGTCTTCCGCAGAGAAAAGGGGATGATAGACTTTGATACCTTTGAGGAGGGAGAGATGATCTATGACAGGGACAGGTCATGGATCAGGCCTCCGGTAGATCTTTTTAATAAGGCAATATTTCGCAGATTCACAAAGCAGATAAAAGAGCTGGAAGAAAGTCAGAAGAAGGGCGGTATCATCTTTGCGGACCATACCTGGAAGAAAAATATATGTGCCGTGGTTTCAGACACCCCTGAAAAAGTAATGTACGACCGTTATCTAGATTCTCAACTCATTGTAAATAGAATCAGAGACTATCTGGAATATATTCCGATTCCGGGGACCAGAGACCTGTACATTGTATGCAGCAACTTCTGGCTCAGAGAAAGAAACAGAGGAGGCTGGGGAGGAGATATGGGCTTCGCAGTGATTCCGGAGAAAGATATGGAGATCAACTTGCCGGTCTTTGCCTGCAGAAGGAGTGCCAGCGGAGAATTCGGAAGCCTTACAGCAGAAGATGCCCCTGTTCTCTTCAGATATATGAAATGCAGTGACTGGTTCTGATGCAGGACAATTCGGGAACAGTGACAGAACAGGAGAGAAAGCAGATCGTTAAGCAAGGAGAAACTGCCAAAGGACCCCGGGATTACAGGGAAAAAACCTTGTTTTGTGACGGAGCCGGATAAAAATGGAAAAGTCGTAAGAAGAAAAAGAATAATGCTTTTATTTTAAATAGAGTCGGCCGATCCTGCTCCTTTTGCCACAAAACTGCGGTTCTGGTGAAAACTGCCGCAGAAAGCACTTTCTGTTCATATATAAAGCATGACGCCTGTGACACGATCGGAATAGGGGAATCTTAAGGTTTAACGATTCCGCAGAAGCGTGCACAGATAAGCTTTAACCAGGACAAGGGAGGAAAAAAAGATGGCATTCGAAAAACTGCTTTCACCCGTCAGGATCTTTGAGCTGGACGACGAGATCGGAAAGCGGATCGAAGGGGACGGCTCCGTCAAGAACAGGTCCGCTCTTCTGGAGCATCTGCAGGATCTCGGCGTCAGGATGCATCCTGCCACCAACACACTGGAGATCACGGATACCCATGTAAGAGCCGAGAATCTCATGACGCATCAGGAGGAGCTTTACGAGGCCGACCTGGTGGTCCAGGCCCTGGACTACAGACCGGAAAAGGACCTGGAAGATATTTTCAGAGGCTGCGCCGAAAAGGTCATTGCCATCGGTGACTGCACCGGCATAGGAAATATCATAGGTGCCACAACGGACGCCTGGGAGGCAGTCTGGAACCTGACCTGACCGCAGGCTTTCTGCAGGCCGGATAGAAACTGACGAAAAACAGCACAATCTCAAAAGCCATCCGGGGCCGGATGGCTTTTTTGTGGTAAAATGCAGCTATCCTTCCGCTGGCTAAACGCCGGCTGAAAGGAAGGCAGGGAAAAGCCCGGTCCGGATGAAAAGGATATTTCGTCATCCGGCAAAACGTTTCCCCTGAAGGGAGAAAAGCATGAACAGTAAGGTAAATGATAAGAAGTCGGTGGCAATGGTCATCTCTTCCATGCTGATCTTCGGGACCATCGGCATTTTCAGAAGGTATATACCCATCTCTTCGGCCCTGCTGGCCTTTGCCCGCGGGACCATGGGCGGTCTCTTCATCCTGCTCTTTATTCTGCTGAAAAGAAAAGGGGGAAGAGAAAAGCTTCCCGTCGGAACGCTTATCTACCTGGCTCTTACGGGGGCTCTGATGGGCATCAACTGGATCCTCCTGTTCGAAGCCTACTCCTATACCACAGTGGCCGTCGCCACCCTCTGCTACTACATGGAGCCCACCATCGTCATGCTCCTGTCGCCGCTGCTCTTCCAGGAAAAGCTGACAGGAAAGAAGGCGGTCTGCGCCGCCGTATCGATCGCAGGTATGGTCCTGGTCTCGGGCGCGCTTGAGGGAGGCGGCGCCGGGAGCGGGAATCTTCGCGGCATAGCCCTGGGACTTGGCGCCGCTCTTTTCTATTCGGCGGTGGTCATTATGAACAAGAGGGCCGGCGGCATAGACGCCTATTACAGGACTACGGTCCAGCTGCTCTCGGCGGGAGCCGTGATGATCCCCTATCTGCTGCTGACAAAGGGATTTACCTGGGAGGGCATGAGCCCTTCCGTCCTGGTCCTTCTGTGCGTGGTGGGGATCGTCCATACGGGGATCGCCTACCTTCTCTATTTCGGCAGCATAGACGGACTGCGTGCCCAGTCCATTGCCGTCTTCAGCTATATAGATCCGGTCTCAGCCGTTCTATTTTCCGCCCTTCTCCTTAAGGAACCCTTAAGCGCCCAGAGCCTTACAGGCGCTGCCATGATCATCGGATCCGCCCTTGTCAGCGAGCTTTTGTCATAGGACGGAAATCTGCTCCCTGGCCCGGCCGACAGGCAGCAGCCGGGCATCCTGTTTCATAAGAAAACCCACCGCCGGCCCTGTTGAACAGGGCCCGGGCGGTGGGTTTTTGGCTTTTCCTTCGTTTGCATAGGATTTTTCAGAGAACGATATTCTTCTGGGAGCCCCTGAGCCAGGCGTCCAGGTTGTCAAAGACGATCTCGGCCCGAAGGCTCATGGATTCCTTTGTAGCGAAGGCGACATGGGGAGTGACCAGGCAGTTTCTGCAGTGCAGGAGGGGCTCGTCATTCGAAAGAGGGGGCTCTTTGTCAAAAACGTCGATGCCGGCCGCGGCGATGGTGCCCTGATCCAGAGCCTCTGCCAGATCTCCCGATACCACCACGGGGCCTCTTGCCGCGTTGATGAGGACGGCAGTCTTTTTCATGAGAGCAAGCTTATCCCTGTCGATCAGGCCTCTTGTGGTCTCGTTCAGGGGGCAGTGAAGAACTACGATATCGGAAGCCTTCAGCAGGTCTTCCAGGGAGACCTGGTTAACCCAGGAGGGGGCGTCTGCCTTTCTGGTGCGGCTGTTGGCCAGGACAGTGCAGCCGAAGGCGTGAAAGAGCTCCGCGGACCTCCTTCCGATCTTTCCGTAGCCAACGATGCCCACGGTCTTTCCCTTCAGCTCGCTCCCCACAAGGCCGTCTTTTGTCATGCCGGAGCGGCAGCGGTCTTCCACGGCGCGGATATTGCGGAGAATATTAAGGACCATGCCCAGGACCAGCTCGGAGACGGCTTCGTTGGAATAGCCGGAAGCATTGCTGACTTTGATCCCTTTTTCCGCGGCGGCTTTAAGTCCCACGTGGTCCACGCCGGTAAAGGCCACGTCTATAAATTTAAGGTTGTCGCATTCCCGGATGACCTCGCCCGGCATGGGCATGTTGGCGATGATCATGGCGTCCGCGCCTTCCGCCTCTTTAATGAGGGTCTTAATATCCCCGGTGCGGGGGTAGTCTGCAAAGGTATGTCCCGCATCCTCGAAGGGCTTTTTGCGCATGGCCAGCTCCTCATCCGAAATGCCGAGAGATTCCATTATGACGATCCTGCTCATATCCTGATTCCTTTCTTCTGCAGTCTTTTTGTTTTTTTCTCAGGGAAGGATCCCTGTCCTCAACAGTTTACCATGTCCGGGGCAGTAAAAAATCCGAAATAAAAGGTTTTCCGGTAAAAAAACGGAAAAAAGAGTGGATGCAGGCAGGGGACGCGGCAGGATCTTCGGGTGCAGATCGTCACTGACGGCTGTGTACGGAAAAGAGCATATGGTATAATAAATATCAGTTCACCGATTTTTTCCGGGGACGGGAGAGAAATGCCCGGCGGCAGGATCAAAATGCCGGCAGAGCGGCTTAAGGAGGAGAAGGCAGATGGAACAGAAACGTTTCACTAAGGCGACCTGGCAGATCATGGAACAGCTTCTGGAAGTGGACAGCCTGGAGGAGGCTCTGGCAGGGAGCCTGGAGATTATTGTAAATACCCTTGACAGCGAAGCCGGGGCCATCTGGCTTCTGGACCGGAAAACGGAAAGGCTCAGTCCGGTATTCCATATGGGGCCGGCGGATATTTCGGGCATTTCCGTAGAGAACGGACTGGGCGTGGAAGGCCTGGTCACAAAGACGGGGAAATCCGTCATGGTCACGGACGCTTCTTCAGACCCCCGCATTGACGGGACAGTTTTCGACGACGGGGGCCTTCCCGTAAAGACCATGATCTGCGTTCCTCTGAACAACCTGAGAGACGTGATCGGCTGCGTCCAGGTGATCAATAAAAAAGACGGCAGCGCCTTTGACGAAGATGAACTGCAGCTGTGCGAAAGGATGGCTGCCCTGGCTGCCATAACCATAGAGGAAAAGGGCTTTTCGGTGGATCTTGAGGAGGAAAAGGAGATCCTCATGTCCCTCAGGAACGTGACCAGGGAATACCCCTCGGGAGATGGCGTCACAAAAGTCCTCAGGGGCATCAACCTGGATATCTATAAAAATGAATTCGTGGTGATCCTGGGAGAATCCGGCTGCGGCAAGTCCACCATGATCAATATCGCAGGCGGCATGGACGAGCTGACAGACGGCACCCTGACCATAGAGGGAAAGGACTTTTCCCATCCTTCCGACGACGATCTGACCAGGTACAGACGGGACTACGTGGGCTTTATCTTCCAGGCCTACAACCTCATGCCCAACCTGACCGCTCTGGAAAACGTGGAATTTATCGCGGAGCTGGTAAAGGACCCCATGCCTGCCGACCAGGCTATTGCGGCGGTAGGTCTCAGTGCCCGGGCAGACAATTATCCTTCCCAGATGTCCGGCGGCCAGCAGCAGAGGGTATCCATCGCCAGGGCCATTGTAAAGCGTCCCCGCCTGATCATGGCGGACGAGCCTACGGCGGCCCTGGATTATGCCACCAGCATAGAGGTCCTCTCCGTCATCGAGAACATTGTCAGGACCCAGGGGACCACGGTCATGATGGTCACCCATAACCCCGAGATCGCGAAGATGGCGGACAGAGTGGTCAAGGTACGCAGCGGCAAGGTTGCCAGCATCAGGAAAAACATGCACCCGCTCCGTGCGGAAGAACTGGTATGGTGATGACCGATGAAAAAAACACAGATGAAAGATGCTCTGCGGAATATCAGCAGGCAGAAGGTATCCTACCTTTCCATTATTCTGATCGCTCTTCTGGGCGTGACCTCCTTTCTGGGGATCGACTATGCCAGCGGTGCCCTTAAAAAAAGCGCCTCGGAAGCATACGAAGAAAGCAATTTCAGGGACATCGAGCTGATCAGCACCCATTATCTGACCATGGATGATCTGGAGGTCATCCGGAAGGTGGAGGGGGTAGCGGACGCAGAACCCGTATGGCAGTCTCTGATCGAGGTCTACAGAGACGGTGTTTCCACAAAAGCCAACTATATATCATTGACGGACAGGATCAGCCGGCCCGAAGCCCTGGAAGGCAGGCTGCCCGAAAAAGACGGGGAAGCCGCCATGGAAAAGAGTCTGGCCGATCAGATGGGGCTGACGGTGGGCGATACCTATTATGATACGGTAGGACTGGAGTATGCCAATAACTTCTTTCCTGTCCGTTTCGACGAAGAGTCCCCCTTTGTTATTACAGGCATCATAAGCCACCCGGACCATTCCAACGCCAACACGGGAGAGGTGCCCTATCTGCTGGTTCCTTCCGAAAGCATCGACTATGAGGATCAGAGCTTCGATCTTAAGGACTGCTTTGTCAGGGCGGAGATCGTGATCGAAAAGCCGGAAGGAATGGACAGATTCAGCCCGGAGTATGAAAAAGCCGTGCAGAAGGTCATGGACTCTCTGGAGGAGATCTCCTCCGAACGGATCAGGATCCGGGACGATTTCATCAGGGAGAAGTCCCTGGAGACGCTGGCCGATACCCGTCGGTATATCGAAGAAGACAGGGCGGAAAAGGAAGAGAGGAAGACCGAACTGGAGAAAGAGGCTGTCCTTCTCGCTGAAGAGGAAAAGGCCCTGGAGGAGCGGGAAGAAGCCCTTTCGGGCATGGAGGAAGGATCGGAGGAATACGAAAAGTCTCTGGCAGAGCTGAAAGCGGACAGAAAGGATTTTAAGAAAAGAAAAAAATCCCATGACGGGGACCTTGAGTATGTCGAAGAATCCCTGGCCTATTACCCGGAGTCTGTCAGGCAGATGGACGATACCGAGAGGGGGATCATGGAGGCTGAGCCCGGCAGGTGGATCATGTACGGACAAAGCGGCAATGCCTCCTGCGTCCAGGTCCGGACCGACAGCGAAAATCTTCTCAGTCTGAAAAATACATTCTCTCTGATGTTCGTTCTGATCGGAGCTCTGGTGATCTATGCCACCATCAGCAAGATGGTGGACGAGCAGCGCACCCTGATCGGTACCACAAAAGCACTGGGATTCTTCAGGAGGGAAGTGCTTGCAAAATACCTTCTGTTCGGAGTCTCCTCTGCCATGGCAGGCACCATCCTGGGCATACTGACGGCCCGCTTTGCTCTGGAGCCTTTCATTCTAAGAGGCTATGACGTGTACTATACCTTTGATACGGGAGGAGCGCTCCTGCGTCCGGGGACTACTCTGGCCGTCCTTCTGGTCACTCTGATCCTGTCTGCCGGAGCGGTCTGCCTGGCCGCCGCAAGACTGCTGCAGATCCCGGCGGTGCAGCTGATGCAGCCGCCTGTGCCTGCGGGCAGGAAGAAGTCAGGGGGAAAAAGGCATGCCCTTTCCCTGTATTCACGCCTGATCCTTCTGAATATGCGCTCGGATCTGAAACGGGTCCTGGTGACCATCGTGAGCATTGCCGGGTGCTGCGCCCTGATAGTGATCGGCTTCACCCTCAAATTCGCAGTCAGCGGCGCCATCGACCGGCATTACAGCCAGGTCGTTGATTTCGATGCCAGATTCCGGAACAGTATCATGCTGGAAGAAGAGAAGGAGAGGATCGACAGATGGGGGGTGGAAAGCGTCATGCTCAGCGAGACTCCCTGCTTCTACTACGCCGGCAGTTTCCAGGCGGCCTCTCTCCTGGTGGGCAGCATAGAAGAAATAGGAGAATTCTATCACCTCAGGGACTGGGAGACCGGAGAGCCCTTTGCGGATACGGATGAAGGCGTCCTGATCCCCCGCCGTATGGCCGAGATCAGCGGCCTTGTCCCGGGAAGCGAGTTCGATCTGACCGCCGGCGGCTATGACAGAAAGAGAGTCAGGGTGGCAGGCGTCTTCGAGAACTATATCGGCGCCCCCATCGTCATGAGCAGGGAATATTACAGCAAGGCCATTGACCCGGAGTTAGAGCCCACTGACAACGTCATGTATATCCGCCTGAACGGAAAAGACCTTGCAGAACTGGAAGAGTATATCAAGTCCAGCGATGACATATGGGGGTTCGAATCCCTGACTTCGGCAGACGAAGACAGGCATATCTTCGATGCATCCACATCGGTCATCAACGCCATTGTGGCCCTTCTGATCTTCATGGCTGCCCTTATGGCCGGCGTGGTCCTGATGAACCTGACCAACATCTACTATCTGCAGAAAAAGCGGGAGCTGACCATCATGCGGGTGAACGGCTTTACGGTCAGGGAGGTCATCGCATATATGACAAGGGAAACAGTCCTGACCACGATCCTTGGCATCCTTCTCGGGATCGGGGAGGGATCTGCCGTGGCCTACCGCATCGTGCGGGCCATGGAACAGCCCGTGATCCAGCTGGACAGAAGCGTCTCCTGCGCGGCATGGATCATGGGAGCAGTCATTACCCTGGTCTTTACGGTCCTTGTGAACTGGGCCGTGCTCCGGAAGGTAAGGAACCTGAAGCTTACGGACGTATTCTGACAGGGACAGGCGGGAAAGATGAAGCACCCTGCAAATAAGAATCAGAAGAAGCAGAAGGATAAGAAGAATCGACCCAAAAGGCATATCAGGGGGCCCGGAAATCCGGGCCCCCTGAATGTTTTTTTGTCGTTTAACGGTTTAAGGGTCTACCGCTCCAGAAAAAGAGAGGCGGCAAGATCTGCCACAAGAAGGGGCGTCCCTGGATCATCGGAAAGGGAGTGGCCCTCTCCGGGAAATACGGTCTCCGGGATATGAAAGGCGGCGGCAAAGCGGGCGGCCTCGGCGGGATCAATGACCCGGTCCTTTTCTCCCCTGGCTATGGCAATGGAGTGAGGGCCGTATTTTTCCGGGTCAAAAAGGGAAAAGAGATCGTGGGATTTAAGATCGTCAATAAAACCCCTGGTGATCCGGACGGGCCGGCCCAGATCGAAGCTCCGCTCGGCAAATCCCTTTTCGTCCAGCTCTCTGAAAAAGGCTCTTTCCTCCTCTGTCAGGTCCTTTCTCATAAAGAGAGAAGGCATGTTTACGGCAGGACTTCTGAAAAAGGCCTTCCTTCCCCTGTGGGGCTCCGTGCTGATGCGGATCCCAGTGATATAGGCCCCGAAGCTGGAAGCAAAGTAGCAGATCTCCGCGTCCGGGAAACGGGATGCGATATGGTCTTCTGCGGCGGATACGCTCTCCAGGCAGGCTTCGATCCGCAGCTCCTCCTTCAGGGAACTGCCCATCCCGTGGCCCGGAAGGTCGATCCCCACGACGCCAAGGCCCTTTTCGGGCAGTCTTTTCATCAGCAGCTGCACCGTGGGGCTTTCCTTGCTGCTGGTAAAGCCGTGGACGGCGATCACGATCTTTTCTGCCTTTTCCGGTATCACTTCGCCGCAGGAGACATATGCTCCTCCGGGCTTTTTAATATCATAAGTTCTCATGGCTTATTCCTCCATGACAGGATTGTAGCACAGGGGCGGCCCATGTGGGGAGAAAGAGGGC
>DETN01000066.1:3053-9793 GCA_002362155.1 Lachnospiraceae bacterium UBA3287 | reverse complement strand
GGCTTCTCCGGTCCCCTTGCAAAAGGCGGATAATACATCTAGAATAAACGGGAAAAAAAAGGAAAGGCTCCCTGCAGGAAGGAGATATTTCCACCGGAAGCAGGCCTGCCTTCAGAATACAGTAAGGAGAAAACATGATTACAGAAAAACAGCTGAAGAATTATGCGGAACTGATCGTCAGACTGGGCGCCAACGTGCAGAAGGGCCAGAAGGTCATCGTCAGGATCGCCGTGGATCAGTACGAGTTTGCCCATCTGCTGGTGGAAGAGTGCTATAAGGCGGGCGCATCCAGAGTCACGGTGGACTGGGACGACGCCGCAAAGAGCCGTTTGGACTATACCTTTGCCGACGAAGAGGTCCTGGGGACCCTGCTTCCCTGGGAGTTTGCCAAGCTGGAGCAGATGGAAAAGGATCTGCCCTGCATGATCCGAATCCTGTCCGACGATCCCGGCGCCATGGAAGGCATTGATTCCAAAAAGCTGGCGGCCGTCATGCAGAGGCGGGCCGCGGCTTCAAAGCCCTATAACGACAGGATGATGGGAAGATACCACTGGGTGGTTGCAGCCGTTCCCTCAAAGGGCTGGGCGAAGAAGTGCTTCCCTGACGATACGGAGGAGGAAGCTTTCTCAAAGCTCTGGGACGCCATCCTGACCACGACCCGCATGAACGGCCCCGAGGATCCCCTGGAGGCCTGGAACAGGCATCTGGGAGCCCTGAAGGCCAGGACAGAGTGGCTCAACGCCCAGAACTTTACTTCTCTCGTATATAAGGCGGATAACGGCACGGACTTTACCGTGGGCCTGATCCCCGGCGGCCTCTGGGTCTCCGCCGTGCAGATGAGCAGTCTGACCGGAGCGGAATACCTGCCCAACATGCCCACCGAGGAGATCTTTACCACTCCCTTTGCGGGGAAAGCGGAAGGCACCCTCGTGTCTTCCAAGCCCCTGAGCTGGAACGGCGGCATCATAGACAATTTTTCCATTACCTTTGAAAAGGGCAGGGCAGTTTCCTGCCATGCCCAAAAGGGACAGGATCTTCTGGAGTTCATGCTGGGCATGGACGAAGGAGCAGCAAGGCTGGGAGAGGTGGCCCTGGTGCCCTTTGAATCCCCCATCAACGAATGCGGCTTCCTCTTCTACAACACCCTTTTCGACGAGAACGCCGTATGCCATGTGGCTGTGGGAAGGGGCTTCCCCGAGGTCCTGGAGGACGGAGAGAATATCTCTCCCGAGGAGAGAACCGAGCAGGGCATCAACGATTCCATGATCCATGTGGACTTCATGGTGGGCACCCGGGACCTTATGATCAAGGGCGTCCGGGCGGACGGTTCCGAGACTGTGATCTTTGAAAACGGCACCTGGAAGCTTTCCCTGGAAGAGATGAAGTAAAGAAATGACCTGAAACGGGTACTGAAAGGACACCATCCCTTTTGGGGCGGTGTCCTTTTTAAGCCGTTTCCGGCCCTGTGATTCTCACCTTTCATCTGCTATAATGGTGGGGCACCGGTTTGGGGGAGGAGATTTTTATGAAGGAACGTATTATTGTGGCAAAATTCGGAGGCACCTCCGTGGCGGATACGTCCCAGTTCCGCAAGGTCAGGGACATCGTGCAGAGCAGCCCCGAGAGAAGATTCATCGTCGTTTCCGCGCCCGGAAAGCGTTTTCCTGAGGACCGGAAGGTGACGGACCTGCTGCTGGACTGCTATGAGAAGGCAGAAGCCGGGGAAGACTTTTCTCCGGAACTGGAGAGGATCCGGCTCCGTTTTACGGAGATCCTGGAGGGCCTGAGGCTGGAGTTTCCCCTGGATGAGGAGATCCGCGCCCTGAAGGAGTCCCTTCTGACCGCTCCCTCCAGAGACTATACGGCTTCCAGGGGAGAGTATCTGACGGCCAGGATCATGGCGGCCTATCTGGGCTATACCTTTGTGGATCCCGCCTGGTGCGTATGCTTCGACGAGAAGGGACAGCCGGACCTTGCCATGACGGGAAGGACCATGCGGGCCTCCCTCCTGCCTCTTTCCCACGCCGTGATCGCGGGCTTTTACGGGGCCGACATGAACGGAGTCGTCCATACCTTCGAAAGGGGCGGGTCGGATATCACTGGAAGCCTTGCGGCCTGTGCGGTGGGCGCTGACCTTTACGAGAACTGGACGGACGTATCCGGCCTTTATGCGGCGGATCCCAGGATCGTGGACCGTCCCGAGACCGTCCCCTACATGAGCTACAGGGAGCTGAGGACCCTGTCCTACATGGGCGCTTCCGTCCTTCACTCCGACGCCGTCCTTTCGGCCTCCGAAGCGGAGATCCCCATCAACATCCGGAATACCAACAGGCCTCAGGATCCCGGAACCATGATCGTCAGGCACCTGCCCCACGGGGTCACCAAGAATCCCGTCACCGGCGTATCCGGCAGAAAGGGCATGTCGGTCCTGCAGATCGAAAAGGTCATGGTCTCCGACGGATCGGGCTTTTCTGCTCTGATGCTGGATATCCTGAAGGA
The DNA here is from genome assembly GCA_002362155.1 of Lachnospiraceae bacterium UBA3287. Taxonomy (GTDB): domain Bacteria; phylum Bacillota; class Clostridia; order Lachnospirales; family Lachnospiraceae; genus CAG-791. Next base: position 7,294 of record DETN01000066.1, on the reverse strand, counting down.
AAGGGCCCTTCCCTTCGAGTACTGTCTGACCGGGATCGATTCCATCACCCTGGTGATCCGGACAGACCTTCTGGAGACCTGCAGGGAGGACCTCCTGGAAGAGATCCGATCTACCCTGCATCCGGACTTTATCGGCTTCAGGGACAATCTTTCCCTGATCGCCGTCACGGGCGAAAAAGCCACGGAATCCAGCGACGCCAACGTGCGGGTCCTGGAGACCCTGACAGCGGAGGGCATAGAGATCTCCACCATCAACCAGGGGGCCGGCAAGCTCAACCTCCTGATCGGCGTGCCGGATGAAAAATACGAATCCGCTATCCGGGCCATTTATGCCTTCCGGCAGGGAGAAAAGGGCATGAAGGTCTGAGGACAGAAAAGAATAGATGAATGCACTTAAAAAGGCTGCGGGCCGGAATTCACTCCGGTCCGCAGCCTTTTGGAGCTGTACGGTCTATATATCTTTCCCCTGCCTCGTATGTTTTTTCAGCCCTGTTCTTCTTTCCCGGCGAATTCGAATTTCATGCGGAAGAGGGGCTTTTCCGTGCTGCCGCAGACATAGCAGGCGTTTTCAGAGAGGGCATATCCTGCCGAAAGGGTATTTCCCAGGCGGGCCTCCCCTATGTACTCGGACGTGAGAGCCTTAAGCTCCCTGCTCCTTGTATCTTCCGGCATGATGTCCTGGGCCAGGTCATAGTATCTGGCATTGTTCATGTGGCCGTTGAGGTCCACATAGGAATAGGGGACGGTAAAGGAATGGGAGACGGCGGTCTCTTCTTTTCGGAGCCTTCCCGGCAGGGGAAGCTCGTATCCGGTCCTGGTCTCCGGGATCTCTATGCCGTGGTCCTCCGGAAAGACGATGGATCTGGTCTTTTCGCTGATCAGGACCCAGAGGGATACTGCGTCCAGAAGGACCTCTCCCTTCTCATCCTGCAGGCGGAAATATCTGGGAAAGTAGAGGTGCATGGTCTTTCCCGGCCAGGAAAGGAGAGTGACCCTCTCGTCATACTCCGGCATCCGGTCTATCTTCAGGCGGTACTGGGTCACGGCCCATAAAAGCCCCCTGTCCAGAGTCTTTTCCCTGGTCACTCCCAGTTCTATGGTATGGGCGATGGCCGCCTCCTGCAGCCTTGTAAACAGGGTGGACAGACGGATCTTTCTGGTCAGGTCCACGTCGGAGGAAAGAATCCTGAAATCCTGTCTCCAGATGCGCATGGTCTTACCTCCCCGGCTTAAAGAATGAACTTCTTATTGATCTTTCTGTCGAAGGCTGTGACCACGTCTCCGAAGGTGGACATCCTGGCCCACTGCCTCTGGGGGATCTTCACGTTCAGCCTGGCCTCCAGGCGGCAGATGATCAGGGTAAAGCCCATGGAATCGATGGCGGTATCCGTATTGATGACGGTATCTTCATAGAGAGGGGTCCCTTCCATGTCGGGGACGCACTCATAGACTACGTCTCTGCAGATCTCCGCAATTTCTGTTCTGGTCATAATGATGTCTTTCCTTTCAGATGTTGATTTCCCAGCGCCTGACCTTGCCCGTCGCCGTGCGGGGCAGAGGGAAGGCGGTGAAGAGGATGCCGCCAAGCTGCTGGCCCCTGGGCAGGGCAGCCATGACTTCTTTGAGCCTGAGCTGGATCAGGGACCGGGCCTTGGCCATGTGGCTTTCAGAGGCCTGGGCAGCCTCTTTGTCATAGAGGACAAGGACCGGACGGCCGTCCTTTTCCAGGACCGTGAAATCCTCTCCCGGCAGGGCAGCCCCGATCCGGGCTTCGTACTCGGGAAGGAAGATCTTGGTGCCGTCCCTGAGGACCAGGATCTCTTTCTTTCTTCCTATGATGCGGAGGCGTCCCTTTTCGTCCCACCGGCCCAGGTCTCCGGTGTAGAGGACGCCCTCCTTCAGGACCTTCTCCGTATCCTCGGGATGGCCGTAGTAGCCCTTCATCATGCAGCTTTCCGACCTGACCAGGATCTCTCCGTCCTCTGCCAGGGACACTGTATCCTCGGGGCAGATCTCCATGGCGAAGGGATCGAAGTCCGGAGTGCCCGGAACGCTGATGGCGACGCCGGAGCTGGTCTCGGTGAGTCCGTAGCCGAAGCTGACAGCAAGCTTCTGCTGCGCGGCCGCCTCCAGCAGGGAGGGAGGGCAGGCCCCGGCCCCCACCAGGACCAGGCGCAGCTCGCTGTTCTTTAAGCGGTGCTGGAGCAGGAAGCTCAGGAGAAGAGGAACGGCGGAGAGGACCGTGGGACGGTAGAAGGAAAGGTCCTGGGCATAGTATCTGGGCCCCCGGCCAAGAGCCACCGGGGCCCCGCACTGCATGCCCCATAACACGCCGCATACCAGGCCGAAGACGTGGTTTAAGGGCAGCATGCACATGAGGATGTCCTCCTCAGACAGAGGGAGCATGGAGCTTCCGTTAAAGGCAGCGGCCATAAGGCTTTTGTCCGTCAGCACCACTGCCTTGCTGCTGGACGTGGTACCGGAGGTAAAAAAGAGAATGTCTCTTTCTCCCGAAACCGTGCCGGGCCCTCTGGTCAGGGCGCTTTCCAGTTCTCCCAGAAGGTCCTCGTCGTTGCACAGGAGCATGTCGATATCCGTCTGCATGATCTGTCCCCTGAGAAGCTCTTCCGATGCGTTCTCATCCAGAAGGACGGTCTGCAGGCCTGCCAGGGCCGACGCAAATATGGCCACCAGGCAGGGAAGGGATCCGTCGCAGACGATGCCCGGGCACTTCTTTCCGGAGGCGGAAAGCTCCCTTGCCTTCTCCCGGGCCATGGAGGCAAAGCCGCTCCGGCTCAGAAAGCAGGGCTTTCCTCCGGATTCGAAAACGACGGCGGGACGTTCCGGAGCGTTTTTCTCAAAGTCAGAAAGCAGCGCTTCAAAGCTGTTAAATTTTGTAAGGGTATATTTCTTATTCATGGAATAAGTATACCATAAGCGGCGCTCCCGCGGTACGGAAACAGGGCGGCGCCCCTTCCTTTTTGCATGTGGTTTTTTCCTGACTTTTCTGAATTTTTTGTTTTTGTTTTCACAGCGGCAGAAACCGAAATAATGACGGTAAATAATGAAATCCGGCACTTAACGTTGTATACTTTTACTGTAAGGCGCCGGGGAAAAGGGCTTTTGCCGGTCCCCGGAGCAGGGGTTCAAAAAACTTAACTGGAGGAAACTGAACATGGATAAAAACATCAGAATCTGTATCATCGGAGGCGGACCCGCAGGCCTTTCCGCAGGTATGTATCTGGAGCAGAAGGGGTATGAGAACTATACCATCCTGGAGAAGAACGACAGGGTAGGCGGCAAGTGCTGGTCTCCCTGGTATAACGGCCGCCGTTATGAGATGGGCGCCATCATGGGCGTTCCGTCCTATTATGCCGTGCATGACGTGGAGGAATTCTGCGGCATCACCCATGACGGCCCCCAGCTCAACCGCAACTATAAGAACCGTCTGGGCCAGGTCATCGAGCCCTTCGAGCCCAGAAAGAACATCCTGAAGATCCCCCGTCTCCTGAAGATGAAGAGACAGCTCAAGAAATTCGGAGAGCTTCTGGAGACCAAGTATAAAGGCTACGACCTCAACGGCCACAGGGGCGTGGCAGAGGGCCGCTACGAAGGCTTCTCCGCAGCCAGCGCCAAAAGAGAGCCTGTAAGCGGCGTCAATCCCAACCTCAAGGACCTGGCAATGCCTTTTTCCAAGTTCTGCGAGAAGAACGGAGTGGAACTGATCCAGGACATCTGGATCGGCCCCTTCACCTCCTTCGGCTATGGCTATTTCGACGAGATCCCGGCCGCCTATGTCCTTAAATATCTGGATTTCCAGACCTGCATGAACTTCGTCAAGATCAACCTCTGGACCTGGAAGAACGGCACCCAGTTCATCTGGGAGTCCCTGAACGAGCATCTTAAGAACCCGGCCCGCCTGAACTCCGTCATCGAGAAGGTGGAAAGAAAGGACGGAAAGGTCTATGTGACCGTCAACGGCCAGGTGGAAGAGTATGACAAGATCATCGTTACCTCCCCTCTCTATGTTCCGAAGAAGGAGAACAGAGACGACGGCCTGATCGGCATGGTGGACTATTTCGACGCCAGGGAAGACGAGAAGAAGCTCTTCTGCCAGATCGAATACGAGCGCTACGACGTACTGGCCGTGGAGACAAAGCCCGAGGACCATCCCGAGATCTCCTACTATGTATTCGACAACATGATCCCGAAACGTCTGGGCCACCTGATGGTCTACTACC
>DETN01000066.1:2717-3002 GCA_002362155.1 Lachnospiraceae bacterium UBA3287 | reverse complement strand
CTACTACCGCCGCTGGAGAGACGAGGTCAACCAGGTCATCACCACCTACGCCCTGAGAAAGCACAAGAGATCCGAGGAAGTTCCCTACGAGAAGTGCAGAAAGATGGTCCTGAGGGACCTGGAGACCATGGGCAATCCCGCTTCGAACGTGGTCAACGAGTGGAGCGTCTACTACTTCCCCCACGTATTCAGCAACGCCTACAAGGACGGCTGGTATGACAAGGTGGAAGCCATGCAGGGCAAGTACGACACCTATTATGCAGGCGAGATCATGAGCTTCGGCGA
>DETN01000066.1:0-2637 GCA_002362155.1 Lachnospiraceae bacterium UBA3287 | reverse complement strand
CTTCTGACCCGTGAGGGACTGCTTTTAGGACCATGACCCTATAGGAGAACGAAATGAAATTCTATAAAGATCATTATGATGTGATCGTGATCGGAGGGGCCCTGGCGGGCCTCTCCTCAGCGCTTATGCTCTCGGACAAGGGCCTGGACGTCCTGGTCCTGGAGCGCCACAACCTGCCCGGGGGCATAGCCACCAGCTTTGTCCGGGGCGGCATCGAGATCGAGGCGGCCCTGCACGAGATGATGTCCATAGGGCCAAAAGAGAACCGCCTCAAGGTGGGAAAATTTTTGGACGACATGGGAGTCGACATCGACTGGCTCCCGGTGCCGGAGGCTTACCACGCCAGCCTCCCCGGCCTGGAGGTGACATTGCACCCCGGCCTGGAGCGCTTTGCACAGGAAGTGGACACCATGGTCCCCGGCACCTATGACAGGGTGCTGGAGCTTTTAAAGCTCTGCGATACGGTCTTCAACTCTGTCAACGAGCTGTCCATCCACCCCATGAGCAAGGCAAAGATGCTTCTTAAGCACGAGGCCTTCGTAAAGACAGCGGGCTATACCACAAAGGAAGTCATCGACAGCTTCCACCTGCCCCAGAAGGCGGTGGACCTGCTCTCCCCCTACTGGATCTATGTGGGCAGCGGCTTTTCGGACCTGCCCTTTACCATTTATGCCGTGCTGATGGCCGACTACGTGGGCTACGGATCCATGATCCCCAGAAAGCTCAGCCATGAGATGAGCCTGAAGATGGCGGAGCGGGCGGAGGAGATGGGCGTCCAGATCGAATACCGCCAGCATGTGGATAAGATCCTGGTAAAGGACGGGAAGGTGTACGGGGTCCGCACGGCAAGGGGCGACGAGATCTATTCCGACTACGTGATCTCTTCCGCCTATCCCAACACGGTCTATACCCGCATGATCGAGCCCATCAGCGAGGTGCCCGAAAAGGCCACAAAGATGGTCAACGGAAGGCGCATTTCCCTGACGGCCTTCTCGGTCATCCTGATCCTGGACCGGCCTGCCCAGGAGCTGAACATAAAAGACTACAGCATCTTCAGGAGCGATACCATGGATACGGATCTGCTCTACGAGAATCTGGCGGGCCTTGGCCCCTACCGCTATCTTACCTGCATCTGCCACAACTACGGCAATCCCGGCGTTACCCCCGAGGGGACCAGTTCCTTCAGCGTCACCGTCCTTCCAAGAGTGGACGGATGGAAAGAGGTAAAGGCGGAGGACTACGACAGGGTCAAGCACCAGGTGGCAAAGCAGGTCATAGGCGACATGTCCGCCTATTTCGGAGTCAATCTCCTGGACCATGTGCTGGAAGCCGTCATCGAGACCCCCATGACCGTAGCCCGCTATACCGGCGCCTGGAACGGCTGCATCTACGGCTACGCCCATACCATGGAGGACCACATCGTGGCAAGGCTCCAGACCGCGGAGGAGGAAAAATTCATCGAAGGCCTTGAGTTTGCAGGCGCCCACGCCATTTCCGGCGACGGAATGGGACCCGCCGTGACCAACGGACGGAAAGCGGCCAAGAACGTACTGGACCATATGGCGGAAAAGGAGGCGGCGAAATGAAGATAAAAAATTTCCTGAGCGATGTGAGCGGCGCCTCCCGTGTTACGAAAAAACGTCTCCAGTCCTTTGAGCAGGCATCCCCTGCCCTGACAGACATGGATCCCATCGGCAGCGTGGCCAGGGAGTGGCATCCGGGGCTCCTGGAGCTTGTGGTCACGTCCATAAAGCCCGCATCGAAGACGGCAAAGACCATCCGCCTGGAGCGGACGGACGGGAAAAAGCTTCCCTTTTTCTACGCAGGCCAGTATATTGTCCTGAATTTCCGGATCGGGGAGAGCCTGATCTCCAGGCCCTATTCCATCTCCTCCGCCCCCTTCGAGGCCAGGGGAGAGAAGCCCTTTGCGGAGATCACTGTCCGCAGGTCCAGAGGGGACGGCTTTATCTGCGACTATGTAAATGACGAATTAAAGGTGGGAGACGTCCTGACCGGCACCATGGGCCTGGGACAGTTCTACTACGAGCCCCTGCGCGATGCGGGCCATGTGATGGCCCTGGCAGGCGGGGTGGGCATCACCCCCTTTGTCTCCATGGCCAGGGAAGTGGCAGCCGGCTCTCTGGATATCGATCTGACCATCCTTTACGGGTCTGTCTCCTCGGATGACATCGTCCTGAAGGAGGAACTGGACAGGCTGGACGAAGAGTGCCCCAGGCTGAAGGTGGTCCATGTCCTTTCCGGAGAGGAAGAGGGCTGGACCGGGGAGAGAGGTTTCCTGACGGCAGACATCATTCAGAAGTATTCAAAGGGAGATACCTCCTACTTTATCTGCGGCCCCCAGGCCATGTATACCTTCCTCAGGCAGGAGCTGAAAAAGATGGACATCCCCGCAAGGAGAGTCCGCTTTGAGGTCTTCGGCCAGGCCAGGGACATCACGGCCTTTGAAGGATATCCTTTGGAACTGAAGGATCAGACCTTTACCATCACCGTGGTCAGAGGCATCAGCCAGGTGCAGATCCCCGCAAAGGCGGCGGAGAGCATCGTAGTGGCCCTGGAGAGGGCCGGGATCCGGATCGAGACCGGCTGCCGCAGCGGCGAGTGCGGCTTCTGCAGGAC
>DETN01000110.1:10856-18800 GCA_002362155.1 Lachnospiraceae bacterium UBA3287 | reverse complement strand
GGCGACGGCATCATCAAGATCGAAATGCATTTCCTCTCGGACGTCTACGTGCCCTGCGAGGTCTGCCACGGCCGGCGCTACAACAGGGAGACCCTGGAGGTCAAGTACAAGGGAAAGAGCATCTACGACGTGCTCAACATGACGGTGGAGGAAGCCGTGGAATTCTTTAAGAACGTTCCCTCCATCGCCAGAAAGATCCAGACCCTCTACGACGTGGGCCTGGGCTATGTGAAGCTGGGCCAGCCCTCCACGGAGCTGTCCGGCGGCGAGGCCCAGAGGATCAAGCTGGCCTCCGAGCTGTCCAGAAGGAGCACGGGCCGCACCATCTATATCCTGGACGAGCCCACCACGGGCCTGCACTTCGACGACGTGGCCAAGCTGATCCGCATCCTCCACCAGCTGGTGGAGGGCGGCAACACGGTGGTGGTCATAGAGCACAACCTGGACGTGATCAAGACCGCCGACTATATCATCGACATGGGCCCCGAGGGCGGGGACGGAGGCGGCACCGTCATCGCGAAGGGAACGCCGGAAGAGGTGGCGGAGAACCACAGCTCCTATACCGGCTACTACATCCACAAGATGCTGGAGAGGGACGCCGAACGGAGGAAAAAGGAGGCCTGAGAGGGTCTTTTCCGGTTCGGTTGACGAAATTTCCCCGTAAGCAGAGGCAGGAGCGCAAAAAGAGGCAGAATGCTGTATACTGGTGCGTGTCAGGAGGGGCCGCCGGGCTTTTGGACCCGGCGGCCCCTCCTGTCATGAAGGAAAAGGGGACAGAAGAAAAGAATAAACAGATATGGAAGAAATCAAAGGCTACGTAGCGCATATCATATACAGGAACGAAGAGAACGCCTACACGGTCTTCGAGCTGGACTACGGGAAGGGGTCCGTCACCTGCACGGGGTTTCCCCTGGCCATTTCGGAGGGAGAAAGCTGCCGGGTGGAGGGGGAAATGACCCAGCACCCCGTCTACGGGGACCAGCTGCGGATCGGGACCTATCAGGCCATAGAGCCGGAGACCACCCAGGCCATGTTCCGCTACCTGTCCTCGGGCGCCATCAAGGGGATCGGAGAATCCCTGGCCAGGCGGATCCTGAAGAAGTTCGGGGAGGACACCATGCGGATCCTGGACGAGGAGCCGGAGCGCCTTGCGGAGATAAGGGGCATCTCTCCCAGGAAGGCCAGGGAGATCGCGGCCCAGGCCGAGGGCAAGCGGGACCAGAGGGACGCCATGGTCTTTCTCCAGCAGTACGGGATCGGGGGCCAGCACGCCCTGCGGATCTGGAAGACCTACGGCATGAAGCTCTACGAGATCATCAGGGAGAATCCCTACCGGCTGGCGGACGATATCCGGGGCATAGGCTTTGCCACGGCGGACGAGATCGCCTTCCGGGTGGGGATCCGGGCGGATTCCGATTTCCGGATCCGGTCCGGCATCCTCTATATCCTGAGCCAGGTCCTGCAGGAGGGCAGCACCTGGATGGAGAGGAGCATGGTGATCCGGCGGACGGCGGACCTGCTCTCTCTTTCGCAGGAACAGATCGATCTGCAGCTGGACAACCTGGCCATGGACAGAAAGCTCATGATCAGGAACAGGGAAGGCACCGCCCAGGTCTATTCCACGGGAGCCTACCGCAGGGAGCAGCAGATCGCCAGGGCCCTGCTGGAGCTGGATGCGGCCCCCCTCTCCGTCAGCGGGGACATGACCACGGAGGAGAGGATCCGCAGGATCGAGGAAAGGGAAGGCATAGAGCTGGACGATCTCCAGAGGCAGGCGGTGCTTCTGGCCGCGGACCACGCCATCCTTCTGATCTCCGGCGGTCCCGGCACCGGCAAGACCACCACCATCAATACCATCATCAATTACTTTGAGGAGGAGGACATGGAGGTCCTGCTCTGCGCCCCCACCGGCCGGGCCGCCAAGCGCATGAAGGAGACCACGGGCATGGAGGCCATGACCATCCACCGCATGCTGGGGGTCCGGGCCAGGGACGGGGAGGAGGACCGGAATGCGCCGGCGGCGCCCCTTCTTACGGACTTCGGCAGGGACGAGGAAAACCCCCTGGAGGCGGACGTGATCATCGTGGACGAGATGTCCATGGTGGACATGTATCTCTTCCACGCCCTCTTAAAGGCCGTCCGGTCCGGCACCAGGCTGATCCTGGTGGGGGACGTCAACCAGCTGCCCAGCGTGGGGCCGGGCCGCATCCTGCAGGATCTGATCCGGTCCGGGGCTTTCCGCACGGTCATCCTGCAGAAGATCTTCCGCCAGGCGGCAAGGAGCGACATCGTGGTGAACGCCCACCGGATCCTCAGGGGGGAGATGCCCTCCCTGGGCAATAAAAGCAGGGACTTTTTCTTCCTGGAAAGGGATTCCCTGCCGGTCATCTACAAGAACACGGTCCAGCTGATCCGGGAGATGCTGCCGGGCTATGTGAAATGCTCCCCCGACGAGATCCAGGTCCTGACCCCCATGCGGAAGGGAAACCTGGGCGTGGAGCGCCTCAACCAGGTGCTGCAGAGCGTCCTCAATCCCCCCGCTCCGGACAAAAGGGAGTATGTAAGGGAGGAGGTCACCTTCCGGGAGGGGGACAAGGTCATGCAGACCCGCAACAACTACCAGATCGAATGGCAGGTCAGGGGCAACTTCGGCCTGCCCCTGGAAAAGGGCACCGGCATCTTCAACGGGGATTTCGGAAGGATCCTTTCGGTGGATCCCTCCCGGGAGATCCTGACGGTCCGCTTCGACGAGGACAGGGAGGTGGACTATCCCTTCGGGGAGCTGGAGGATCTGGAGCTGGCCTACGCGGTCACGGTCCACAAGTCCCAGGGGTCCGAATACCCCGCCGTGATCCTGCCCCTGCTCTCGGGGCCCAGGGGCCTGTTCAACAGGAACCTCCTCTATACCGCGGTCACCAGGGCCAGGAGCTGCGTGGTCATCCTGGGAAGCCGGGAGGCGGTGAGGACCATGACGGAAAACGTAAGGGAAAACATCAGGAATACCGGACTGGAAGAGAGGATCCATGAGCTCTGCTTTACTGAAAACGAATAGGAGAAGCCTCCTGCCGGGAGGCCTTAGGAAGGCGGCGGATCTGGCCGTCAATATCCTCTACCCCAGGCGCTGCCCCGTCTGCGACAGGCCGGTGAGGCCCCTGGGGGCCCTGATCTGCCCCGAATGTGAAAGGATCCCCCGGAGGGTGGGGGCGGAGCGGTGCCTTCGCTGCGGGCGAAAGGTCCCCGCCCACATGGAGTACTGCAGGGGCTGCAGGGAGAGAAGGCACTATTTCACAAGGGGCTGCTCCGCCTTTTCCTACGCCGGCATAAAGACCTCTCTTTACCGCTTCAAGTACATGGGGCGGCAGGAATACGCCGCCTGGTACGGGCAGGAGATGACAAGGGCCCTGGCGGAAAGGGTCCGGAAAGGCGGCTTTCCCAGGCCCGACCTGATCGTTCCGGTGCCCCTTTCCGATAAAAGAATGAGGAAAAGAGGCTATAACCAGGCCGCTCTTCTGGCCCGGGAAGTGTCGAAAAGGTGCGGAATTCCCTGCCTGGAGGGGGCCCTGAAAAGGGTCCGGGACACGAAGCCCCTCAAGACCGAGGGGGTCCTGGAGCGCCAAGAAAATTTGAAAAGGTCTTTCCTTGTATATGGAAATGATGTAAAATTAAAGTCGATTATGCTCATTGATGACATATATACGACGGGGGCAACTGTGGATGCCTGCGCCTCGGCCCTGCTTTCGGCAGGGGCCGTCAGCGTAACTTTTTTAACTCTGGCAAGTGGAGATGAGACAAAATGCTGAATACCACCAGAATCCGTACCATGACCCGCATGGCCATCTACGAGGAACGGGAAGGGGCAGAGGACATGAAGGTCAACGAATACTTCATGCCTGATTATCTGATCAGCAAGGCGGCCGGATCCTTCGTGGCCTATACGATCGCCTTTGCTCTGTGCGTGGCCGCCTACTGGATGTACCATTTCGAAGATATACTGACCACCGTATATTCCGGAAAAATGAATGAAGTGATCGCCGCGTTCCTTGGGCGGTATATCCGATACCTGATACCCTATCTGATCCTGACACTGGCCGTCTACGCGGTCCGCTACCTGATGACCGAACGGAAGCTGGCCCGCTACAGAAACATGATCAGATCTCTTGAAGACTCTTATGAGGAAGACGAAGCATGAACAGTTCAAACAAAAACATGACAGCACTGTATGAGATCAGGGAGAAAACCGCGGACTTTATCAACCAGTATGAATATATCCTGATGCCCGTGGGAAAATTCCTGCTCGCCATGATCCTTCTTGTCCTGATCAACAGCAAAATAGGATACTTCGAGATGCTGACGGATCCCATGCTGATGACCATTATTTCCCTGGTCTGCGCCCTGGTGCCCATCGGTTTCACGCCGGCGGCCCTGGGAGCCGTGATCCTGGTCCATCTCTATACCGTATCCTATGAGGTGACGATCTTCGGAGCCGTGCTGATCCTGGTGATCTACCTTCTCTATTTCCGGTTCACTCCCAGGGATACCATCCTGCTTCTGATGATGCCCATCGCCTATAAGCTCAATCTTCACTATGCGGTCCCCCTGGTGGGCGGTCTTCTCTGCTCCCCCGGCGCGGCGGCTCCCACAGCCATCGGCATCGTGATGATCAGCTTTATCCAGACCATTTCCGCAGGCAGAGAGACCTTTGCCGGCAAGGAAGTGGGCGTGCAGACCATTACCAACTTCCAGAACCTGGCCAACACCTTCCTGCAGAACAAGGGCATGTGGGTCATGGCCCTGTCCCTGGCCGTCACCGTGATCATCGTCTACGTCATCCGCAGGCTGGCCATTACCCAGGCCTGGGCGGTGGCCATCGTGGTGGGCACCGTTTCCGAGCTGATCCTTCTGCTCATCGGCGACATCCGTTTTTCCACCAATTTCTCCTTCGGGACCATCTTCCTGGGCGTCATCATCTCCTTCGCCATCGCCATGCTGATCCGCTTCATCGCCTTCAACGTGGACTATACGAGGATCGAGAGCGTCCAGTTCGAGGACGACGAATATTATTACTATGTCAAGGCCGTTCCCAAGGTGATGCTGCCCACCGCCAGAAGGACGGTCAAGACCATCAGCCGTTCCGGCAAGAGCGCGGCGCCCGCGGAAAGCGGGGCGGCCGGGGAAAAGAAGGTCAGTCTCAGGGATTCCGTAAAGAATCTGTCCGGCAAAGCCGCAGCCTGGAAGAACAGAAAGGGAAAAAACGGCAAAGAGTAAGGTTTTTTGATTCGTAGTTAGGACTAAACAGCAAATATGCAGCATTTCTTTGCAGTACTCATTGATTTCTGGACACAGTTCCATATGCCGATCCTGCGGTGGTCGGATTTCATCGAGATCCTGATCATCGCGTTTCTGGTATATCATATGCTGAACTGGGCAAAAAACACACGGGCCTGGGCTCTGCTGCGCGGCGTCGCAGTCATCGCTGCCTTTGTGATCATTGCAGCCTTTTTCAACATGACCACCATCCTGTGGATCATCCAGAACGTGACCGGCCTGGCCGTCATGGCCATCGTCATCGTACTGCAGCCGGAACTGCGGGCAGCCATCGAAGAACTGGGACAGCAGAACTTTCTCAGTTCTTTGTTTCGCATTGAGAAAAAAACGCCGGAAGGGCGTTTTTCCGACAATACCATCGGTGAGATCATCCGCGCCTGCACCATGATGGCCAGAGTCAGGACCGGAGCCCTCATCGTCATCGAGCAGACATCCTCCCTGCAGGAGGAGGTGCGCACCGGCATCACCATCGACGCCGCCGTTTCCTCCCAGCTGCTGATCAATATTTTTGAAAAGAATACTCCTCTTCACGACGGAGCCGTGATCATCCGGGGCAACCGGATCGTGGCCGCCACCTGCTACCTGCCCATTTCGGACAGCCGCATGGACAAGACCCTGGGCACCCGCCACAGGGCCGGGGTGGGCATTTCGGAAAAGGGAGATTCCCTGACCCTGATCGTTTCCGAGGAGAACGGGTCCATCAGCATCGCCTACAGGGGCATGCTCTACCGCAACGTGGACGAGGAGATCATGCGCAAGTGGCTGACAGAACTCCAGAACAAGCTGGAGGAGGAAGAGGAAGCGGCTGCGGAAGGCGGACAGGAGCCTCTTTTCCGCTGGTCCGGTTTTTTCAGGAAAGGACTAACAGGCGCAAAGAATGAAGACAAGACCGAAGATCCTGAATAATATAGGCCTGAAATTATTTTCCTTTGCCTTTGCTTTTATACTGTGGCTTCTGGTCACCAACTATAACGATCCCGTCATCGAGACCAGGATCTACGACGTGCCGGTGCAGCTTCTGCATACGGATCTGATCCTGGGCAGCAATCGGCTCTACAGCGTGGTGGACAATACGGACGTGATCTCCATGGTCAGTATTTCCGGATCCCGTTCGGTCCTGGACCTGATCCGGACCGAGGACGTGACGGCTACGGCGGACGTGGCCAACATGACCGAGGACGGGCTGGTGCCCATCACGGTCTCCGTCAACAAGTTTTCGGCCAGCGTGGATTCGGTCCGGTCTTCCAGCTCCTACGTGGAGCTTCTGATCGAGGACAGCGATACCAGGGTCCTTCCCCTGGAGACCGATACCGTGGGCACGGTGGGAGACGACTATGTGCTTGGCAGCATCCGGCTGGAGCAGAACCAGGTCCGCGTGACCGGTCCCGCCTCCCAGGTCTCTTCCGTGGCCAGAGCCGTGGCGTCGGTGGTGGTGACCGGGGCGACGGAGAATATCACCACCTACAGCGACATCGTCCTCTATGACGCCGACGGCAATGAGGTGTCCGGCACCAACATGACTATGAATATCTATTCGGTCCGGCTGACCGTGGAGGTCCTGCCCGTAAAGGAGGCGGAGATCCGCTTCACCACCCAGGGCGTGCCCGGCACCGGATTTATGCTGACCGGACAGAATACCGCGGAGCCTGCCTCTGTCAGGATCGCAGGAACCGCCTCCGCTCTGAAAAATGTGTCGGGGATCGAGATCCCCGCTTCGGAGCTCAACGTGACCGGCCTGCGCCAGAGCCTGGTGAAGACCGTCAATCTGTCCACCTACCTGCCCGAGGGGACTTCCTTTGCGGACGAGCGGTTCGACGGGAAGGTGACCATCCGGATCGGGATCGGGCCTGCCCCCGAGGAGTCCGAAGCGGAGGACGAGGACGCGGAATAAAAGATCTGAAGACCGATTGAAGACAGAAAAAAGCCGGAATCGTTTGTACCGTTTTTGGCGGGACAAACGATTTTCTGCGCTTACAGTTCCGGAGCCGGGAGAAGAAACGGCCCCTCCTGAGAGTCCGGAAAATATGTGCATGAAAGAAAAGAGGGAGAGCAGTGAATTACCAGAAATACAGTCCTGGTCCCAAAGTGGACCTGCCGGAGCGGAAATGGCCCGGCCGCATCCTGCGGGAAGCCCCCGTATGGTGCAGCGTTGACCTGCGGGACAGGAACCAGGCCCTTCTGGGCCAGGCCGGCCCCGGAGAAAAGATGGAGATCTTCCGCCTTCTGGTCAGACTGGGCTTTAAGGAGATCGAGATCGGCTCCCCCGCATCCTCTCAGGCGGAAAGGGACTTCCTCCGCCTTCTGACAGACCGGGACCTGATCCCGGAGGGCGTGAGCCTGCAGGTCCTTTCTGCGTGCAGGAAAGAGGACATCGAAACTACCGTCTCGGCCCTGGAGGGCTGTCATGACGCCATTATCCGCATCTACAGCGCGGACATAGGGGAAGAGACGCCGGAAGAAGTGCTTGCGGCGGCCTCCCTGGTAAGATCCCTGGCCTCCTCCTTTGAGGGACGCCTCCGCCTGGAATATACCATAGGCGGCTTTGCCGGCGCGGATCTCCAAAGGTCCCTGGCCCTGGCAAGGGCCGCTCTGGAGGGCTGGAAGCCTGGTAAAAAGGAT
>DETN01000110.1:0-10808 GCA_002362155.1 Lachnospiraceae bacterium UBA3287 | reverse complement strand
GGATCCCCTGATCCTGGGCCTTCCCGGAGGGACAGATCTCCACATGCCGAACGTGTACGCCGACCAGGTGGAATGGATGAGAGAGAGCCTGGGAGAGGATGCAGCTGTGGTCCTCAGCGTACGCCCCCACAACGACAGGGGCATGGCGGTGGCCGCCGCAGAGATGGCCATGCTCGCAGGAGCCGGAAGGGTGGAAGGAACGCTGTTTGGCACCGGCGAAAGGGCCGGCAGCGCGGACATCATCACCCTGGCCCTCAACCTGCTGACCCAGGGCATCGATCCCGGCCTTACCATCGACAACATGAATGAGATCGTGGACACCTGTCAGAGGTGCACCGGCATGCGGGTGGGACAGAGGCACCCCTACGCCGGAAGGATGGTCTTTACTCCCTTCTCCAGGTCCCATCAGGAGGCTGTCAGCCGGGGCATGAAGGAAACGGGGGACACCTGGAAAGTCCCCTACATGATCATCGACCCCAGGGACATCGGCAGAGTCTACGACCCCCTGGTCCGGGCCGACTCCGAAGCGGCGGGGCCTGCGGCGGTCATGGAGACCCGCTACGGCTTCAAGCTCCCCTCCGGCATGCAGAGAGAATTCTCGGAGATCGTCCGGAAAAAACTGGACCTGACGCCGAAAACGGACCCGGAAGAGATCCTGGAGATCTTCCGCAGCGAATATATCCGCAACAACGAGCCTCTGCATTTCAGAAGGCTCCAGGTCACGGACCTGTCCGGAGACAGCTCCGAAGAGTTCGATACAAAGGTGAAAGTGACCTATTCGGACCACGGCCGGTACGCCTGCATCCAGGCGGCGGGCAACGGCCCCCTGGACGCGGTCCAGAGAGGCCTTCTGGAGGAGTTGGGGATCGGGATCCGCATCCTGGACTACGAGGAGCACGCCCTGCAGGCGGGATCCGACTCCCAGGCCGCGGCCTACATCCACATGATGGACGTAAAGACCGGCAGGACCACCTACGGGGTGGGCGTTTCCTCCAACATCACCAGGGCCTCGGTCAGAGCGGTCTTCTCGGGCCTCAACCGTTTTTCCGCCGGCTGAAAGAAAAACACCAATAAGCACACAATTTTTAAGTTAGGAGATAGAAACAAATGGCAGAACAGAAAAAACTGGTAGCCGAAATCACATCCATGGATGAGGATTTCACACAGTGGTATACAGACGTGGTGGTCAAGGCCGGTCTGGTAGCCTATTCCCACATCAAGGGCTTCCTTGTCTATAAGCCCGCGGGCTACGCCCTCTGGGAAGCGGTCCAGAACCTTCTGGACGCCCGCTTCAAGAAGACCGGCGTGGAGAACGTCTACATGCCCCTTCTGATCCCCGAGAACCTGATGGCCAAGGAAGGCGACCTGGTCAACGGTTTCGCCCCCGAGGTGGCCTGGGTCACCGCAGGCGGCAGCGAGCCCCTGCAGGAGCGTCTCTGCGTCCGTCCCACCTCCGAGACCGTTTTCTCGGATTTCTTCCGGACCGACGTCCAGTCCTACCGGGACCTGCCCAAGGTATACAACCAGTGGTGTTCTGTCGTCCGCTGGGAGAAGGAGACCCGTCCCTTCCTCCGTTCCCGTGAATTCATGTGGCAGGAAGGCCATACGGTCCACGCCTCCATTGAAGAGGCCCAGGCCCGCACCCAGCAGATGCTGAACGTCTACGCGGACTTCTGCGCCGAAGACCTGGCCATCCCGGTGGTCAAGGGCCGCAAGACCGACAAGGAAAAATTTGCCGGCGCCACCGCCACCTATACCATCGAAGCCCTGATGCATGACGGCAGGGCCCTCCAGTCCGGCACCAGCCATGACTTCGGCACCAAGTTCGCCGAGGCTTACGGCATCCAGTTCACGGACAGGGACAACAAGCTGAAATTCGCGGCCCAGACCTCCTGGGGCCTTTCCACCAGGATCATCGGCGCCCTGATCATGGTCCACGGCGACAACTCCGGTCTGGTCCTGCCTCCCAGGATCGCACCCACCCAGATCATGATCGTGCCCATCCAGCAGAAGAAGGCAGGCGTCCTGGACAAGGCTTTCGAGATCAGAGACATGCTTGTCAGCTCCAACTTCCGCGTCAAGGTGGACGATTCCGACAAGAGCCCCGGCTTCAAGTTCGCGGATCAGGAGATGCGCGGCATTCCCGTCCGTATCGAGATCGGTCCCAGGGACATCGAGGGCGGCAAATGCATCATTGCCCGCAGGGACAGCCACGAAAAGATCGAGTGCGATATCGCCTCCCTTCCCGAAAAGATGGCGGAGCTCCTTCCCCAGATCCAGAAGGACATGTACGACAGGGCCGCAAAGCATCTGGAAGACCATACCTACGCCGCTGCCACATGGGAAGAGTTCTTAAGACTCTTTACCGAAAAGAGCGGCTTCGTCAAGGCCATGTGGTGCGGAGACCAGGCCTGTGAAGACAAGATCAAGGAAGACCTGGGCGTTACCAGCCGCTGCATGCCCTTTAAGCAGGAAAACATCTCCGATGTCTGCGTATGCTGCGGAAAACCTGCCAAAAAAATGGTATACTGGGGCAGAGCTTATTGATATTTCGTAAAAAAGCAGAGGGGTGAGCGGGATGTCAGACTATTCTTCCAATGAATTCAGGATTCACATACCGGAGAATGCGTCACGGATCATCGATGTCATTCAGCAGGCAGGCTACGAGGCCTATGCGGTGGGCGGCTGCGTCCGCGACGCCATCATGGGCAGGAAACCCAACGACTGGGACATTACCACCTCTGCCAGGCCCACGGAGGTCAAGGCCCTCTTTAAAAGGACGGTGGATACGGGCCTGAAGCACGGCACGGTCACGGTCCTTATGGGCGGAGAGTCCTTTGAAGTCACCACTTACCGGATCGACGGCGAGTACGGGGACGGCAGGCATCCGGACCAGGTGGTCTTTACCGGGAGTCTGGAGGAGGACCTGAAGCGGAGAGACTTTACCATCAACGCCATGGCCTATAACCATAAGGCCGGCCTGGTGGACCTTTTCGGCGGCCGGGAAGACCTTCGCCGCAAGTGCATCCGGGCGGTGGGCGACCCCGAAAAGCGCTTTTCGGAGGACGCCCTCAGGATCCTCCGGGCGGTGCGGTTCGCGGCCCAGTTCGGCTTCGGCATTGAGCCGGAGACTTCAAAGGCCATCAGGGCCCTGGCCCCCACCCTTCAGAAGATCAGCGCGGAAAGGATCCGGGAGGAGCTGAACAAGCTCCTGGTTTCGGACCATCCGGAGCTCCTTCGGACGGCCTATGTCATGGGGGTGACCCGGCAGTTCCTGCCGGAGTTCGACAGGATGATGGAGACATTGCAGAACAATCCCCACCACTGCTTTACCGTGGGCGAGCATACCATCCACGCCGTCCAGAATACCAGGCCGGACCTGACCCTTCGCCTGACCATGCTGCTGCACGACGTGGGCAAGCCTCCCTGCCGGTGGACGGACGACAACGGGATCGACCATTTCTGGGGCCATCCCGAGACCGGCGCCGAAATGACGGAGCAGATCCTGCGGCGCCTCAAATATGACAACGTGACCGTAAGGAACGTGACCAGACTGGTCCTTATGCACGACAATCCCCTTCCGGAAACGGACGCGGCCCTGCGCAGGACCATCGCCAAGGTGGGAGAGGATCTCTTCCCCCTGCTTCTGGAGGTCCACGAAGCGGACGTGCTGGCCCAGGGAGCCTTCTTCCTGGAGGACAAACTGGAACTGATCGCCGCCTGCGGCAGAAGGTTCGACGCCATCATGGAGAGCAGACAGGCCCTGGCCCTCAAGGACCTGGCCGTATCCGGAAAGGACCTGATCCTGGCCGGTATAAAGCCCGGCGTGGCCATGGGGAAGCTTCTGGAGACCATGCTGGACGATGTGCTGGACCATCCGGAACACAATACCAGGGAGTACCTGCTGGGCACCTACGTGACAGGCAGATCTTCTTGACAAGCAGGGCAAAACCGCTTATAAATGTTATAGTATTCAGAGAGAAAGGAAACAGGCCCATGCGGCCTGTATGGAGGAAACAACATCATGAACAAGAACGAGCTGATCAATGCAGTTGCCGACAAGTCCGGTCTGACCAAGAAGGAAACCGAAAAGGTCCTGAAGGCTTTCACTGAGACTGTTACAGAGGAACTGAAGAAGGGCGGCAAGGTCCAGATGGTAGGCTTCGGTACTTTCGAAGTCAGCGAAAGAGCAGCAAGAGACGGCAGAAATCCCAGGACCGGCGAGCCTATGCCCATCGAGGCATCCAGGTCTCCCAAGTTCAAGGCCGGCAAGGCTCTGAAGGACGCCATTAACTGATCATAAACGTCATGTGATCCTGATGCAGGGCCCGGATTCCCAAATCCGGGCCTGCTTTTTTTAAGACAGAAGGAGGAAGCATACATGAGACTGGACAAATATCTGAAAGTATCCAGACTGATCAAGCGCAGGACCGTGGCCAACGAGGCCTGCGACGCCGGCAGGGTCATGCTCAACGACAAGGTGGCCAGAGCTTCCGCCGAGGTAAAGATTGGGGACGTGATCACCATCTCCTTCGGAAACAGGGAGACAAAGGTGGAAGTCCTCTCGGTCCAGGAGACCGTCCGCAAGGAGGAAGCCGCAGACCTCTTCCGCTACCTGTAGGAGAAGGCGGCGTCCTTTTCGCCCCTTTTTTCAATCCGCCATTTGCAGGGGCTTTTCTAAGGCCGGAAAATAAGGTATCATAATTATTTGAAGGTATGCAGCATCGGAAGGAGCAGTATATGGCAGGCAGAAACAAACGGCGCGAGGAGGAGAGGCAGTCAGGCCGGGGAAATATAGTCCTGGCGGTCCTGGTGGTCCTGGTACTCCTGGCAGTGCTTTATACAAGCGGCAGTTCCCTGCAGAGAAAGCTGGACGGCTACAGAGCGCACATCGCCGAACTGGAGCAGCAGCTGGAAGAGGAAGAACAGAGGAGCCGGTATATAGAAGAATACCGCGAGTATACGCAGACAGACGAGTTTATCGAGCAGATCGCCAGGGAAAAGCTGGGACTGCTCTATAAGGGCGAGATCATTTTCCGGGAAGAGGACAGCCGGTAAGGCCGGGGCCTCTTCCCTTGCTTTATGGTAAGGGGTTTTTTATGACGGAGCTTGTTTCCCTGGTCAGGGATACCATGGACAGATACCATATGGCGGAAAGGGGAAGCGCTGTGGTGACCGGCCTCTCGGGAGGGGCGGACAGCGTCTGCCTTTTCCATATCCTGGCAGGGCTCAGGGAGGAAATGGACCTTACCCTGGAGGCGGTCCATGTGAACCACGGCCTTCGGGAGACGGCCTTCCGGGACGAGGACTTCTGCCGGGACCTGTGCAGGCGCTTCGGGGTCCCCCTGACCGTAGTCAGGGCCCCTGTCAGGGCCTATGCAGAGGAAAACCGCTGCGGGCTGGAGGAAGCCGGCAGGATCCTCCGCCGGCAGGCCTTTGAAGAGGCCGCCCGGGAGAAGGACGCCCGGATCGCCCTGGCCCACCACATGGAGGACCAGGCGGAGACAGTCCTTTTCAACATCTGCCGGGGCGCCTCCCTGGCGGGAATCAGCGGCATGAAGCCCGTAAACGGCCGGGTCATCAGGCCCCTTCTTTTTGTCACAAGGCCCATGATCGAGGACTACCTGAGATCGGAGCAGGCCTCCTGGCAGACGGACGAGACCAACGCGGACCCCGCCTATACCAGGAACCGGATCCGGAACACGGTCCTGCCCTCTCTGGAGACGCTGATCAATCCCGGGGTCATATCCCACCTTTCGGACCTGGCAAAGGACGCGGCGGATGCGGAAAGCTATCTGGAGGGGCAGACGGTCCTTGCCGCGGCAGCATGCATGGAGGAGGAAAAAGGCCGGGTGCGGATCCGCATCCCCTCTCTTCTGGACCTGGATCCCTTTATGAGAAGGCGGATCCTCTACAGGGGCCTTTCCCTGGCGGCAGGGAGAAAGAAGGACCTGGGACAGGTCCATGTCCGCATGCTGGAGGACCTTCTTGCGGGGGGCGGAAGCGCATCCCTCTCCCTTCCCGGGGGCGTAAAGGCCCTGAGGGAATACGGCATCCTCACCCTTTCGAGGGGCGGGGAAGGGGAGGCAGAGGACGGGGAGGACTATCCCCTGGACCCTTCCGAATACAGCTTCCGGGTCCTTCCCTTCGACGGGAAGATGGACTCCATCCCGCAAATGCTGTATACGAAATGGCTGGATTATGATAAAATAAGGGCTATTCCTGTTTTCAGGAAAAGAGAGAAGGGAGACCGCCTGACCATCTCGGAAAGCGGAGCCTCCAAAACGGCTGCCAGATACATGATCGACTGCAAGGTCCCTGCTGCCCTCCGGGACAGGATCGTTCTTCCCATGCACGGAAAAGAGCTTTTATGGTTCCCCGGCGGGAGGATCAGCGCAGCCTTTAAGGTCACAGAAGCAACGAAGAACGTTATTGAGATCACATGGAAAGGAAGGCACAAGTGAAAGAGAATATCAAAGTTCTGATCAGCGAAGAGGAAATGGATAAGAAGATCCGCGCTCTGGGAGCCCAGATCTCCAAGGACTACGAGGGCAGACAGGTCCACATGATCGGCGTACTCAAGGGCGCCAGCTTCTTTATGTGCGAACTGGCCAAGAGGATCACCGTACCGGTCTCCATCGACTTTATGGCAGTTTCCTCCTACGGCTCCTCCACCAAGTCCAGCGGCATCGTCAGGATCGTCAAGGACCTGGACGAGCCCCTTATGGACAGGGACGTCCTGGTGGTAGAGGACATCGTGGACTCCGGCCGCACCCTCAACTATCTGCAGGAGCTGTTCCGTGACAGAGGCTGCCGCACCATCCGTTTCTGCACCCTGCTGGACAAGCCGGACAGGCGCGTGGTGGACCTGGACATCGACTACGTGGGCTTTGTGATCCCCGACGAGTTCGTGGTGGGCTACGGCATGGACTATGACCAGCGCTACAGGAACCTGCCCTATATCGGTACCATGGAATTTACGGAGGAGTAATTTCCGCTTGAGGAGTAAATTCCGCTTTTTCAGAGGATAACTATGAACGAACAAATTCCCGGCGGCAGAGGGCGGGGCTTTTCCCTGGCCTTCATGTTGGCCTTTATGCTTGTAATATATCTGGTGATCCGCTCTTCCGCGGGCAGGGGACAGTATACCTATACCATGGGAAACATGACAAAGGACCTGCAGGGAGGAAATGTGGCCTCCGTGGAGATCATCCCCAACCGTGAGACCCCCACCGGCTCTGCCGTGGTGACCTTAAAGGACGGAACGGAAAAGCTCCTTTACGCCACGGACATCACAGTGGTGGAAGAGGCGGCAAGAGAGGCGGGCCTGGATCCCGCGGTCCGGGACGTGCCTGCGGACAGCTCTTTTCTGACATCCATCCTGCCCACCCTTCTGATGACGGGCGTATGCATCTTTTTCTTCTGGATGATCATGCAGCAGCAGGGCGGAGGCGGCGCCAACGCCAGGATGATGAACTTTGGCAAAAGCCGCGCCAAGCTCTCCGGCGGATCCACCGTCACCTTAAAGGACGTGGCGGGCCTGCAGGAGGAAAAGGAAGACCTGGAGGAGATCATTGATTTTCTGAGGGAGCCCGGCAAGTATACCGGGGTAGGCGCCAGGATCCCCAAGGGCGTCCTTTTAGAGGGCGTTCCCGGCACCGGCAAGACACTGCTTGCCAAGGCCGTGGCAGGAGAGGCAGGCGTTCCCTTCTTCAGCATTTCCGGTTCCGATTTCGTGGAAATGTTCGTAGGCGTAGGCGCCTCCCGCGTCAGGGACATGTTCGACGAAGCCAAGAAGGAAGCCCCCTGCATCGTATTCATCGACGAGATCGACGCCGTGGCAAGGCGCAGAGGCACGGGCCTTGGCGGCTCCCACGACGAAAGAGAGCAGACCCTCAACCAGCTCCTGGTGGAGATGGACGGCTTCGGGGTCAACGAAGGCATCATCGTCATGGCCGCCACCAACCGGGCGGACATCCTGGATCCGGCCATCCTCAGGCCCGGCCGCTTTGACAGGAAGATCTCCGTAGGAAGGCCGGACGTCAGGGGAAGGGAAGAGATCCTGAAGGTCCATGCCAGGAACAAGCCCCTGGGAGAAGACGTGGATCTGGCGGAGACCGCCAGGACCACCGCAGGCTTTACCGGGGCCGATCTGGAGAACCTTCTCAACGAGGCAGCCATCCTGGCCGCCAGAAACGGCAGGCCCTTCATCCTTCAGTCGGATATTCAGAACGCCTTCATCAAGGTGGGCATCGGAAACGAGAAGAAGAGCCATGTCATCTCCGAGAAGGAGAAGAGGATCACGGCCTTCCACGAGACGGGCCACGCCATCCTTTTCCACGAGCTTTCCGAGGTGGGCAGCGTTTATACCATCTCCGTCATCCCCACAGGCCTGGGCGCCGGCGGCTACACCATGCCCCTGCCGGACAAGGACGAGATGTACCTGACCAGGACCCACATGCTCCAGGAGATCATGGTGGATCTGGGCGGCCGCATCGCCGAGGAGCTGGTCATGGACGATATCACCACCGGCGCCTCCTCCGATATCCAGAAGGCCACCGCCATGGCCAGGCAGATGGTGACCCGCTACGGCATGAGCTCCAAAATAGGGACCATCAACTATGAGTCCCAGCAGGAGAATGTCTTCCTGGGCTATGATCTGGGCCATGAGGCAAAGTATTCCGAATATATCCAGGGAGAGATCGACAGAGAGGTCAAGGCCATCATCGACGACTGCTATGAGAAGGCAAAGGCCATCATCGTGGCCAATAAGGACGTGCTCTACAGGGCTGCGGAGCTTCTCATGCAGAAGGAAAAGCTGACGGGAGAGGAATTCAACGCTCTCTTCGAACCCCCTGCAGAGGAAGGAACAGTCTGAAAAAAGTGCAGGGGGCAATGGAAAACTGGCAAAGCATTGTGATTATGCACAAAAAGTTTAAGCATTATTTGTGAACTTTGTGAAGTCTTCGCATTTACCGCATTGGGGGGCCGTGCTATTATAATATGCGTAACCCCCCAATACATTATAAGTTTTTTGCTATACCCCCATAAGAAGAAATACCTTCTCTGAAAAAGCAGCTCCCCCCAAGTGCTGCTTTTTTACTGCCCAAAAACAGGCATGACCGTAAAAAGGATATCAGAAATAAAGGAAAGCGGGATCGCAGGATCCCCAGACCGGAGCGCAGACGATGGCGGACATTCAGTCCCCGCGGCTGCGTTTTTTGTTTTTTTACAGATTTTCCGGATCTGCCCTCAGGGACCTAAGAATCTGCGGTCCCGGGAAAGGCGGAATGGAGTATACTTAAGAGGTCAGAAAGCAGAAGGAGAGAGGGAGAGATGGACCTGCAGGCGATTTTTTCAGATCAGTCACCGGAATATATGAGGAGAGAGGGGGAGAGGATCTTCCTGCGCCTCCGCACCCTGAAGGGAGAGGCGGACAGATGCGTCCTTATGGCGGGAGGACGCCGGAGGGCCATGAAAAAGATCCGCTCAGGCGTCGTCTTCGACTATTTTGAAGGGAGCCTTCCCGCCTCCACGGGCCCCTTCCACTACTATTTCCGGATCACCTCCTGTGAGGGGGAGACGCTGCGCTTTGGAAGAAAAGGGGTCACAGACAGGGTCCGGCCGGGAAAGAGGGATTCCTTTTACCTGGTCCCGGATTTTTCCGTGCCCGAGTGGCCCGCCGGGGCCGTGGGTTATCAGATCTTTACGGACCGCTTCTGCAAGGGGGATCCGGATACGGACGTGGAGGACAGGGAGTATTTCTATAACGGGGGTTATACGAAGAAGATAAAGAACTGGTATCAGAACCCTGCTCCCAACGACGTGCAGGAATTCTACGGGGGAGACCTGCAGGGGGTCATGGACAGACTGGACTACCTGCAGGACCTGGGAGTGGACGTCATTTATTTCAATCCCCTCTTCGTATCTCCCTCCAGCCATAAATACGATACCCAGGACTATGATTATATCGATCCCCATTTCGGAAAGATCGTAAAAGACGGAGGAGAGGTCCTGGATCCGGGAGACCGGAGAAACGCCCATGCCTCCCGCTACATTCAGAGGGTGACGGACAAAGAGAACCTGGAAGCCTCCAACGCCTTCTTTGCCCGCCTGGTGGAGGAGGCCCACAGACGGGGGATCCGGGTCATCCTGGACGGGGTCTTCAACCACTGCGGGTCCTTCCACAAGTGGCTGGACAGGGAAAAGATCTATCAGGGAAAAGAGGGATATGCTCCGGGAGCCTTTGGGGATCCGGATTCTCCCTACAGGTCCTTTTTCGGCTTCGGGGAGGACAGGTGGCCGGACAACTGTACCTACGAGGGCTGGTGGGGCTACGATACCCTGCCAAAGCTCAACTACGAGGGGTCGGAAGACCTCTGCCGGTATATCCTGAAGGTGGCGGCCAAATGGGTCTCTCCCCCCTATAACTGCGACGGCTGGCGCCTGGACGTGGCGGCGGACCTGGGCCACTCGGCCGCCTTCAACCATGATTTCTGGAAACGCTTCCGCAGGGCCGTAAAGAATGCCAACCCGCAGGCGGTGATCCTGGCGGAGAACTATTCCGCCTCCCAGGACTGGCTCCAGGGGGAGGAATGGGACACTGTCATGAACTACGAGGCCTTCATGGAGCCCCTGACCTGGTTCCTGACAGGCATGGAAAAGCACAGCGACCAGTACAGAAAGGACCTGCATCAGAATGCGGATGCCTTCTGGGAGGCTGCAGCCTGGAGCGGCAGCACGGCCATGCCCTCCCAGCCCCTCTGGATCAGCATGAACCAGCTCTCCAACCACGACCACTCCCGCTT
>DETN01000124.1 GCA_002362155.1 Lachnospiraceae bacterium UBA3287 | reverse complement strand
GGTATCCCGCGGATTATAATGAAACTCACCGATTCCAGAACCGCCGGCGAAAACCTGTTCAGAAATCTCGACTTTATCAAGAAGGAGAACCATATCACGTCTGACAGGGAACTGGCCTCCAGACTGGGGATATCCTCGTCTACCCTGGCCACCATCCGCAAGGAGCGCAAAGTGCCTCCGATCTTTCCCTTCTTCGAAAATCTCCTCAAGCTGACCTCCTTTTCCATCGAGGAGATCCTCAGCGAAGACCTGGAGCAGAAGGCCGAGGAAATGAAATATTCCGCCCTTCTCTACGACGACACGGAGTGGAGCAGGTACCTGGGCCTCTACTGCATGTACTACTATAAGACCACCGCCTTCAAGGGGCGGGAGAACAAGGCCGACCGGGAATCCCTGGAATACGGTCTTATGGCCGTTTACCGGGAAAAGGAGGGCCCCTTCTACGCCTACAAATGCCGGGCGGATTTCGGCCTCCATGCGGACGAAATGAAAGAGCGCTACGAGATGTGCCACGAGGACTTCAATGAAGCCAGGCGCCTGCGCAGGGATTTCCAGTCCCTGCTCCTCAACCACTTCCAGAACGACCGTTTCTACGACGGCACCATCGCCATGACCAACAGCAACCTCTTTATCACCGCCGACTCCGGCAGCCGGGACAGGATCACCATGGTCTTCCACCGGCCCGATATGCGGTCCCTCCACTACATCGGCGGCCTCTGTACGGCCGTATCCGTATCCAAGGGAAGATCCTCCTGCCCCTGCATGCAGATCATAGGCCTGTCCAGATATCCCATAACGGTGGCCGAGGAGGAGATCGCCCGCCGCCTGCTGCTGGGCTTCCCCCAGATCTATCCCCCCAATGCTCTCGAGGAACTGACCAGATCCCTGCAGGGACTGGCTCCGTCAGGGTCCTCCGAAGAAAAAAAGGAAGACGGGGTCTTCGACCTGTCGGATCAGAACCGCCGCTACATCCTGGACGGTCATATCGCCTCCATTATCAACGGGACCGTGGAACATAACCTGTTCCGGGTAGTCAAGATCTCCTCCAGGGACGACGACGACTGGTACCACTTTGTCAAAGGCTTCCGTCCCGAAGGCGGCGAATAAGGGAGGTGGGCCCTATGGTAAAGAAAAGTGAAAGGCCCTTCCAGCCGGAAGAGGTCGCTGTCTACAGAAAGCAGTTCTCCGACCTGCTCATCAGGATCCGGGCCTATACGGAGCCCGATACGGGCCTTCTGAACGCCGCCTTCTCCATTGCCGAACGCTGCCACTACGGGGTCAGAAGAAAGACCGGCGAGCCATACATCTGCCATCCTCTTTCCGTGGCCGCCATTCTGGCGGACATAGAGGTGGACAACGACGTGATCGCCGCCGGCATCCTGCACGATGTCCTGGAGGACACTCCCATGACCTTTTCGGAAATGGAGGATCTTCTGGGCCACCGGGTCGCCTCCCTGGTGGAGGCCGTGACCGATATCGACAACGCCATCGACGAGGTCTCGGAGATGCTCAAGGAAGACGTGGATATCATGTCGGATTCCAAGCTGATCACATCCATCCGGCGAAATCCCCAGGCCCTCTATATCAAGGTGGCGGACCGCATCCACAACCTCCGGACCATGGGCTCCATGCCCTACAACAAGATCACTGCCAAGGTGGACAAGACCCGCCATATCATTATTCCTCTCCTGCAGGGGATCCGCTGCTCCAGGCTGATCGAGATCCTGGAGGACCTCTGCATAGGCCTGGAGAACCCTCCGGCCTACGACCTGGTATGCCGCAGATATGAAGCCCTGCTGGAGGAGAACCGCATCTCCCTGGAGGGCGTCAGGGACTACATGAACGCCGTCTTCACGGGGACAGGGAACCGCTATGCCCTGAGCGATTTCGAACTGGAGAGCACCTCCTCCGATATCCTCTTTACGGAAGACCTGAAAAAGGCCAGAAAGATGATCCGCTCCTGCACCTTCCACCGCCGCTGCATGCACAGCATCTTTCACGACGTGAACCGCAGGGTCCGCAACATCTTTATGGACCTGGAGGACGCCATCGACAAGGACTCCGTGGCCCTCTACGATATTTACTTCATCACCTCCGACAGCTACAGAGGAGAGCCGGTGGATATCTTCCTCTCCTTCTACCCCGCCCTGCAGAAGGGCCTGTACGTCCCGGAGGCCGAGTACCGGCAGCCGGTCCGCTTCGCCCTCACCATCTCGGGAAGCGGAAAAGATCCCGTTTCGGACCTTCCCTACTTCCTCTTAAAGGACGCCTACAACTGCCGTTTCAGGCTCTTTATCCAGAATGAGACCGAATACAGGGACCACATGCACGGGACCATCTTCCAGAACGATTCCGGCGTCCAGGGCCCTTCCGAAGCCGATCCCGAACCCGACGACACCTTCCGCCCCATGATCCACGTCTACAAGAAGGACGGATCCATCATGGAGATCGACGCCCAGGCAACGGTCCTGGACTTCGCCTTTGCCATCCACAACGACGTGGGGCTCTGCGCCAGACATGCCTACCTCAACGGCCGCCATGCCGCCATCCCCCTCTATACAAAGCTGAGCGAAGGGGACCAGGTGGAGATCGTTGCGGACGCCTCCAAGCACCATCCGGAGCAGAACATTCCCCACGCCACCATCCGCTGGTTCGAGTACGTCTTCACCAGAAAGGCCACAAAGGTCCTGTCCAGATATCTGGAAAAGCATACTACCACCGTGGGCATGATGATGCGGGTCTACGACTCAGGCAAAAAGCCCTACGAGATCGAGACCGGCGCCACCATCCTGGACTTCGCCTTCCTGAAGGACCCGGAAAAGGCCCTCCATTTCAAATGCGCCTATGTCAACAAGGGAAATAGGCCTGCCAGGCCCGACAGGATCCTGGCCTATGACGACATCATCCGCCTGGAGTATG
>DETN01000061.1 GCA_002362155.1 Lachnospiraceae bacterium UBA3287 | reverse complement strand
TCTGCTTCTGGCCCTCGGAGAGGGTGTCGCCCAGCTCTCCGGCTTTGGTCTGATAGCCCTCCGGCAGATCCATGATAAAGTCATGGATGGAAGCCTTCCGGGCCGCTTCTTCAATCTCCTCCATAAAGGCATCCGGCCTTCCCACCGCGATATTGTCTGCCAGGGAGGTATGGAACAGATGGGTCTCCTGGGCCACGAAGGCCTGGCTGCACCGAAGGGATTCTGTAGGAATGGTCTTAAGGTCTCTCTCCTCCAGGAGGATCTGTCCCTCCTGAGGATCCCAGAAGCGCATCAGAAGGCGGAGCAGGGTGGACTTGCCGCAGCCGCTTCTTCCGTGGATGCCGATGCAGACACCTGCAGGCACCTTAAGGGAGTAGTCTTTCAGGATCTTTTCCACTCCGTAGCCGAAGGTTACATGATCCGCTTCCATTCCCTTCACAAGGGTCACTGCCTCTCCCTGTCCGGGGACCTCTTCCACGGCAGGGGCTTCCTCCAGAAGGGATAAGACCCTTTCCCCGCTGGCCAGGGTCTGTCCCAGGTCATTGGCCAGCCTGGACAGGGCCAGGACCGGGCCGAAGGAATTGGGAAGGGCCATGATACAGATCAGGACCGAGGAGAAGGGAACCTCTCCCCCGGTATAGGCCGTAAGAATGCAGATGTAGAGGGCCAGGGAAAAGATCCACAGGGCCGCATCGGTCACAGACCTCTGCAGGGCTTCGAACCTGGATAGGGCCTTCTGCTTTTCGGACAGGGCCCTGCTTCCCTGGTCCAGCCCTTCCTTTCTCCCCTCTCCGTCCCCGTACTGCAAAGTCTCATCCAGTCCCCGCATGGATTCCAGCAGATAGGAATTCAGCTCTCCGAAAGAATCCCGGAAGGACAGACCGGGCTGAGAATTCTTTCTGCCGATAAACAGAGGAATCAGAACCCCGATGACCAAATATCCTGCCAGAGCGATCAGGCCGCCAGGCAGGTAGAGACTGCCCAGGAAGATGACCATGATCAGACTGACGAAGAAGGCGATGGCGATGGGGGAGATGGTATGGGCATAAAAGACCTCCAGCAGTTCAATATCCGATGTGAGGATACTGATCAGATTTCCCTTATCCCTGGTCTCCAGCTTTGCGGGGCAGAGCTTTCTGAGGGCCCCGAATACCTTATGACGGATAATGGCCAGCAGGCGGAAGGCAATAAAGTGGTTGCAGTACTGCTCTCCGAAGTGGAGAACGCCTCTGAATACAGCCACCAGGATCAGAATGATTCCAAAGTTCAGAGGAGATGCGGCAGCCAGTGGGCCGGGCAGTGCCCCGGGCGTAAGACTTTCCTCTCCCATCCGCCGGACCAGTTCTCCTCCTGCCAGAATACTGACAAAGATGGAGCATAAGAAGCCCAGGATGCCGAGGAAAATAGCTGTCAGCATGACAGGGACCAGGGGCCTTACCAGGCCGATGAGGCGGCCCATGATGGCGGCCCCGCTCCGTCTTCTGTGCTCTTCCTGCACATTTTCTCTTCTGTCTTCTGGCTGTCCGTCTTCTTCCGACAGCTTCTCCAGAATGATGCTGCTCTCTTCTTCGGGGCTGTAGCGCTCCAGTTCCTCCTGGGCTCTGCACAGGGCCGCGTAGCTGCCGCCCCAGTGCATGAGCTCCTTATAGGTTCCGGACTCGGCTGTCCTGCCCTGGTTCATGAAGAAGATCCTGAAGGCATCCCTGACATTGGCCAGGCGGTGGGAAATCAGGATCACTGTCTTTTCTGCGGACAGATGTCTTACCGCCTCCATGATAGCCGCTTCACTCTCCAGATCTATGTTGGAGGTAGCCTCGTCCAGGATATAGACAGGGGTATCTCTGAGGATGGCCCTGGCCAGGGCCAGGCGCTGCCTCTGCCCGCCGGACAGATTGGAGCCGCCTTCGGTCAGGGCTGTATCCAGACCACTGCCCTTTCTCAGATATCCTGCCAGGCAGACAGTATCCAGTACTTCCCAGAGCCTTTCATCGGAAGCATCCGGTGCCGCCATCAGAAGATTGTCCCTGACACTTCCCTTGAAGATATAGGCGCCGGAGGATACCAGGGTAAGGGCCTTCAGAAGGCTCTTTTCCGAAAGGGAAGACAGTTCCTTTCCTCCCACATAGATATGGCCCTCATAGCCGGGCAAACGTCCCGTCAGGATCTTTGCTACGGTACTCTTGCCGCAGCCGCTCTCTCCCACGATGCCGATCAGCTTTCCGGGTTCTGCCTTCAGGCTGACGCTCTTAAGGGCGGGCACGCCCGCCTCTTCTCCTTCCCTGGCGGGATAAGAAAAACGTACAGCCTGCATGACAATACTGACAGGCCCTTCCTCCAGTTCTTCCGTTCCCTGCTCAGGTTCAGGAAGATCCAGGAAGGCAAAGATCCTGTCACTGGCCGTCATGCCGTTCATGGCGATATGGAAGTAGGACCCTAAAAGCCGCATGGGCAGGAAATAGTCCAGTGCCAGAAAGATGATCATGGCAGCGCCTGCCAGATCCGTACTGCCTGCGCTGTATACAGAAAGGGCGCAGAGCATGCCGGCGGCGGCTCCGCCGTATGCCACCACATCCATGACAATGACCGAGTTCAGCTGCATCTGCAGGACCTTCATGGTGATCCTGCGGAAATGCTCGGCTTCCCTGTCCATTTCCTCTGCTGCTCTTTCATCGGCCCGGTAAGTCTTTAGGACTGTCATGCCCTGGATATTCTCCAGAAAGCTGTCTCCCAGGTTCAGGTATACATCCCAGTATTTATTCAGGATCCTTTTGGCAATCTTCTGTACAATCACGATAACAACAGGGATCATGGGCACAAAGACAAAGAGGACCACGGAAGCCATAAGGCTGTATCTGCACAGGAAGATAAAGAGAGTCAGAGGGGCCAGGAGAGAATAGAAAAGCTGGGACAGATATTTTCCGTAGTAGGTCTCCAGCTGTTCCACGCCTTCCGATGCCATCTGGACAATCTGGGCCGTAGCGGTATGCTGGCGGTAGGAAGCCCCCAATCTCAGCAGCTTGTCATAGATCTGTCCCCGGAGGATCCTTTTGACATCGCAGGAGGCCATAAAGGAAGCCCTGACAGATCCGTGCTCGCAGAGGATCCTGACCAGGACCGTTCCGCCAATGATGCCCATATATAAAGGAAGAAATGTACCTAAAGGGGCGCCGCCCAAGGCGTTCCGGAGGATCTGCCCTATGGACCAGGCAGTAAGGATCTGACACAGAAGGGCGATCCACTGCCAGAGGACCTGGAAAACGATATACTTTGTGGAATGGGATAATAACTTCAGAAGTCTTTTCTTGATCATGCTACAAAACTCCTTTCCCTTATCCTAAATTCACGGATATATTT
>DETN01000028.1 GCA_002362155.1 Lachnospiraceae bacterium UBA3287 | reverse complement strand
CTTTTTGTGCTGCCAAACGCAAGGCCGGCCCTCTGGTTCGATGAATGTCTGTCTGTGCGGGAGTACTATCAGTATCACCGGATCGGCCACTTCTGGAGAAAGGGATATGAGCACTGGCGCATGCTGGTCTACATGATCGGGACGATTTCCGACAAATATACCTATCTGGGACCGGAAGCCGTAAACGGCATGGAGCGCTCTCTTCTGCCCCTGACAGGCTTCGGCCCCTTCCGCGCCTTTTCCCCTGTGGAGGAATCCCTGGACGGGCGATATCCCGACAGTGAGGAGGGCTGGACCTGCATGCGGACCCTGGCCCTGGAAGCCGGGGACAGCGCCTATGTGAAAAAGATGGATCATGCCCGCCTTCTGATGAGGCTCCCCTTCGCCGACAGGAAGCGCCTGGAAAAGGACCTGGAAGAAGCCCTGAAGAAAGGGGAAAGGAAAGCCCTCTTTCTCCATATCTTCCGGAAGATCTGCCGGGCCTCCCTCCCCTATCCGGAAAGGCGCTATGCTCCTGCCGCAGAGGAAAAGGCCGGGAAGGAAAGACAGGAAATATCCCTGGCCCTTAAGAAAAAAGGCTTTGCCGGGACTTATCCTCTCTTTACAAAGGAAGCTTCCATGGCCCTTGCCCTGGAGGAGCATCCCTTTACGGTAGAGGAGATCGACTATGAAGGATTTGCCTTCGGGATCCGTCTGATGGTCTGGGAAGAAAGCGCCCCCTGTCCCCGGATCCTGAAGAGGGAGGATCTGACAAACGGCTAAGAAACAGGAAAAATGTAAAGACAGAAAAAAGCGGTGCAGAGTCTCCTGCTGCCGGGAGGTGAAACAGAATTGGATGCTGTGAGATGTCCGGGCTGCGGAAGCACGGATCTGAAAAGAAAAGGGAGCGGCTTTGTCTGCAGCTGGTGCGGCAGCACGTTCTTTACGACGGATTCCAGGGCTGAAGACGACTATGTTCTGGAGAACTGCATGCAGGACATAGAGAATAAGCATTATCGGAAGGCGCTTGCCAAAGCACGGAAGGGGATCCGTCTCTTTCCGGACGAGTTCCAGGCCTGGTATCTGTATACCGGATGCCTGTGCCTGACAGATGGAACGCCGGGAGATATAAAAGAAGCGGCCGCTGCGGCCGTTTCCCTGATCAGTGAAGATGAAAAAGTGTGGCAGAGCCAGTACATAGCCGACCTGATCCTGGATTATACGGAAGCAAAACTGCCTCAGGCCGCCGGCAGAGCAGAGGCAGACGCCGCTTCCGTGAAAGCGGATATCCTGAAGCTTGGGAAGGCCATGGGCACCGCGAAGGCGGCAGAAAAGGTCAGGGAAGAAAAGGAGTGTTTATTCATCATCACGGATTTTGAGATCGACAAGTATATCGAACTGCTGGAGACGGTCCCCCGGGAAGGCTTTTTAAATGATTCTCCGGCAGGCTTTCGTTTATCGCCGGGTCCCCGGCTGAAGAAGCTGGTCGGAAGGATCGAAGAGATTACAGAAAAAGAGACGAAGATCCTGAGGCTTCTGGACGCCCCCCGGGACTACGGCAAAAGGATAAACAGACTGAAGCCCTTTTCCCTTTTCTTTGAATAGCCTGACATCCGGAGGCCATCCGTGTATTAAGAAAGGAAATCATGCCTGCAAAGGAGGACGCTGCTATGAGAATCCGGTCCAAAGCCTTATGTATCCTGTGGAGAAGCATTCTTCTTATAGCCGGTCTCTGGGGACTGCTGGACGGATCCGGCATTCTCTCAGGCGCCTATACGGACAACTTCCCCCACATGTTCACCAACATTTCCAACATGTTCGCCTGGGCCTTCTTTGCCTGCGCCCTGGTCCATACGGCTGTCAGAAGGGACGATCCGCATACCTTTGCGCCCTTTTTTAAATATACGGCCATGATCTCTCTTCTGGTCACCATGCTGATCGGGCACTTCATGCTCTCCGACGCCCTCTTTCAGGACGGAAAGCTGGTCCTGCACCTGGTGGTCCTCCACTATATCGTCCCCCTGATGGCCCTCTTCGACTGGGTCCTGTTCGACGAAAAGGGCAGGATGCCCCTCTGGGGCCCCTGCTCCTGGATATCCCTGGCCCTGGCCTATCTGGCCTTTTCCATGATCGGCGCGGGCCTTCTGGGACTGGACCTGGGCGGCGGCACAACGGCGGATATCACCCGCTATCCCTATACTTTCCTTGACCCTGCCATTGCAGGCCCCGGCGGCGTGGCGCTCTTCTGCGGGGCCATGGTATCCGCCTTTCTCCTTCTTGGATATATCATCCTTTTCATCGACCGCCTGCTTGGAAGGGCCGGCGGATCCGGCAGAGGATAAAGGGACTCCTCAGGCAAAAGGCCGCATAAGCAGAGGAAACGGCAAAGCCCCGGCGGAAGCATTCCGCCAGGGCTATTTCTCTGCATTTTTGCAGGGGAGTCAGGACCTGCCTTTTTGCAGCGATCTGACATAGTCCGCGATCAGATCCGCACATTCCTCGATGCCTGCGGAGGAATCGATGGTCAGCTCGTAGTTGCCGGCTTCTCCCCAGCGCCTTCCCGAAATGTGTCTGTAATAGGAAGCTCTGGCTTTATCGGATCTGCGGATGCTGCGGGCCGCCTGGGCGGCCGTATCGCCGTATACCTCCATGACCCTGGCCCTGCGGAAATCCGCGGGAGCATGGATGAAGACCCGGACCACACCGGGATAGTCCCTGAGCACATAGTCGGCGGCTCTTCCCACGATGACGCAGGCGCCGTTGTCCGCGATCCTGCGGATGATGCGGTTCTGGGCCCTGACGGCCATGCGGACCGCATGGGAGCTCAGATACAGGTCCCTGAGAATGTCCGGGGCATTCTTATGGATGTCGGATATAAATTCCCTGTCCAGTCCGCTTTCATGGGCGGCCAGGGCGATCATCTCCTTATAGTAGAAGGGGACGCCCAGCTTTTCCGCTGCCCGTCTTCCGATCTGCTTTCCCGAGGAGCCGTGCTCTCTGGCGATGGTGACGATCAGACCGGGGCCGGAGGGCTTCAGGGCCGGTCCGTCCCCCGTCTCCGGAAGAGGCGCCGGCGTCCGCACATAGTCTCCCTCCAGGAAGTCTCTGTAGAAGAGAGCGCCCGTCATGCTGGTGAGAAGCTCCGTGACAGGATAGGTAAGCCAGAACCTGTTAAGGCCCAGGAGAGAAAAAAGATAACCCAGAGGAACAAAAAGCACCACCGTCCGGATCACTGTCAGGAGGGAGCTCTTTAAGGAAAAGCCCACCGCCTGGAAAAAGACCGGAAAGATCAGGGAGGTGACCATGGGCAGGAAGCTTATGCCGATGATGGGAAAGGCCGTCCTTCCGATCTCCACCACCAGGGGGTCGGAGGTAAAGACCCTGAGCATCCGGACCGGGATCAGGGTAAAGCAGAGGGTGCCCACGGCCATCATGGCCAGGCCGAAGAGGACGGAGGCCCTCAGGGTCTTCCGGCACCTGTCTATGTTTCTGGCCGCATAGTTGAAGCTGACCACCGGAATGATACAGGTCTGCATGGCCCCCAGGGGAATAAAGAAGAAGGTCTGCCACTTGTAGTAGAGTCCCAGGGCCGTGACAGCCTGGTCGGAAAAGCCCGACAGGATCAGATTCAGGCCGAAAATATAGAAGGTATAGGCCGCCTGCATGAGAATGTTGGGGAGGCCCATGCGCAGGATCCGGGAAATATGTCCCGGATACATAGAAAGCGCGGGGCTTTTCCGGAAGCCCTTTCCCGCAACGATGGCAGCGGCGGCGATCTGTCCCGCCACAGTGGCGATGGCGGCGCCCCGGATCCCCATCCGGGGCAGGCCGAACATGCCGAAGATCAGAAGGGGGTCAATGACGATGTTGACGGCGGCCCCGGCGATCTGGGCGATCATGGGCGTTTTCATATCCCCCTCTGCCTGCAGGATCTTGGTCCAGCTGCTTTCCAGAAAGAGTCCCAGGCTGAAAAGGCATACGATCCGGCCGTACCCCGTCACGTCCTCTATGACGGCAGGAGAATCCGTGGACAGCCCTGCATAGGATGGCATGATCAGAAAGCATGCCAGGGCAAAGACAAGCCAGAGACCTGCGGCCAGGGGCGTCCCCACGCCGGCAAACTCCTCCGCTTCCTCCTGCTTTCCCTCTCCCAGCTTTGCCGCCATTACGGTATTGACGCCCACGCCGGTGCCTACGGCCAGGGCGATCATAAGAAGCTGAATGGGATAGATGATGGACAGGGCCGTCAGGCCGGTATCCGAATACCTGCCTATAAAAAGAGAGTCCACGATGTTGTAAAGGGCCTGGATCAGCTGGGCCAGCATAACGGGCGGGGCCAGCTTCAGAAGGATCCTGCCGATCTTCTCCTGTCCGAAAAACTCCGATGTATTCATTAAGATCTGCCTCCCGTTCAGGGACTCATGAAATGCCGGAACATCTCCGCTCTGTGTCCCTGCCCGGTTCTGTCTCCTTTCCTCAAAACGGCGCCTTCTGCCGCTTCGCGCCGCCCCCTATCATAGCACAGGCATCTCTCCCTGACAGCAAAAAAGAGGTCCGGAGCCTTTCGGCTTTCCGGACCCCGGGCCTTACATTACTGCTGATAGTATTCGTATTCCAGTCTCTGATCTATATCCACGGAGGCGATAAAGAGCTCCCCTTCTGCGGCAGGATCATCTCCGCCGGTCACTTCCAGGCAGTAGATCCTGTCTCCGGCGGCAAAAAAGGCCTTATAGTAAGTGGACCACTCAGCGCCCTCATCCTCTGTCAGGTCCGTCGCCGCACAGATCTCCTCTATACAGGATGGCAGCTTTCCGTAGACGCCGGAAAAATCTGTCAGGTCCTCCCTGTAGTCTTCCCGGAATTCATCCATCAGATCCCTGTCTTCGGAGCCGTATTCCCATATGCCGATCTGGGACATGTCATCATAGCGCTTATATGTTTTCGCGCTGATGCGCTCCCGGCCGTTCTCCTCCAGGGTGACTCCCACGTCGTCCTTCTCATGGACATAGCCGGCGTCCGGAATGGTGTAGGTCAGCTTTCCTATGTGGTCCCTGGCAGGATGCCTGGAAATATCCGACTTAATGCGCCCTATGGCAAAAGCCGCAAGAAAGACCGCGGTCAGGATAAAAGCTGCGGCCAGGGTCCTGATGATCCTGTCGGCACGGCGGTTCCTCACCGCCATCTGTCCATTGATCCTGGAGAGCTGCTCAATGACCGCATCCTTCTCCCTGGTCTCTTCCGCCTTTTTTCCCAGCAGTTCCGAGACCGATACGTCCAGTATGTCCGCCATATCCGAGAGCAGATCCGCATCGGGTACGGAGAGGCCCTTCTCCCATTTGGAAACGGTCTGTCTGGTGACATGCAGTCTGACAGCCAGCTCCTCCTGGGTAAATCCTTTATTTTTTCTGATGGTCCTGATGTTCCCGCTCAGCATATCTGTATCCTCCTGGACTGAAATTCTGCCTTAATCATATGTCCGAAGGCGGATCTTCTCAAGCAACACAGATTAACATTCAGCCCTTGAGCCTCTTTTTCCCTTTTCCGGTGCCGGAAAAGCCGGCGCCGGCCTCCTCCGGCCTCCTGCCTCCGTCATTAAGAGGATCCGTCTTTTTCCTTCCTGCTGCTGCACACCTTCATCCTTCCGTTCAGCGTTATAACTCCCAGGGTCAGTTTTACCGCCGGGGATGCGGGCGGAATAAAGACCAGGGACCTGATATCAGGATCCTCCACCTTTCCAAGATTTGTAATGCTGTATGCCCCGGGAC
Organism: Lachnospiraceae bacterium UBA3287; assembly: GCA_002362155.1. GTDB lineage: Bacteria > Bacillota > Clostridia > Lachnospirales > Lachnospiraceae > CAG-791. The sequence goes on along the minus strand of DETN01000028.1, from coordinate 10,547 downwards.
CGCCGAAGCCGAACATGCGCTTTCCGACGAATCTGCCTGCCTTTGAATCAAAGCCTCCCAGTGCAGAAATGGCCGCCGCGTCCAGAAGGGTCGGCGACATCTCAAAATAGCAGGCCAGCACCAGCATAAGATCTCTGTTCTTTCCAAGGCGCTTCCTGACCTGTTCATGGACTTCCCGGGCCTTTTTTACCACGTCCTTCGTCCTCAGAGAACATTGAATGCCCATGGCCGTGGAGTAATTGCCCAGGGCTCCCTTCCTGTATACAGTAAGCTTCTTCCGGATATCGGCCGCAATGATGATCTTCCCTGCACCGGTCTTCACAAACATATGGGCCATCAGAAGGTCGTTCATGGAAAATCCCTTATCTCTGCAAAGCTTTGACATCTCTGCCACAGCCGCAGTATCCGCTTCAAAGATCTCATGCTTTACCGGATGGGTCCTGCAGTATTCCTCCGCAAAGCTTTTATACGCTTCATAGCTTACCCTGTGGTCCTCTTTTTTCCACTGCCGGTTGGCCCATCTTACAAGGAACCTGCTGATCCCGGAAAGGCGGCTCTTTGGGGGCAGGTCGTCAATGCTCTGCATCAGGACTTCCTCTGCATACGCAGGAAAAATCCCGCCCGCGTAATCCGCGGCAAACTCCCGGGCAAGGTCCAGAAGGCCCCTGCCGTCTGCCAGAAGGTGGTGGGCGATGAAAAGCAGGGACATCCCCTGCTCCCCGGGATATATGAATACCTTCAGCAGCCCGTTCTCGAATACGTTCCATTCCTCCCCTGAAATAACCCTGTAGTCATCCCAGAGGGAGGACAGATCCTCCTTAAGGCTCACGCTGATTTTCGATGACCCGGTGACATTGTAATACAGCCTGTCCGTCCCTTCCTCATATGCGATCAGAGATCTTAAAAAGGGATGGGCCCCTGCCAGCCTGGAAAAGGCCGCATCTGCAAGGATACTGTCATAGTCTTTTCCCAGCTCCATCAGGATCCCGAAATGCATGTTGGGACACATGAAATGAGCTCTCTCCGTTTTCAGATACTGTCTCATCATTCGTTTTTTCTCCCATGCGGTCTGCAGGATGATCCCCTCCCGCAGAATACCTGTCACCTGATTTCTGCATTCCCCTCCTGTCCCTGCAGGGAGATCCATGGAAACCTTCCCGGATCCGCAGGTCCCGGGCAGATGGTCTCCTTCTTCTGGCAGGCACTCTCTCATCCTTCTCTCCTGCTCTCCGGATTCCGGCGGCCTGCCCTCATTACATGGACCATATGTACATTTTAATACAGGCAGCTGGCCGTTGGACACAGCTTATCAATCTGTTGCCAGATACTAAACATTTATGCTTGCTTCCCGCACAAATACTGGGTTTCCGGAGAGCCGGATATTATTCCAGCTCGATTGTTCCAGGCGGCTTGGAAGTAATGTCGTAGAGTACTCTGTTGACCCCCGGGACCTCGTTGATGATCCTGGTCATGCACTTCTGCAGAACGTTCCAGGGGATCTCTGCGGCCTCCGCCGTCATGAAATCACTGGTCAGCACGGCCCGAAGGACAACAGCCAGGCCGTAGGTCCTGTGGTCTCCCTGTACGCCCACGCTGCGCATATTGGAGAGGGCGGCAAAATACTGGCCCAGATCCCTGTCCACGCCGGCCTTTGCCAGCTCGTCGCGGAAGATAAAGTCCGCTTCCTGCACAGTCTTTACCTTGGCAGGGGTGATCTCGCCCACAATGCGGACGCCCAGGCCGGGTCCCGGGAAGGGCTGGCGGTAGACCAGGTCCGCGGGAATGCCCAGCTCCAGTCCCACCTTCCGGACCTCGTCCTTGAACAGCTCCCGCAGGGGCTCTATGGGCTTTTCGTCAAAGCCCAGCTCTCTTACAAGATCAATGGGCAGGCCGCCCACGTTGTGGTGGGACTTGATGACGTCGCCGGTCTTTCCGTCGCCGCTCTCCACCACGTCCGGATAAATGGTGCCCTGGGCAATGTACTTTACCTTCCCCTTCAGCTTCTTCGCCTCATCGCCGAAGACCTGGGGGAAGACGGCACCGATCACCTTGCGCTTGCCTTCCGGATCGGATTCTCCCATGAGCTGCAGGAAAAATGTCTCCCTGGCGTTGACCCTGGTGAAATTCAGATTGAACTTTCCGCCGGGACCGAAGATGGCTTCCACCTCGTCCCCTTCATCCTTCCGCATCAGGCCGTGGTCCACGAAAACGCAGTGGAGCTGGCTGCCGATGGCCCTGGACAGGAGGGCAGCCGCCACGGAAGAATCCACGCCGCCGGAAAGGCCCAGGATCACATGATCGTCTCCGATCTTCTCCCGAAGCTCTCTGATCGTCGTTTCCGCAAAGGAGGCCATCTGCCAGTCTCCGGAGCATCCGCATACGTCCATGACGAAGCTGCGGAGCATCTTCTGCCCCTCCAGGGAGTGGGTCACTTCCGGATGGAACTGGAAAGCATAGAGCTTTTTCTCAGGGTTCTCCATGGCGGCCACAGGGCATACGGGGGTATGGGCCGTGATCCTGAAGCCGTCCGGCACCGAAGCGATATAGTCCGTGTGGCTCATCCAGGTCTGGGTGGGACTGGACGTGCCGGCAAAAAGAAGGCTTCCTGCCGGATCTGTTTCCACCATGGTATGGCCGTACTCGCTGACGGGGGCCGTCCTGACCTCTCCTCCCAGCTTATAGGCCATGAGCTGGGATCCGTAGCAGATGCCCAGCACCGGGATGCCCATCTCAAAGAGCGCCCTGTCGCAGGAAGGCGACTCCGGGTCATAGACACTGGCAGGTCCCCCGGTCAGTATGATGCCTTTGGGATCCATCTCCCGGATCCGGTCCAGAGAAGTGCTGCAGGGGTGGATCTCGCAGTATACATTGCATTCCCTGACTCTTCTGGCGATCAGCTGCTTGTACTGGCCCCCGAAGTCCAGGACGATGATCATTTCTCTTGCCATTTTGCCTCCTTCTTTTTTCTGTCATATCCTTTCCGGTATGATCGTCCGTTTTTTAAGCAAAAAACGGAAAGAGCCGGGGACGCCCTTGTCCCTGCCCTTTCCGATCTGTTTTTTTTTCTAGCTGATGATCCTGCGGATTCCCAGGATCGTTCTGTAAGTGGCACTGCCGTAAATGATGCCGCTGGTGGTGGAAGCGGCGTGCACGATCTGGCCGTTTCCGATATAAAAGGCTACATGGCCCGCATAGCAGATGAGGTCGCCTGGCTTTGCGCTGTCCAGGGAATCCACCTCTGTTCCGTAGAGAAGCTGCATCTCCGCCGTTCTGGGGATGCTGTAGCCGAACAGACTGTAGACCGTCTGGGTAAAGCCGGAACAGTCGCAGCCTCTTGTCAGACTGGTGCCGCCCCAGACATAGGATTTACCCACGAACTGGCAGGCAAAATTCACCACATCCTGGCCCGTGGTACCGCTGGGCTGTCTGTAGCCCTCCAGGTCGGAAGCGATATGGACGGGAATGCCGTTCACATAGCCCTCGGAGGAGGTCTCCGTAGCGGAGGTCCAGGCGGCAGACGCCGCCTCCTGGGCTGCCTGGGCAGCTGCCGCCGCAGCCGCGGCCGCCTCTTCCCGGCGCTTTTTCTCTTCCAGCCGGTTCAGATAAGCCTTCTGCTCCTCCAGACGGGCCTGGAGCTGGGCCGCCCTGCTTTTGGCGGCGGCAAGACGCTCGTCGTAGTTGTCATAGGAGTCTCTGAGCCCGGAAAGAGCCTCTTCCAGACGCTCCTCCTCCTGTTCCAGCTCGTCCTCCGCTTCCTTTTCCAGGATCCTGCGGGCGGAAAGCTCCGCTTTTTCCTGGGCCGCGGCTTCGGAGCTGGACCGGTATTTGTCCAAAAGCCCCTTGTCGTAGGCGTACAGCTGACTGACATACTCGGATTTGGCAAGCATGTCGCTGTAGGAGGAAGCTGCCAGGAGGACTTCCAAATAGGAGACCTCTCCCTCCTCATAGATGGCCTGGATACGGTCTTCCATCCGGGCGCTCTGCTTCTTCAGCTTCTTTTCGGCAGAGTTCATTTTCTTTTTCTGGACGCGGATATCCTCCTTGAGCTGGCCGATCTCTTCCTTCTGCAGGGCAATAGTGGCCATGAGGGCAGCGATCTCTTCGGTGGTATTGTCGATCTTGGACCCCACCTGGGCCTGCTCGCCCTCCATGGAATCGATCCTGTCCGCGTTGTCCCGGATCTCCTGCTGGGTGTTCTCCACCTGCTGCCTGGCGTCCTCGATCTCGTCCGCGGAGGCGTATGCAAAAGGACCAGCGGACAGTGAGAGGACCAGAAGGATCGTCAGGACCCGCCGCATATTCACTTTTCCTTTTGAGGATTTTCCTTCGTTTCTCTTCAAACCTGCCTCGCAATCAGAAATCTCAGCCGCTTCCTGCCGTAGATCAGAGCTCGCAGTTGCCTACGGTCCTGGGGAAGGGAAGGACGTCTCTGATGTTGCCCATGCCTGTCAGATACATGACGCAGCGCTCAAAGCCCAGACCGAAGCCTGCATGCCTTACGGAGCCGTATCTGCGCAGGTCAAGATAGAACTGATAGCCTTCCTTGTCCATCTTCAGCTCGTCCATGCGTTTTTCCAGCTTGGAAAGGTCTTCCTCACGCTGGCTGCCGCCGATGATCTCGCCGATGCCGGGGACCAGGCAGTCCATGGCCGCGACGGTCTTTCCGTCCTCGTTGAGCTTCATGTAGAAAGCCTTGATCTCCTTGGGATAGTCTGTCACGAATACGGGGCGCTTGAAGACTTCCTCTGTCAGATAGCGCTCGTGCTCTGTCTGCAGGTCGCTGCCCCAGTGTACCTTGTAGTCAAAGGCGTCGTTGTGCTTTTCCAGGATCTCGATGGCTTCCGTATAGGTCACATGGCCGAAATCGGAGCTGACCACGTGGTTGAGCCTCTCCAGCAGTCCCTTGTCGATGAACTGGTTGAAGAAGGCCATTTCTTCGGGAGCGTTCTCCAGCACGTAGCGGATGACATACTTGAGCATGTCTTCTGCCAGCTTCATGTCGTCCTTCAGGTCCGCGAAGCACATCTCGGGCTCGATCATCCAGAACTCAGCCGCATGGCGGGTGGTGTTGGACATCTCGGCACGGAAGGTGGGGCCGAAGGTATAGACGTTGCGGAAGGCGAAGGCATAGGTCTCCACGTCCAGCTGGCCGCTGACGGTCAGATTGGTGGACTTGCCGAAGAAGTCCTTTGAATAATCCACCTTGCCGTCCTCTGTCATGGGAAGCTGGTCCAGAGGAAGGGTGGTCACCTGGAACATCTCGCCGGCGCCTTCCGCGTCGGAACCGGTGATGATGGGGGAATGTACATAGACAAAGCCCTTCTCCATGAAGAATCTGTGAATGGCAAAGGCGATCAGGGAACGGACGCGGAATACGGCCGTAAAGGTGTTGGCGCGGACTCTCAGGTGGGGAATGGTCCTCAGATATTCGAAGCTGTGGCGCTTCTTCTGCAGAGGATAGTCACCGGAGGATGTGCCTTCGATCTCTACGGACTCTACCTGCATCTCAAAGGGCTGCTTGGCCTGGGGAGTCTCCACGATGGTGCCTGTGGCGATCACGGCGGAGCCTACGTTCAGCCTGGCCACATCGGCAAAGTTCTCCAGGTCCTTGCTGTAGACCAGCTGCAGGGTCTTGAAGGTGGAACCGTCGTTCAGTACGATGAAACCGATATTCTTGGAATCGCGGTTATTGCGGATCCATCCGCCCACGGTCACCTTTCCTCCTGCATACTTTCCGATGTTTTCGAACAGCTCTCTGATCTCGATCAGCTGATACTCCTCTCTCATTTCAAATCTCTCCTTCTTTTGTGTTGTGTCTTTATGTCACCCGGTGGGATGCTTTCTATTTACTGTGCTCCCTCCGGAGCGCCTTCCTCTGCTGCAGGCTTTTCCTCAGCGGCAGTCTCTTCCTCAGCGGCAGGCTCTTCCTCGCTGACAGGCTTTACATTGCCTCTCAGATAGGCCAGGACCTTGTCGCAGATGAGATTGTCGTAGACCAGCTCGATGGGGAAGTCCTTTTCATAATCCTTCGCGGATTCATAGCCGAAGTCGGCTGCCGTTTTCTCGGCGTAGTCCTGCATTTCCTTTTCGTCGGGAAGAAGATTTTCCTTTTCTCCGATGGCCTGCAGGATCAGGACCTGGCGGGAATACTGCTCGGCGATCTTCCGGATGTCCTCCTCGTAGGTCTCCTGGGTGGATCCGATCCGTGCCATGAAGGTGGGAAGATCCTCGCCGTAGGTCCTGGCATATTCCCGGTACATCTTTTTGTAGGCGGCTTCCATTCGGTCGGTGAATTCCGCCGGGATCTCCTGTTTGAAAGTGCTGTTCTCCATCAGGTAATTGAGGATGACGGTATTAAGAGCCTCGTCATGCTCCGCCTGGGCCTTTGACTCCAGCTGCTTTCTGAAATAGTCCTTCAGCTTGTCCACGGTATCAATGGGATTTCCCTCATCGTCCGTTTTGCCAAGGCCCGAAAGGAACTCGTCCGAAAGGTCCGGGATCTTATAGATGTAGATGTTTTTGACGGTCACCTTAAAGACCGCATCCTTTCCTGCCAGGTCCCCGTCCTGGTAATCCTGGGGCAGAGTCACCTTAAATTCCGTCGTGCTGCCCTTTTCCTTTCCCACCAGGCCGTCTTCGATACTGCCCGGCAGGGTCCCTGTGCCGATCTCTGCTTTAAGATCTTCCGTCTTTTTGTCTGTCAGTTCCGTGCCGTCCAGGGAAACGGTGTAATCGACACCCACCGTGTCGCCCCTCTGCACTTTGCTGCGGTCCAGTACTTCCTTAAGCTGCTCGTTCTCCGCCAGAAATCTGTCGATCTCTGTCTGTATGTCTGCCTGGTCCACCTCTTTTACGGGAGCCGCCTCTGCCTCGATGGAATCATAGGGAGCCGCTTCCACATAGTCGCATGCGGAAAAAGTCTCCTCTTCCTCCTCGGGGGGGATTTCGGAAGTCTCCCCGTTTGGTTCCGGTTCCGCAGACTGCACAGGCTCCTGATTTCTCCAGCCGGCATAGACCAGAAGAATGATCAGGACCAGGGCCGCCAGGGCACCGATGGTTTTTTTGTTCATAGACCAAATTTCCTTTACTGATTGCTTTTCCCGGAATCCGTCCGGACGATTTCCGGGCATGAATGGTTACAGGATAACTACAATAATATAGCACAGGAAAAAAATCTTTCAAAGACCTTTCGTGTTAAGTTTTGCGCCCCGTAGGGCCCGGAAAGGGCCCCCCGGGGCAGGGAAGGGCCCCCCGGGGCAGGGGAAGGCCCCGGGAGCCCCTTCCCTGCCCCTTTCCGCGCCCTCTCCGGGACCGATTTTTTTATTGCCTGTACCCTGAAACAATGTTAGAATGTTTTAGTACTGTTTCGGGCAGTCATCCAGAATATCTCTTTACGGAGGGGGAAGAAAGTTGAGTACCTTACAAATCGTATTATTAGTCATTCTCGCAGTGCTGATCGCCGCTGTGGTCGCCCTGTATTTCATCGGCAAACGCCTGCAGAAGCGCCAGGACGAACAGCAGGCCCAGATCCAGGCCAACAAGCAGACGGTCAGTCTTCTGGTCATCGATAAAAAACGGCTGAAGCTCAAGGAGGCCGGACTTCCGGACGAAGTCGTCAAAAGCACTCCCTGGTACGCCCGCCGCGGCAAGCTTCCCATCGTAAGGGTCAAGGCCGGCCCCCAGTTCGTAAACATGGTCTGCGATGAAGCCATCTTCGATACCATCCCCGTAAAAAAGACCATCAAGGCCGAAGTCAGCGGCATGTACATCGTCAGCGCCAGAGACGCCAAGGGCAAGAAGCTCTACTCCGATCAGCCCCCCAAGAAAAAAGGCTGGTGGGGCAGGACCATCGACAAGCTCCAGGAAAAAGCCGGAGCAAAGCCCGTCAAATAACTGCATATATGATTTAAAAAGGTCTGCGGAAGCTCCGCAGACCTTTTCTTTTGCCTTTTTATGATTCCTGTCCTTTTCAGATCCGGTAGGAAGCCCTGATCTGGTCCAGGATCGAATCCCTCTGGTTCTCCACGTGAAGGATGGCCGCCTGGGCGGCCCTTTCCTCGTCGCCTCCCAGGATGGCCTGGACCATGATGTCATGCTCCCTGACCAGCCTGTCGTAGCGCTGGTCGTCCCGGATGTACTCGAACCTGTAGCGGTAGAGGTTGTCCGCCAGCCTCTCCAGGATGGTGGAGAGCTTGCTGTTCTTTGCCGCCGCGATGATCACGTCGTGAAAATCCACATCCGCCTCGGTAATGGCGATCTGGTCTCCCTTGGCGATGGCTTCCTTGAAGGCCACGTGGGAGGATCTGAGCCTTGCCTTCTCTTCCTCCGTGATCCTTTTACTGGCCAGTCTGGCGCAGAGGGCGTCCAGGGCCACTCTGATCTCCATGACCTCCTGCAGCTCCTCCTCGGTGATCTGGGCCACCCTGGCCCCGCTCCCCGGGATAATGGTGACAAGGCCTTCCAGCTCCAGCTTGCGGATGGCCTCCCGGATGGGCGTCCGGCTGGTCCCCAGAAGGTTGCCCAGACGGATCTCCGTCAGCCTCTCTCCCGGCGCCAGCTTTCCTGTCAGGATGGCCTTGCGCAGGGTCAGGAACACGGTCTCTCTCAGAGGCAGGGACTGGTCGTCCACTTCCAGATTAATAGCGGGATCTCTGTACTCCATCTTTTCCTCCCTCAGTCCTTTCCTTCTCTGCTGAAAAATGTCGTTAAAGTCCCGAAGCATCCCTCTGACACAGGGGATCTCCAAAAAGCCTCCAGCGCCCCGGCCGCTCTTTCCCTGGTCTCGTAAATGGCGAACACGGAAGGGCCGCTGCCGGACATTCTGGCGGTAAGGGCGCCCTCCTGCAGAAAGAAGTCCTCGATCTCCCTGATCTTTGGCACCATGGGGCCTGTTACCAGCTCCAGCACGTTGGAGCAGAGCTCTGCCGTCTTTATCAGGTCCTTTTCCTCTATGGCCCGGATCATCCCGTCCACGTCCGGATGGCCGTAGCCCTCCAGGGCGTCCAGGGCTCTGTAGACCTGGCCCGTATTCACACCCGCCGCCGGCTTTACCAGGATCATGGGCCAGGCGGGCAGGTCCGGCAGCTTTGTCAGCACCTCGCCGATCCCCTCCGAGATCCGGGTCCCTCCCATGATGCAGTAGGGGATGTCCGCTCCCAGGGGAAGGGCCAGCTCGCAGAGCCGCTCATCCGTCAGATTCGGGGCGTACAGATCCCTGAGGGCCAGAAAGACCGCTGCCCCGTCCGTGCTGCCGCCGGCAAGGCCCGCTGCGATGGGTATGCGCTTTTGAAGCCCTATGTCAAGGCTGTCGGTAATGCCAAGCTCCTTCATCATGACCCTGGCCGCCCTGCAGATCAGGTTGTCCTCTCCGGCGGAAAGATCCGCCCCTTCTACCTTCAGGGCCAGATCTCCCTTTCCGTCTTCCCTGGCTTTAAAGGTCAGGGTATCGTGAAGGCCGATCTCCTGCATGATCATCCTGACCAGGTGATAGCCGTCCTCTCTTCGTCCCGTCACATCCAGCGCCAGATTGATCTTGGCGTGGGCGTCTTTTCTGATCTGTTTCATCATCATATCCTCCGGCAATTCTCTTCTGTTTCACATCCCGGGCGGTCTTTTTAATGCACGGCCCCGGTCAGATCCCGGACCGCCCCGATCCCGTGCCGGACCAGGTATTCCTCGATGCCGCTTACCAGCTGCTCTGTCAGATAAGGATTGTGGAAATTCATGGCCCCCGCCGCCACGGCGCTGGCCCCTGCCAGCATGAATTCGATGGCGTCTTCGGCCGAGGCGATGCCGCCCATGCCGATGACGGGAATGGTGACCGCCTGCGCCGCCTGGTAGACCATGCGGACCGCCACCGGTTTGATGGCGGGGCCGGACAGGCCTCCTGTCTTATTGGCCAGGACGAAGGTCTGCTTTTCTATATCGATCTTCATGCCGGTAATGGTATTGATCAGGCTGATGGCGTCCGCGCCCCCGTCCTGAGCCGCCCTGGCCGTCACGGTGATATCCGTGACATTGGGGGTCAGCTTCATGATCACCGGCTGGGCCGCCTCGGCCTTTATTTTTCTCGTGATCTCGTAGAGGGCTTCCGGATTCTGGCCGAAGGCAATGGCCCCTTCCTTTACGTTGGGACAGGACACATTGATCTCCAGCATATCCACCGGCTGATCCTGCAGGCGTCTGACCACCTCCAGGTATTCCTCCTCTGTCTTTCCGCAGACATTGACGATGACTCTGGTGTCATAGTCCTTCAGGAAGGCCAGGTCTCTTTCGATAAAGACGTCGATCCCGGGGTTCTGCAGGCCTATGGCGTTGAGCATGCCCCCGTAGACCTCCGCCACCCGGGGGGTGGGATTGCCTGCCCAGGGCACAGCAGAGACCCCCTTGGTCACCACGGCCCCCAGTCTGTTCAGGTCCACGAACTGTCCGTACTCCATGCCGGACCCGAAGGTCCCCGAAGCGGTCATGACCGGATTTTTAAAGGTTACGCCTGCGATGGTCACAGACATATCTGGTCTTTTATTCATTATAATCCGCGGGATACC
>DETN01000014.1:6959-8712 GCA_002362155.1 Lachnospiraceae bacterium UBA3287 | reverse complement strand
AATGTCCATGACAGTCTTCCCCCGGATCAGACGGCATCCAGCACTTCGCCGATGGAGCCGGAGATCACCAGGTTCGCCTGGGAATCCCTGGAGGTGGCGGACTTGTTGATCAGGATCAGCTTATTGCCCCTGTAGTAGTCGATCAGGCCGGCGGCGGGATAGACCACCAGAGAGGTGCCGCCCACGATCAGCACGTCTGCCTCGGAGATGTAGCGGACGGACCGGTTCAGGATATCCATGTCCAGGCCTTCCTCGTAGAGGACTACGTCGGGCTTGATGCGGCCGCCGCAGCTGCAGGTGGGGACGCCTTCGGAGTGCATGATAAATTCTGCGTCATAGAACTTGCCGCAGCGTTCGCAGTAGTTGCGGAGGGTGCTGCCGTGGAGCTCCAGGACATTCTTGCTGCCGGCCGCCTGGTGGAGGCCGTCGATGTTCTGGGTGATGACGGCTTTCAGCTTGCCTTCCTTTTCCCACTGGGCCAGCTTTTTGTGGGCCTTGTTGGGCTGGATGCCGGGCACCAGGAGCTTGTCCCTGTAGTATTTGAAGAACTCTTCGGGAAGACGCTCGTAGCAGGTATGGCTGAGCATGAATTCCGGAGGGAATTTATATTTCTGGCGGTAGAGGCCGTCCTCGCTTCTGAAATCCGGTACGCCGCTCTCGGTGGAAACGCCGGCGCCGCCGAAAAAGACGATGTTGCTGCTGCCTGCTATGATCTCTCTTAATTTTTCGATCTTTTCCTCATATGTCATGACTGTACCCCCTCTTTATCTGTACGGGAATTAAGTGATGCATTTTTTACAATAATATAGTACCATAAAGTGGCCCCCGGGGGACGGATTCCAAATCTGTATTTTTTATTAACTGGTCCGGGGCCGGGACGGAAGGCGGAAGAAAGGCCCGTTTCAGGTCATAAAGGCAGCGGAAAAAGGGACGGAAAAGGTATCCGAAAAAAAACAAAATTCTGCTTGCGCACAGGATAGGCCTGTGGTATAGTTGAAGTCCGTGGGACTCGTCCCGAAATAATTTCCTTGTTCTCACCAAAGAGTGAGGGCCAGAGACCAGAAGGAGGTAAAAACATGAGCAAATATGAGTTAGCCGTTGTTGTGAATGCGCAGATTGACGACGAAGCAAGAACAGCAGTTGTTGACAGAGCAAAAGAGCTGATCGCCAGATTCGGCGGTACAGTTACCAATGTTGACGACTGGGGCAAGAAGAAGCTCGCTTATGAAATTCAGAAGATGAATGAAGGCTTCTATTATTTCATCCAGTTCGAAGCTGAAGGCTCTGCGATCGCTGAGATCGAAAGCCGCATGCGTATTGCAGACAATGTCATCAGATATCTGTGTGTTAAGCAGGAAGAGGCTTAATAGAAAGCAGAGGTCCAAATGAACAAAGTTGTACTTATGGGACGTCTCACAAGAGACCCCGAAGTCAGGTATACCCAGGGTGAGAATTCCATGTGCATCGCCAGATACACACTGGCCGTGGACAGAAGATTCAGCCGCAGCAATAACAATGACGGACAGAACGCAGACTTCATTCCCTGTGTTGCTTTCGGCAAGGCCGGCGAGCATGCGGAGAAGTACTACCGCAAGGGAATCAAGGTAGCAGTTTCGGGCAGGATCCAGACCGGCAGCTATACCAACAGGGACGGCGTCAAGGTCTATACCACTGAAGTCATTGTAGAAGATCAGGAATTCGCAGAGAGCAGAAATGCCTCCCAGCAGGGCGGCGGCAGCAGCTACAGCGGCGG
>DETN01000014.1:0-6896 GCA_002362155.1 Lachnospiraceae bacterium UBA3287 | reverse complement strand
CTACGGCGGCGGAAACAATTCCTACGGCGGCGGACAGTCCGGCAGCGCACAGTCTTCCGGTTCCATCGACGGATTCATGAACATTCCGGACGGGATCGACGAAGAGCTTCCTTTTACCTGAGGTATTGCAGGAGGTATAAGAAATGGCTTTTAATAAAGAGAATAAAACAGATGCTCCTTTCAGAAAGAGAAGCGGCTTCCACAGGAAGAAAAAGGTCTGTGTCTTCTGCGGCAAGGACAGCGCCATTGATTACAAGGATGCGCTCAAGCTCCGCAAGTATATTTCTGAGAGCGGCAAGATTCTTCCCAGAAGAATCACCGGCACATGTGCAACCCATCAGAGAGCTCTTACAGTAGCGATCAAGAGGGCACGTCACGTTGCTATCCTTCCTTACGCTGAGAAGTAATTAAAAGGAAGAGAGATCTTAGACAGAGAGAAAAGCTCCAGGCGGTTTCCGCCCGGAGCTTTTTTATTTTCCAAGGAAAGGGCTGTAATTCGGCCCTGGCCAGAACTTAATACGCAATATAATACGTATTAAGCCCAAAAAATGGATTTAAGGAGCAATATATTACGCTTAATCTTTGCGGATCATGTTCTGCAGACAGGTCTTTTAAGTCTTCCGTTATCCTTTGGCATGGGGCTCATGTAATGCAGAGACCGGCATGATAATGGGAGAGACAGGCAGAAACGATCCGGAGAAATCATTCTGCTCAAAAACTACAGAAGGCAGAAATCAGATTTTTTTTATGCAGATGCTCCTTTTAAGGGTTGTGAGCAGGATGATGCTGATATCAGGAGCAACTGACTTTACGAATCAGAATGCAGACACCAGGTACTTTAGAAGTGTCATTGGTTCATTATGTTTTTACTGCACTAATGCGGTAATCCGGTCTGTATTTTTTATTATGATGCAAAGCAGAGAAAATCATGTTAAAATATGCTGGAATATGTCCATGGTGCCGGAGGGCAGCATGGCTATTTGCAATGTACGATGAAAGGAACCTTTCCTTTATGAACATGAATCACATCGAGCCCATCGGCTGGCTGTCCGGGTATTTCAAGATCCCTCTGGCCCTGGGCGCCATCCTGATCCTGGCGGACATCCTGATCCTTCTGATCTCTCCGCCGTCGGCCCTGGTCCTGACTACCCTTCTTGTCGTCTACTTTGTGATCACCGGCCGGGTCTATTTCAACCACAGGGCCCTGCTGACCAGGGAACTGGTGAAATTCGCCGAGGGCTACAGCCCCATGGAGGGCAGGGTCCTGCAGGAGATGGAGATCCCCTTTGCCATCCTGGACAGGGACGGGCGTTTTGTCTGGATGAACGAGGCCTTTTCGGGCACCGTTCATAAGAGCCGGGGATATAACAAATCCATTACCACCCTTTTTTCTCCCGTCCGCAAGGAGAGCCTTCCCGCCGACGGAGAAGAAAAGCGCATGGACGTGGAAATGGACGGCGAGAACTATGTCCTGACCATGCGGGGGGTATCCATGAAGGATATCACCCGGGAGAATTCCTTCTTCAACTACACCGGAGAGGAAGGCCTGGTCCTGATCACCCTGTCGGACAATACGGCGGTCCGGCTGGCCCTCAAGGAAGTGGATGACCAGAGCCTTGTGGTGGGCTACTGCTATATCGACAACTATGAGGAAGCCATGGAGACCCTGGAGGACGTGCGCAAGTCCCTTCTGGCCGCCCTGGTGGACAGAAAGGTCAGCAAGTATGTCGCCTCCTATGACGGCATCTGCGGCAAGCTGGAAAAGGATAGATACCTGATCGTGATCCGAAAGAAGGCCCTTCGCGCCATGCAGGAGGAGCACTTCCCCATCACGGAGGACGTCAAGACGGTCAAGGTGGGAAACGAGATGGCCATCACCATTTCGGTGGGCTTCGGCCTGGACGGCCTGACCTACTCCCAGAACCTGGAATTTGCCCGTAATGCGGTGGATATTTCCCTGGGCCGGGGCGGCGACCAGGTCACCGTCAAGACCCCCGATGATACGGTCTACTACGGCGGCAAGACCCAGCAGGTGGAAAAGAGCAAGAAGGTCCGGTCCAGGATCATGGCCCAGGCCCTCAAGGAGCTGATCCGGTCCAGAGACGTGGTCTACATCATGGGCCACAGGCTGGGAGATCCGGATTCCTTCGGCGCCGCCATCGGCGTCTATCGGATCGCAAAGACCCTGGGCCATAAGGCCCATATCATCATCAACGAGCGCACCACCTCCCTGAGCGCCATTCTGACCCTGTTCGAAGGGAATCCGGAGTACGAGCAGGATCTGGTCATTACAGGCACGGAAGCCATGGAAACGGTCACCGACAACAGCATGCTGGTGGTGGTGGACGTCAACAAGCCGGGCATCACAGAGTGCCCCGACATGCTGCGCCTGTGCAAGACGGTGGTGGTCCTGGACCACCACAGGAAGGGGACCGAATATATAGAAAATACGGCCCTTTCCTACGTGGAATCCTATGTATCCTCCGCCTGCGAGCTGGTCACGGAGCTGATCCAGTATACGGGCGAAGGCATCAAGATCACCCCCGAGGAGGCGGACGCCCTCTACGGCGGCATCGTGGTGGACACCGACAACTTCTTGAAGCAGACCGGGGTCCGGACCTTCGAAGCCTCCGCCTATCTCAAGCGAAACGGGGCCGACGGCACCCGGGTCAGAAAGCTTTTCAGAGAGAACGCCCGAGAATACAAGGCCAGGGCGGATGTGGTCTCCCAGGCCGAGATCTACAGAGACCAGTATGCCATCTCCATCTGCCCCGCGGACGGACTTGCCAGCCCTACGGTGGTGGGCGCCCAGGCGGCCAACGAGATGCTCAATATCAAGGGGATCCGGGCCAGCTTCGTGCTGACGGATTATAACAACGAGATCTTTATCAGCGCCAGATCCCTGGACGACGTGAACGTACAGAGAGTCATGGAGCGTATGGGCGGCGGCGGCCATATGACCATCGCCGGCTGTCAGCTGAAGGACATCACTGTGGTGGAGGCCATAGGGAGCCTGAAGCGCATGATAGATACTATGATAGAAGAAGGAGAACTGTAAGATGAAAGTGATTTTACTGGAAGATGTCAAATCCCTGGGCAAAAAGGGCCAGATCGTCAATGTCAGCGACGGCTATGCCAGAAATATGATCATTCCCAAAAAGCTGGGCCTGGAAGCAACGGAAAAGAACCTGAACGACTTGAAGCTCAAGCAGAAGCATGAAGAGAAGCTGGCGGCCCAGAAGCTGGAGGATGCAAAGAAGATGGCCTCCGATCTGGAAAAGATCAAGATCACCGTGGCCATGAAGGCCGGCGAGGGCGGCAAGGTCTTCGGATCCATCGCCGCCAAGGAGATCGCCCAGGCGGCCAAGGACCAGCACGGCCTGGATCTGGACAAGAAAAAGATCCAGCTTTCCGAGCCCATCAAGACCTTCGGCATGCACGAAGTCCCCATCAAGCTGCACACACAGGTAACAGGAAGACTGTACGTCCTGGTACAGGAGAAGTAAGGAGCCCATATGCCGCAGGAAGAAGCCATCAGACGCATCATGCCCCATTCGCTGGAGGCGGAGCAGTCTGTCATCGGATCCATGATCATGGACGCCGACGCCGTGATCGCGGCTGCGGAAATGCTCAGGGAGGATGATTTCTATTCCAGGCAGTACGGGATCCTGTTCAAGACCATCCTGGAGATGAGCCAGAAGAACGTGGACATCGATCCCGTCACCCTGCAGGAGAGCCTGAAGGAGAAAAATCTGCCTCCGGAGGTCTACTCTGCGGAGATGATCATGAATCTCATCGCCGCCGTGCCCACTTCTGCCAACATCCGTTCCTATGCCGACATCGTGGTCAGAAAGTCTCTGCTGAGGAAGCTGATCCACGCGGGCGAGGACATAGCCAACGCCTGCTATACGGAAGGCGAAGAGACGGACGTCATCATGGACCAGGCGGAAAAGAAGATCTTCGAGATCTCCGAGAGCCGGGGATCCTCCGACTTCGTTCCGGTCCGCCAGGTGGTCCTCAACGCCATGGAGCGCATAGAAGCCGCTTCCAGGGTCAAGGGGACCGTCACCGGTCTTCCTACCGGCTTCCTGGATCTGGACCGTCAGACGGCCGGTTTTCAGCGTTCTGACATGATCCTGATCGCGGCCAGGCCTTCCATGGGAAAAACGGCTCTGGCCCTGAATATCGCCGAGCATCTGGTCATGCACGAGGACAAGTGCATCGCCATCTTTTCCCTGGAAATGTCCAAGGAACAGCTGATGAACCGTCTGCTGGCCATGGAATCCAGGGTGGATTCCCAGAAGATCCGTACCGGCACCCTTTCCGACCAGGAGTGGACCGACCTCATCGAGGCGGCGGGCGCTCTGGGCGAGAGCAAACTGATCCTGGACGACACCCCGGCCATCACCGTGGCGGAGCTCAGGTCCAAGTGCCGCAAGTACAAGATGGAATTCGGCCTGGAAATGGTCCTGATCGACTATCTGCAGCTGATGACCGGTGCAGGCAAGAGGGCGGGAGAATCCAGGCAGCAGGAAATTTCGGATATCTCAAGATCCCTCAAGGCTGTGGCCCGTGAGCTGGACGTGCCCATCGTGGCCCTGTCCCAGCTTTCCCGTGCCGTGGAGCAGAGACCCAACAAGCGGCCCATGCTGTCCGACCTGCGTGAGTCGGGCGCCATAGAGCAGGATGCCGACCTTGTTATGTTCATTTACCGTGACGAATACTATAATCCGGATACGGACGACAAGAACCAGGCCGAGATCATCATTGCCAAGCACAGAAACGGACCGGTAGGAACGGTCAAGCTGGGATGGACACCTGCCCTGACCCGCTTTACCAACCTGGAGACCAGACCGGATTATCAGAAGTAAATTTTAGGGATAAAGCATATTTTGACAGAAAATATGCTTTATTTCATGAATACTATTTTGCTTTAACGCGTTAAATGGTATTATGGAATGCGAGTCGGAGTGGGTCCGGCCCCGCATTCATAATTAACAAGGGAGAAAAAACCACATGGAACGTTATTTTGACGAAGCTATCGAAACCGCTTCAAGAGAAGAGATCCTGGAGATCCAGAACAGAGGCCTGAAAGACGCGGTAAAACGCGTATGGGACAATGTTCCCTACTATCGTAAGAAGATGGAAGAAAAGGGCCTGACCCCGGACGACATCAAAGGCAGAGAGGACCTTTACAAGCTGCCCTTCCTGACCAAGGACGACCTGCGGGAAGCCTATCCCTACGGCCTCATGGCCCGTCCCCTGTCCGACTGTGTCAGGATCCAGTCCACCAGCGGCACCACGGGCAGAAGAGTCGTTGCCTTCTATACACAGAACGATCTGGATATGTGGGAGAGATGCTGCGCAAGGGCCCTGACAGCGGCAGGCTGCACAAAGGACGACGTGGTGCATGTTTCCTACGGCTACGGCCTCTTTACCGGCGGTGCCGGCCTCCATGGCGGCTCCCATAAGGTGGGCTCCCTTACCCTGCCCATGTCTTCGGGAAATACGGAACGCCAGATCCAGTTCATGACCGACCTGGGCTCCACCATCCTGTGCTGCACCCCCTCCTACGCTGCCTACCTGGGCGAATCCATCCACGAGCGCGGCATGCGGAGCCGGATCCGGCTCAAGGCCGGTATCTTCGGCGCAGAAGCCTGGACGGAAGAAATGCGGCATGATATTGAGCAAAAGCTCGGCATCAAAGCCTATGACATTTACGGCCTGACTGAGCTTTCCGNNATCAAGGCTTATGATATTTACGGTCTGACCGAGATCTCCGGCCCCGGCGTCGCCTTCGAGTGCTCCTGCCAGAAGGGCATGCACATCAACGAGGACAATTTTATCGCCGAGACCATCGACTCCAAGACGGGCGAGCCTGTTCCCTACGGCGAAAAGGGCGAGCTGGTCTTCACCAGCTTCACCAAGGAAGCCTTCCCCCTGATCCGCTACAGGACCAAGGATATCTGCATCCTGACCGAGGAGAAGTGCGAGTGCGGCAGGACCTTCATCCGTATGACCAAGCCTCTGGGCCGCTCCGACGACATGCTGATCGTCAAGGGCGTCAACGTATTCCCGTCCCAGATCGAGACCGTTCTCATGAACGAGGGCTATCCCGCCAACTATGAGATCGTGGTCACCCGTGAGAACAACTCCGACGCCATCGAGGTCAAGGTGGAGATGACCCAGGAAATGTTCTCCGACTCTATTTCTGAAGTCGCAGGCCGTGAGAAGAAGCTGGTGGCAGCTCTCAAGGCCATGCTGGGCATCTACTGCAAGGTCAGACTGGTGTCTCCCAAGAGCATCGTGAGATCCGAAGGCAAGGCAAAGCGTGTTATTGATAAGAGAAATCTTTATAAAGGGTAAATTGGCAGCAGCCGGCGGCATATCTTCCCATATGTCCGGCCACTTGTAAGAAAGGGGTTTCACTATGAGCGTAAAACAGATTTCCGTTTTTCTTGTCAACCAGCCCGGTTCTCTGGCTGCCCTGACAAAGCTTCTGCAGCAGAACGAGATCGACCTCCGCGCCATGTCTCTGGCCGAGAGCGAGGATTTCGGCATCGTCCGCATCATCGTGGACGACGTCTACAACTGCAACCAGGTCCTTAAGGAGAACAACTATATCTGCTCCATCACCAAGGTCGTGGCGGTCGAGATCGAAGACAAGCCCGGCGCCCTGGTAGACGTTCTGACGCTTCTTGGCGACAACGGGATCAACCTGGAGTATTCCTACGCTTTCCTGGCCAAGAAGGCCGGCAGCGCCTTCCTGATCCTGCGCGTTCCGGACGTCAAGGAAGCAGAGAAGATCCTGGTGAAGGGCGGGATCCGGCCTATCACCCAGGACGATCTGTCGGGCCTGTTCGATTAAGGACTTTTTTCCAGCTCCCGGCCCGGGA
>DETN01000056.1:1903-8201 GCA_002362155.1 Lachnospiraceae bacterium UBA3287 | reverse complement strand
TTTTTCGGTCTTTCCGTTTTTTTCCTCCCTGCCGGACATCTGCCCCAAACGGCCCCGGCTTCCGGCACAAATATACAGAATATACAGGAAATTAACTTACATGGTAAGACAGGGGGACGCCCTTGTGATATGATGGTATATGGTAAGCACTATACCGTAAAGACCTGCCCCGGGAGGCAGGAGAATGGATTTCATTTTAGAAGGAGATGCATATTATGAAAGGCTGTGCGAAATTTCTCAATGTTCTTGCTGCGATCGCATTCTGGTTCATGATCCTTGTTACCGTGGCCATAGCGGCCTCGGCCGGCGTGATCGCCTTTATGCCGGAAAACATTCCGGAACTCCCCGCGGAAATAGGAGAGGCCATCACCATTAACGGAAGCCCTCTGACCACCCAGATGCTCCTTGGCTACAAAGACTTCATTCTGATCGGCATGGGCGGAGTCGTCCTTATACTGCTCCTTACCGTCATATTTATCTTCATGATCAAAAGAGCCCTGAAGGAAGTCATCAATGAATCTCCCTTCTCCGTCAAATGCTCCAAGGCCCTTAAGACTGCCGGCATTCTGGAGATCGTATGCGGTATTTTTTCCATCGCCCTGGGAGTCTGCGCCAGCCTCCTGCTGGGCGGCATAACCATCAGCGGTTACTCCAGCACCAGCATCAGCGTAAATCTTTCCTTTATTCCCATTGCCGTATTCCTCTTCATGCTCTCGGGCATCTCAGAATACGGCCGCAGGCAGTAAGCTGCCGGGGGGCCTCCCCCCTATGAAACAGACCTTGTCCCCGCAGGATGCCTCCTGCGGGGATTTTTATGCGGCTCCCGTACCGGTATAAAAAGAAGGCGGGACACTTCCCGCCTTCCGGATCTTTAAAAGCCTTTCCGTTTTCCCCGGAGACGCTTTTTTCTTTATTTACTCCGCTCTTTATCTGCTCTTCTCTTACTCTTCCTGCAGGCTCTTCAGGGCCAGGAAGAATTCCGGATACTCTCTGTCCACCCGGATGATCTTTCCCTTCCTGATAAAGCAGTGCTCCGATGCCGCCTCGCAGACCGTCTTTCCTTCCGCGTTCTTCATAACATACTTAAGCTTCAGGCGGACTCCTTTGAATTCTGTCACGGTCACCTCTATGGACACCTCCTCCGGGAAGGTGGTCGTCTGCTTAAACCTGCATTCAATGGCGGTGACGGGAGAAATGATCCCTTCCTTCTCGAAGCGGGCATAGGGCCAGCCCAGAGCATCCATGCAGTCGATGCGGGCTTCCTCCATCCACCTGACATAGTTGGAATGATGGGTAAAGCCCATCCTGTCCGTTTCGTAGTATTTCACCGTATGCCTGTAAGCTTCCATGCCCCGTCTCCGTCTCTTAAATGATGTATCATCCTGAAATTTACACAAGTACATTTTATACGAGAGGCTGACAGAAGTATATGAAAAACCGTATATTCAGAAAAACTTCTCCGGCCAGGTCCTGTCCCGGTCCCCGGCAAAAGAAAACCGCCGGCTTAAAAAGCCGGCGGCAGGAAACTGTTTCTGATCTTATATGTTCTTTTCCGGTCCTGGTCTGACCGGCCCTGCGTCATAATACGGAGAGCAGAAGGAGGGTCAGCTGCTGCATGAGGCCGCTCTTTTTGGCGGACCTTTCTCCGTAGAGCTCATCGCAGAATTCATAACGCTCTGCGCGCATCCACTCGGGAGTCCTGTATTCGCTGTTGAACTTTTCGTAACTGATAAATTCCATGTTAGACATTTTTACTACCTCCGATCTATGAAAGGCAGCCTGGGCCTTTTCCGGTCCGGCCTGGGTTTGCTTTGTTTTCTTAACTGTTTTTTCTTTCTGTCTATATAGTATCACAAACAGATTTTGCATCTACATGCCGGAAGTCTCATTTTATGACATTTTTTTGTGCTCTCAGCACAAGTCTGTGGACAGGTCCCCTTTCTTTCTGATACACTTGAAAAGGACCCGGCCCAGGAAGAGACCATGCAGCCGGGAGAAAGCATAAAAAAGGCTCTGCCCCCGGCAGGACCTTTTCATAACAAAAGCACAACAAAAGACTGTGAAGGAAGAATCATCATGGGATATACCATCGAAGATTTGCTCGTAGCGGGCAAAGACAGATATAAGATCGAGCTGAAGGCCGGAAAGAACGGCTGGTCCAATTCCATCAGCTGGCTCTTCATGGTGGAGGACATGACCATCCTGCAGCATTTCTCCGGCAAGGAGCTGGCCGTTACCACCGGCCTGGGCTTTCAGACCGAAGAAGACCTGATGGCCCTGGTCAAAAGCCTTCATGAGCGCAGCGCCGCAGGCCTTCTGGTCAATACCGGCTATTACGTGAAGGAGATCCCTGCTTCCGTCCTCTCCTTCTGCGATCAGAACGATCTGCCCCTGCTCATCGTCCCCTGGGAGATCTATCTGGGCGACCTGATCAAGGACGCCAGTATCCGGATCTTCCTTACCTCCGAAGCGGACGAGCAGATCAGCGCCGCCCTGATCCGGGCCATAGAGCAGCCCCAGGACAGAAAAAAGTACGAACCGGAGCTGCGGGCCTACTTTGACCTGGACGGCACCTTCCAGGTGGCCCTGGTGACCACGGGAGACCTGGACCGGATGGATACGGTGGAGCGCCGCCGTCTCGCCTACCGCATGCAGATCTTTCTGGGAGGCCTGACCCACAACGGCCACTTCTTCTACTACGACAGCTGCTTCGTCATTATCATGAACGCCCTGACCCAGGCCCAGTGCCGGGAGATCCTGCAGGAGTTCGCCGACAGGGTCAGAAAAAGGATGTATGACAAGCCTGTCTACATAGGCGTCAGCGACGTGGTGACGGACATCGGCAATCTCCGCAGGGCCTACCGCAGGGCCCGGGCCGCGGCCGGCATGGCCCAGGCCCAGAAGACCACCCCCGTCTATTTCGGAGATATGGGAGTTTACCGTCTCCTCTACATGGTGGACGACATGGATCTTCTCAAATCCTTCTGCTATGAGAACCTGGGCCCCCTTCTGGAATATGACGCTGCCCACGGCACCGAATACATGCAGACCCTGGAGACCTTCTTAAACTGTGAAGGCAGCATCAAGGCTGTCTCGGAACAGCTCTACGTCCACCGCAATACCATTCTCTACCGGATCCAAGCCATCAAAAAGCTCCTGCCCATTTCTCTGGACGATCCCCAGAGCCATCTGACCCTGCGGATCGCCTGCATGCTGCAGTCGGTCCTGAGCGGCAGGAACAGCCTTTCCACCTGACAGAAAGGCAAAGCAGAGAAAATAATACCGGAAACAGAAACAAACAGAGAGAAGGCCGTCTTCTCTCTGTTTGTTTCTGCAGAATTTTCCCTGTATATCCTGCTCCCCCGCATCAGCGGATGGAGGCGTAATCCAGGAATCGGACCAGTTCTTCGTGCCAGAAGGGCCACTCGTGGCCATAGCGTTCGTCCTGATGGTATCTGTAGTCGTAATCGGGACAGGCCAGGTCCTCAAAGCATTCCTTTACGATCAGGTTCATGTCCAGCCAGGGATCCTTTCCCCCGCAGGCATGGTACACCCTGGGCTTTTCCCTCTCCGAGGCGGCAAGGGTCCGGGCCAGATGGGTGATGCTGTAGTCCGTGCCGTGGATCTCCCTCTGCCCGAACATGCGGATCCTGGGATCCATGGTCCCCTCCGGGAAGGGCTTTGGGGCGGCGTCTGCCTTGTCCCCTGCGGAAAAGGCGCCGATGGCGGAAAAGGTCTCCGGATAAGTAAGGCCGATCAGCAGGGCTCCGTAGCCTCCGTTGGAGAGGCCGCAGATAAAGGTATCCTTCCTCTCACAGGACAGGCGGGAAAAGAGGCCCCGCATGATGAGAGGCAGTTCTTTCCCTATATAGGTGGCAAAGGGAAAGCCGTGGGCCATGTCGGTAAAGCAGGAGTCCATGGCGTTGACCAGGCAGAAGGCCGTGCGATATCTGTCAGCGAGTTCTCCGATCCCCCCGAAGCAGAGCCAGGCGTCTTCGTCCCCGCTGCCTCCGTGGCAGAGACAGATGCAGGGCAGGGGCCTTTTATCTTCATTCAGGTCCGGCATAATGAGCCTTACGTCCGTTTCCATGTTCAGGACATTGGAGTAGGGATGTACATACGCGCTGATCATGAGCATTCCTCCATTCTTTTCATGATCCAGGAGAGGACCTCCGGGATCTGAGGATTCCAGTAAAGAAAATCGTGGTCTCCCTCCCCCTCCGAATAGACCACGTCCTGCCAGGACCGGATCTTCTCATAAAAGCGGCGGTTCATATCAAGGAGAAAGTCCGACTTCCCGCAGCACATGCGGACGGGGGGCGCCTCCTTCAGCCGGTCTGTCAGGCGGAAGAGATCATAGCCCTTCCTGTCAGCCTCCTCCCTGCTTCCGAAGACGTCCTCAAAGCAGACGTCCGGCAGGAGGGATGCCGCATTCATGGCGTCCGTTACCGGCGAAAAGGCCGCGATCCCGCCGAAGACCTCCGGATGATGCAGGCCGCAGACCAGGGCTCCGTATCCTCCCATGGATTCTCCCATGATGGTCCATTTGCGGGGATCCTCCGAGACCGGAAACATCTCCCTGATCAGGGAAGGGATCTCCCTGGTGATATAGTCCATGTAGGCATAGCCGTTTGCCGTATTGACGTAAAAGACGTTGCGGCAGGTGGGCATGACCACCAGAAGGGGCAGCTCCCTGGCCAGAAAAGGCATCTGGGAATCCAGAAGCCATTCCTTCCTGTCCTTATGAAGGCCGTGGAGAAGGACAAGGACCCCGTAGTCCTCCTTTTTTGTCAGCCCCTTGAAGCCCGCCTGGGGGATCAGAAGCTCCAGCTTTTCAGGCCTCTTGAGAGCCTTTGATTCAAACGAAAGTGTGCACCACGCCATAGATTTCCTCCTGCCAGAAAAGGGACCCCGGAAGAGGGAGCCGCTCTGCTCCGCCTTCCGGAATCCCCTGTCTTTCCCTTTTATATGCCCGGCATCCGATTTATCTGCCGATGGTCCTCACCTTGATCCCGTTCTGGTCCATAAAGGAGAAGATCTCCTCCCTGCAGGATACAGGCACAAGGATAAAAGGGCCCGGAGCCTTGGTGCCGGCAAAAAGGATGCAATGTTCAAAAACTCTCACAAAGGAGACTTCCGACCAGTTTAAGGAAGCGGCCGCAGCGCCTCCTCTCTCCAGCCTGATGCCCTGGCTGTCCGCTTTGAAGGTGGAGTGCCTGGTCTCCTTCAGATAGCCTTCCAGAAGCTTATTCATGGTCTGGGAGTAGCGGATGTCCAGAAGGGCCACCACGCCCAGAAAGATCAGTGCGAAGATGGACATGCCGGAGAAGCCGGTAAAAATATTGACCAGGACCAGCACCGCCGCCGTAGCGATCAGAATGATCAGATATCTTTTTGTAAGCGTAAAATAGTCCTTGAGCTTCCCTTCGGGCTTCTTCTGGATCACCTGATACTGGACCTGAACATTGACGCCTTCCCTGAAATAATCTTCACTGTGTTTCTCTTTGAATTCGATCTGCATGGCGTTACCTCTTTCAATGATATACAGAAATGTTCTGCACACTATAGTATCACACTTTTTAAACGTTATTTCCACAAAAAAAGTTTATTTCAGCGCTGTTCCTTTCAGCGCTGTTTCCTGCTCAGCTTCCCGCTTTTCCGGCTGCCGCCAGGGGAAGATCCGGGCAGAGCGCCTTCCCTTCCCCGGGATCAGAAAAAGCCGGGCAGGGGAGCTCCCGCTCCCTGCCCGGCCCCGAAAGGTTCCTTATTATTTCAGATACTCTGTAAAGAAGCTCTCCAGCTTATCGAAGGGGATGGCATTCTTTCCGCCGCCGTCATAAAGGTCTGTATGGACCGCGCCGGGGATGATCAGAAGCTCCTTGTTGTCTGTATATTTGCTGCCGTTTACCATGTCCGCGAAGGCATCCCTGGAGAAATAGCAGGAATGGGCCTTGTCGCCGTGCATGACAAGAACGGCGTTTCTGATCTCATTGGTATACTTGAGGATGGGCTGGTTCATAAAGGATTCGCAGCCGATCACGTTCCAGCCGCCGTTGGAGTTCAGTGACCTTTCGTGATAGCCTCTCTCTGTCTTGTAATAATCATAGTAGTCCTTTACAAAGAAGGGCGCATCCTCAGGAAGCGGATCCACGACACCGCCGCCCAGCTTGTATTCGCCTTCTCTCAGGTCCTGGAGCCTTCTTTCGCACATGGCCTTCCTGCTCTCATAGCGGGCCTCTTCGGAATCCGCGCCGTCGAAATAACCCTTGGCATTGACTCTGGTCATGTCATACATGGT
>DETN01000056.1:0-1787 GCA_002362155.1 Lachnospiraceae bacterium UBA3287 | reverse complement strand
CCGCAGATGCCGATGATGCCGATCCTGTCGGGGTCGACCCTGTCTTCCAGGGACAGGAAGTCCACTGCTGCCATGAAGTCTTCCGTATTGATGTCGGGAGAGGCCATATATCTGACATTGCCGCCGCTCTCGCCGGTAAAGGAGGGGTCAAAAGCGATGGTCACAAAGCCCCTCTCTGCCATGGTCTGGGCATAGAGGCCGGAGCACTGCTCCTTGACGGCGCCGAAGGGGCCGCATACTGCGATGGCGGGAAGCTTTCCCTCTGCATTTTTCGGTACATACATATCGGCTGCCAGGGTGATCCCGTAGCGGTTGACAAAGGTCACCTTGCTGTGGTCCACTTTTTCACTTTTGGGGAAGGTCTTGTCCCATTCCTGTGTCAGTTTCAGTTCTTCTTTTCTGATCATCTTATTTTCCTCCTTTTATCTGAGTCTGTTCCAATTCTTTTTCCGTAAGGCGGATCAGAAGGTCCATACGGTCCACCTTCCTCCCGCATTCATGCATCTCTTCCATGAGTCTGCAGCGGTCTTTTTTCATAAGACGGAGGGCATCCGACGTCATCCCCATCCCGCAGAGTCTGACGATCTCTCCCGCCGCCTGCAGAGGGCATCCCGCGTCAGAAAGTGTCTGTCTTAATCTGTCAGCTTCCATAGATCGTGCTCCTTTGCACTGCCGCGCCTCTTTCGAAATGCTGCAGCAGTTCCTTTCTTCTTGTCCGGGGGATCATTTCTCCCTGCACTTACAGTGTAGCTTCTTGCCGGAAACCGCGCTAATAGTTATAATGAATATGATGTTATTCTTTGTTGGCATATCATTAGGCAGTAAAAAACAGAAGGAGACCCCATGGAGATCAGAACCCTGCGTTATTTTCTGGCAGCAGCCCGGGAGGAGAACATGAGCCGGGCAGCCGAGATCCTGCATGTCACCCAGCCCACCCTGTCAAAGCAGATGAAAGCCCTGGAGGAGGAACTGGGCAAAAAGCTCTTTACCCGCCACAGCTTCAGCATCCGTCTGACGGACGAGGGGATCCTTCTGCGGAACCGGGCGGAGGACCTGGTCCGCATGGCCGACAGGATCGAGCAGGAATTCATCTCCCTGGACGATATAAGCGGAGGTGAGCTGTATCTGGGCCTTGCGGAATCCTTCCAGATCAAATATCTGGCCAGGGCCATCCGGGAATTCAAGTCCCGCTATCCGGGCCTCCACTACCACATCACCAGCGGAGATACGGAGCAGATCGCCGAGAAGCTGGACAAGGGGATCCTGGACTTTATTGTACTGGCAGAGCTGCCGGACAGCCGCAGGTACGAATATCTGGCCTTTCCCGAAAGCGACGTCTGGGGACTTGTCATACCGGAGACCGACCCTCTGGCCGGAAAGGAAAAGATCACTGTCTCGGACCTTCGGGGACTCCCCCTCTTCTGCTCCGACCAGGCCTGGTCCAATGAGATCCGGACCTGGGCAGGAAACGCCTATGCGGACCTGATCCTGGAAGGCTCCTTCCGCCTTTCCTATAACGGATCGGTCTTTGCCAGGGAGGGCCTGGGCTATCTTCTGACCTTTGCCCATCTGATCGATACCTCCCCGGGCAGCGGCCTGGTCTTCAGGCCCCTTTCTCCCAGACTGGAAACCGCCCTCTACCTGGCCTGGAACCGCTATCAGACCTTCTCTCCCATCGCCGAAAGATTTCTGGCCCATCTGAAGACATCCTTCCGGGAAGAAAAAGACAGAAGCTGAAGGCCAGATCCACAGAGACCCTGAACGGAACTAATAAACCTACGACAGAA
>DETN01000092.1:5759-14842 GCA_002362155.1 Lachnospiraceae bacterium UBA3287 | reverse complement strand
CTTATGGACGTGCATCTTTTCGGCGCCGCGGGCGACGGGGTCCATGTGGATACCGCCTGCATCCAGACAGCTCTTTATTCCTGTCCCGAAGGCGGCACGGTCCATTTCACAAAGGGCACCTATCTGACCGGTCCTCTTTTCTTAAAGAGCGGCATTACCCTGTGGCTGGACGAGGGGGCCGAGCTCCTGGGCCTTCCTGACAGAAAGGACTATCCCGTCCTGCCCGGCATGATCATTCCTCCCATGGGAAAAGGCCCCGAGTACAACCTGGGCAGCTGGGAAGGCAACCCTCTGGATACCTTCGCATCCCTGATCACCGGCATCTGCGTAAAGAACGTGGACATCGTGGGCCGGGGCACCATCAACGGGGGAGCCGACAGAGGCAGCTGGTGGAAGAATCCCAAGGCAAAGATCACGGCCTGGAGGCCCAGGACCGTCTTCCTGAGCCACTGCAGCAATATCCGCCTCCAGGGCGTAAAGGTCTGCAATTCTCCCAGCTGGACCGTGCATCCCTACTACTGCGACGGCGTCAGGGCCCTGAACCTGAACATCTTTAATCCGGACAATTCCCCCAATACCGACGGCTTCGATCCCGAATCCTGCACCGACGTGCTGGTCCTGGGCACAGAGATCTCCGTGGGCGACGACTGCATCGCCATCAAGAGCGGAAAGTATTACATGAGCCAGTACCACTACAAAAGGACCTCGGGCGTGGAAGTCCGCAACTGCCGCCTCATGCGGGGCCACGGCAGCGTGACCCTGGGCAGCGAAGTGGCCTGCGGCGTGGAAAAGGTCAGAGTCTCCAAATGTCTTTTCGTAAGGACAGACCGGGGCGTCCGCCTGAAGACCAGGCGTGGCAGAGGACAGAAGTCCTGCCTGAATGACCTCCTCTTCGAGAACATCGTCATGGAGGACGTCCACATGCCCATGACCGTCAACATGTTCTACTACTGCGATCCCGACGGCCACAGCGACTATGTCCAGAACCAGGCCTTCCGCCCTGCGGATGAGATGACCCCTTCCATAGGCACCATCCATCTGAAGGACATCGAATGCACCGGCGTGGACGCTTCCTTCGTATGCGCCTGCGGCCTGCCCGAGATGCCCGTAGAGGGGATCATTCTGGAGAATATCAGAGCCTCCTTCCGTCCGGCGGAGGAGAGAAAGCCCCATGTTCCCGTCATGATGGACGGCTTCCCGGAACTGTCCGGCGTCAGCCTCTATCTGAAGAACATCCATACGGTGAAGATCTCCGACGTGCAGATCACAGGGGCGGCGGACATCGAGCCCACCATTGAAAACGTACAGAAACTGCAGATGGACAACCTGTATTATTTAAAGGAGTGAGAACTTATGGAATTGAGAACAGCAGCTTCCCCCAGGGACGTGAAGCACTACACCACAGAGAGACTCAGAGAAGAGTTTCTTGCAGAGCACCTTTTTGAAAAGGGCGAGATCAGACTGATCTACAGCCACATCGACAGGATCATCTTCGGCGCAGCCGTGCCCGCTGGTGACCCCCTGAAGCTGGAAGCGGGGGACGAGCTCCGCGCAAAGTATTTCCTGGAGAGACGGGAAATGGGCATGATCAACATCGGCGGCCCCGGAAAAGTCACAGCCGACGGCACAGTCTATGAGATCGCATCCAGGGACGGCCTCTACATCGGCATGGGCACAAAGGACATCTTCTTTGCCAGCGACGATCCGGAAAACCCCGCCAAGTTCTATATCTGCTCCGGCCCCGCCCACAGGACCTGCCCCACAAAGCGCGTCCTGGCCCAGGGCCCTGCCGTCATGGACTATGACGTGGTGATCCTTCCCGAGAACAACAAGGAACTGGGCACCCTGGAGGATTCCAACCACAGGACCATCCACAAGTACATCCTGCCCGGCCAGGTAGAGTCCTGCCAGCTGGAGATGGGAATGACCCACCTGGAGCCCGGCAGCGTCTGGAATACCATGCCCTGCCACACCCATGACAGACGCATGGAGGTCTATCTCTACTTTGACCTGCCCGAGGACGCCTTCGTCATGCATTACATGGGCGAGCCCACAGAGACCAGACACATCGTGGTCCGCAACGAGCAGGCCGTCATTTCTCCCTCCTGGTCCATTCATTCGGGCGCAGGCTCCAGGAACTATACCTTTATCTGGGGCATGGTCGGCGAGAACCAGGACTTCGACGACATGGACGAAGTCCGCATGCAGGATCTGATGTAAGTAAGAAGGCATCTGCCTGATCCGGGCCCTGTCCGGACCGGGCGCTGCTTCAATAAAAAAGTCAAAAGAAAAAGTATTCCGCAGGGGGACGGGACATTGCCCTGCGGATCCCGGGGAGGGATGATTCACAATGGCCCGAAAGGAGTATTTATCATGGGAATGATGGAAAAATTCAGAGTCGACGGTAAGGTGGCATGGATCACAGGCGCATCCTACGGCCTGGGCCTGGCCTATGCAACTGCCCTTGCAGAGATGGGCGCAAAGATCGTTTTCAACGACATCAACCAGGATCTGGTAGACAGAGGTCTGAACGAGTATAAGAAGCTGGGTCTGGAAGTATACGGCGCTGTCTGCGACGTTACGAGCGAAGAGCAGGTCAATGCTTTCGTCAAGGACGTGGAAGAGAAGATCGGCACCATCGACATTCTGATCAACAACGCAGGCATTATCAAGAGGATCCCCATGATCGAGATGACAGCAGCTCAGTGGAACCAGGTCATCAACGTTGACCTGACAGGTCCCTTCCTCTGCTCCAAGGCAGTTCTGCCCGGCATGATCAAAAAGGGCAGCGGCAAGATCATCAACGCCTGCTCCATGATGAGCGAACTGGGCCGTGAGACCGTATCCGCATACGCAGCAGCCAAGGGCGGCCTGAAGATGCTGACCAAGAACATCTGCTCCGAGTACGGCCAGTACAACATCCAGTGCAACGCCATCGGCCCCGGCTACATCGCCACCCCTCAGACAGCACCCCTTCGTGCAAAGCAGGCCGACGGTTCCATGCATCCCTTCGACCGTTTCATCCGTTCCAAGACCCCCGCTCAGAGATGGGGCAAGACCGAGGACCTGATGGGCCTTGCAGTATTCCTTTCCTCTCCCGCATCTGACTTCATCAACGGTCAGGTCATCTACATCGACGGCGGCATCCTTGCCTATCTTGGCCAGGATCCCAGCCAGCTGGACGAGAGCAAGTTCAAGGAAGAAGAAGAGCAGGATATCAAGGTCATCGACGAATGATCCGAAAGGAGTATCAAATGAGAATCGCACTGATCAACGAGAACAGCCAGGCCGCAAAGAACGCCATCATCGAAAAGGCCCTGAAGAAGGTAGTGGAGCCCATGGGCTTCGAAGTCAGGAACTACGGCATGTATGCGGCGGATGACGCCGCCCAGCTGACCTATGTCCAGAACGGCATCCTGGCAGCGGTCCTGTTAAATACCGGCGCGGCAGATTTTGTCATCACCGGCTGCGGAACAGGCGAAGGCGCCATGCTGGCCCTCAATTCCTTCCCCGGCGTGATCTGCGGCCATGTGGCAAATCCCCTGGATGCCTACACCTTTGCCCAGATCAATGACGGCAACGCCATCTCCATTCCCTTCGCTCTGGGCTTCGGCTGGGGCGGAGACCTGAACCTGGAATACATCTTCGAGAAGCTCTTCAGCGAGCCCTTCGGCGGCGGCTATCCCAAGGAAAGAGTCGTTCCGGAGCAGAGGAACAAGAAGATCCTGGACGGCGTCAGAGCCGCAGCTTTCAGGCCCCTTGCGGATATCCTGAAGGATCTGGATCCCGAACTGGTCAAGGGCGCCTTCGCAGGCGAGCATTTCGACGAGCTTTTCTTTGCGGACTGCAAGGACGCTGCTCTGGCTGACCTGGTCAGGGAACTGAAGAAATAAAAAAGAGAAAGCTTCCGACGGAAGAGATTTCCGCCGGAAGTTTTGCGACTCAAACAGGGAGGGAAAGATGAGATTTATTACTGCAGGCGAGGTCATGCTGCGGCTGACGCCTCCCAACTATGAAAAGATCCGTATGGCCGGCAGCTTCGAAGCCTCCTACGGCGGAAGTGAAGCCAACATCGCTCTGGCCCTTGCCAACCTGGGCGTGGATTCTTCCTTCTTCAGCGTGGTGCCGGACAACTCCATCGGCAAAAGCGCCATCCGCTGGCTCCGTGCCAACGACGTGCACTGCACGCCGGTCATTCGTGCCACCGCCGAAGAGACGCCCACCCACAGGCTGGGGACCTACTACCTGGAGACAGGCTACGGGATCCGGGCTTCCAAGGTCACCTATGACAGAAAGCATTCCGCCATCACCGAGTACGATTTCTCCAAGGTGGATCTGGATGCCCTGCTTAAGGACTTTGACTGGCTCCACCTGTCCGGCATTACGCCGGCTCTCTGCCCCGGCTGCGCGGACCTGATCATGCGCATGCTGCAGACCGCCAAGAAGCAGGGCATGACCATCAGCTTCGACGGCAACTTCCGGGCCACCCTCTGGACCTGGGAGGAGGCAAGAGACTTCTGCACAAAGTGCCTGCCCTACGTGGATGTCCTCTTCGGCATCGAGCCCTATCATCTGTGGAAGGATGAAGAGGACCATTCCAAAGGAGACTGGAAGGACGGGATCCCCCGCCAGCCCGGTTTTGGCGACGAAGACCTGGTATTCAGGAAATTCGTGGAGAAGTTCCCCAACATCAAGTGCATTGCCCGTCATGTCCGCTATGTCCACAGCGGCAGCGAGAACAGCCTCAAGGCCTACCTCTGGTATGAGGGCAGGACCTGGGAGAGCAAGCTCTTTACCTTCACCATCCTGGACAGAGTGGGCGGCGGCGACGCCTTTGCCAGCGGCCTGATCTACGCTATGATACAGGGCTACGAGCCCCAGGAGATGGTGGACTTCGCAGTGGCCAGCTCGGCCCTCAAGCACACCATCCACGGCGACGGCAACATCACCGACGACGCGAACGCCATCCGGAGCCTTATGAACATGAATTTCGAGATCCAGAGGTAAAAGGGTCCCGGAAGAGAAAAAGATCCATAGATGCATGAAAACAGGCCGCAGGGGTTCTTCCTGCGGCCTGTACCTTTCAGATGTTCTTCCCGGCTTTCCTTTTATTTCTTTTTGAAGTGGACTTCCGGCATGGCCAGGTTGTCATAGGAGATGCCCGAGACCTTGTGGTCCTTCTTTTCGGGCTCCAGGTCCACCTTGCCGGTATGGACTTCGGGGACGGCCAGGCTTTCGGTCTCCACCGAATATTCGCCGGCGCCCTTTTTCGCCTCTTCCTTTTTCTTCAGATGGATCTCGGGCATGGCCAGATTTTCGGAATCCACAGAGACGGTGTTCTCTGTATGCTCCTGTTCCCCGGCATTCCCGGCCTTCCTTTTCTTCAGATGGACGGCTTCCAGGCCCTTTTCGATCTTTTCCTCAATCACTTCTATGGTATGCTTCAGACCGCTCATTTGACTTCTCCTTTCCGTTTTCCCGGTGCTTATACAAGGTTGATAAAGAAGGTGATCACAAGACTGTTGATAAAGTCGGCAAAGAGCGAACCGACGATGGGGATCAGGATGTAGGCCTTGATGGAAGGGGCGAACTTGTCGCAGATGGCCTGCATGTTGGCCATGGCGTTGGGGGTGGCGCCCATTCCGAAGCCGCAGGTGCCCGCCGTAATGACCGCCGCGTCATAGTTGCGTCCCATGACATTGAAGATCACGAAATTGGCGTACAGGTACATGAAGATGGTCTGGCCGATCAGAAGGATCAGAAGGGGCAGGGCCAGCTCGGCCAGCTGCCAGATCTTCAGGGTGATCATGGCAATGCCCAGGAAAAGAGAGAGCATGATGCCGCCGATATCGTTGATCTCGCCCATATGGATCTCAAACCAGCCGGTATATTCTCCCACGTTCCGGATGACGGCCGCCACGATCATGGCGCCGATATAGATGGGGAAGGTCATGCCTGTCATGGACAGGAAGTAGGAGACCAGGGTGCCGGCACCCACCGCCAGGACCAGCTGATAGGTGGCGGGAGCGTAGTTGCTCAGGTTCCTTACATGGTGGGCTTCGTCCTCCACCAGAAGGCTGTCGTCATCTGTGACCGCTGTCTTTAAGAGATCATACTTGAGGATCAGGCGGTTGGCAATGGGGCCGCCGATCAGGGAGCCGGAGATCAGGCCGTAGGTGGCCGCCGCGGTGCAGACCGTAGTGGCCCCCACAAGGCCGAAGTCCTCCAGGACCGGGCCGAAGGCGCCTGCCGTGCCGTGTCCGCCCACCATGGGGATGGAACCGGTGCACAGGCCCACCAGGGCGTCCAGACTGAGGACTTTTGAAAGGCCCACTGCCAGGATGTTCTGGCCGATGATCAGGATGATGACCAGGACCAGGAAGAGCAGAAGGGACTTTCCGCCGGTCTTCAGGATCTTAAGGTTGGCCTGGAAGCCTACAGAGGTAAAGAAGAAGACCATGCAGACTTCACGCAGAGTATCGGTAAAGGTGACCTCCATGATGCCTGCCACGTAGAGGATGCAGGTCAGGATGGCGAAAAGCAGTCCCCCCACCACGGGAGCGGGAATGCAGAAGCGCTCCAGAAAGGAGACTTTCCTTCGGATGACAGCGCCCAGAAGCAGGGCGATGACGGCCACTGCCAGGGTCTGATACATGTTCAGAGTGATCGAAAGCATTGTTCCACCTCCTACTTACTTTCCGATGCTGACGCCGGCTTCTTCATAATAGGCCGCCGCGCCGGGATGGAAGGGAATGGGGATATCCTGGACCGCGCTTTCCTCCGTCAGAGTAAAATCCACGGGGACTGCCAGCTGGAGCTGGTCCGCATTTTTAAAGAGAGCGGCGGTGATCTTCTTAACGTCCCCTTCCGGGAGCTTGTTGCTGGCCAGGAGGACGGCTCTTACGCCGATGGTCTTCACGTCCTTGTTCATGCCGGTATAGGTGCCGGCCGGTACGGTATAGGTGGTATAGAAATCATAGGTGCCGATCAGGGATTTTCTCTCGTCGCCGGTTATGGGCAGCAGGCGTATGTCCACCTGCCTGGCCAGCTCCTCCACCACGGTGGTCCGAACGCCTGCCGTGCAGAAGAAGGCGTCGATCTCCCCGTTCTGCAGGGCCTTTGCCGCGTCGGTATAGTTGAGGTTGACTTCCTCCACCAGCTTTTCGTTGAGGCCGTAGGCCAGAAGGATCTGGACGGCGTTGACTTCGGAGCCGGATTCCGCTTCGCCCACGCTGACTTTCTTTCCCCGCAGGTCCCTGATGGATTTGATGCCGGAATCCTTTCTGGTGATGAACTGGCATACTTCCGTATAAAGTCCCGCCACGGCCCCGTAGCCGGTCAGAGCCTTTTCGCTGAAGGCGTCCGTGCCGTTCCAGGCGGAGCTGATCACGTCGGTCTGGGAAATGGCCAGCTGGATATAATCCTCCGACATAAGACGGAGATTGGCGGCGGAGCCTGCCGTGACCTTGACCTCGATCTCCATGGGATCTTCCTGGGAAGCAAGAAGGCCCGCAAAGGTCTGTCCGAAGGTGTTATAGTTGCCGCCCACGCCTGCCGTGCCGAAGCGGATGGCCTTCCCTGTGCCCCCGCAGCCCGAAAGCAGCAGGCAGAGACAGAGGAGACAGGCAGCGGCTGTGCCATAGCTGATTCTTTTCATCTTTACCCTCCTTGATCATGTGAGAATTTTGTATACGTGTGTATTTTAATGCATTTATATTAAAAAGAAAACAGGAGGACCGGGTTTTTGTCAGCTGTTTTGCCATCCCGGGCCGGAAAATGATGCATTTTTATTCCCTGCCTCCCGGAGGAAATGTATAATACCGGAAGGAAAGCCTTTTAAGGAGGAGAGTCTTCATGTATGTGATCAGCAGATGCCTGGCAGGATATCCCTGCCGCTATGACGGAAAAAGCAAGGGAGTCCCGGAGATCATGGAGCTTGCGAAGAGGGAGGAGGTCCTCCTGGTCTGTCCCGAGGTCCTGGGAGGGCTTCCCACCCCCCGCATTCCCAGCGAGATCCGGGAGGGCAGGGTCCTGAACCGGGAAGGAGAGGACGTGACGGAGGCCTTTTTGCGGGGAGCGGAAAAGGCCATGGCCCTCTGCAGGGAAAAGGGCTGCAGCGCTGCCATCCTGAAGGCGGATTCCCCCTCCTGCGGCATCGGAAGGATCCACAACGGCCTCTTTGACGGGGGATATGTTTCTGCAGACGGGATCTTTGCTGATATGGTCAGAAAGGCGGGGATTCCTGCCGTTACGGAAAAGGAATATCTGGAAAGCATAGGGAAAGCGGCCGGGGCAGAAGAAAAGACAGGGCTTAAAGTCATCCGGGCAGAGTCTCTTGCCCACAGGGCCGGGGCCTTCTATGTCCGGATCCAGGGCATGGGCCGGGCCCATCATATCTCCCTGGAAGCGGAGTTCGACGACCACGACGGGGAGGGCACAGACTATATCCTTATAACGGATGACAGCTTTCCCATAGCCACCTGCCGCTTCTATGAACTGGGGCAGGGAGAAGCCATGATCGGCAGGGTGGTGGTCCTGCCGGAATACCGTGGGCAGGGTCTTGGAAGAAAGGTGGTCCTGGAGGCAGAAAAATGGCTCTCCGACCTGGGCTTTGAAAAAGCCGTGGTGGAGAGCCGGGACGTGGCTGTGGATTTTTATAAAAAGCTGGGCTACCATGTCACGGACGGGACCCTTCTGCACGGGCCCACCTTTGACTGCATCCGGATGGAAAAAGACCTTTCCAGGTCCTGAGGGGATCAGAGCATGCCCCTGGGGCGCCGTGGCGCCTCCTGCCTTGGCTGCATCAGGGCCGTATGGAAATCCGGGGAGAAGACATAGGCGGCGCCCAGCATGATCAGGATCTGGGGGAAGGTGAACATGGCGGCAAAGCAGAGGATGCCGGTCATAAGGCCGTTCCGGATGCCCAGGTATTTGCGGATGACCAGGGTCAGGGCCAGGACGCCGAAGGCTGCCAGGAAAAGATAGCCGCAGACCCAGAGGGTCTGGGATATGTTGTGCTGCAGCTCGGGCATGGCATCATTCCGGAGGTTGGCGGCTCCGTAGCCGTAGGCGGCCACTGCTAT
>DETN01000092.1:4154-5655 GCA_002362155.1 Lachnospiraceae bacterium UBA3287 | reverse complement strand
ACCGCCAGGCTCAGGTAGTAGACCACCACGCCCTGGATCAGGCCGAAGAAGACCATGGAGATAACGAACATCTGGCGCAGGAACTGGTCATTGTAGATGGACATGACCTGTTCCATGATCTGCTGCCCCTTCTCTCCGGCGGAGGCCGTATAGGTGGTCATGACCTGGGTCAGCATGGCCTGCATTTCCGTGATGGTGGCGTTTATGTCGTAGCCGAAGACGGACGCCAGGGCTACGGTATCCAGTACGTTGAAGAAGGCGGACAGGCCCATGACCAGCAGCATGGTCTTGGCCATGCTGACCTTTTTGTAAATGCAGGTGCCCAGCACCAGGCCCGTGAAGGCGGAGGTGACGGCGTAGAACATGGAGGTCAGGGTGCCGAAGATAAAGGAGAAAAAGCACATGCCGGCAAAGACCATGAGGCCGCTCTTAAAGCTGTACTTTGAGGTATAGGCCACCATGGGGATGGGCATGAGGTAGACGAAGATCTCCTCGAAAAATCCTCCCGTCTGACGGTTGAGCAGAAGGAGGATGGTAAAAATGGCCAGGATCATTGCCCCTGTAGTGATCTGCAGGGTCATGGTATTTCTTTCTCGCATAGATTTCTCCTCCGGCAGCAGGCGCTGCCGGTTTTTTACTGTTTCAGAGTTTTTCCAGTCTGTAAAGCTGGACTGCGTGCCAGGCCAGCTGGACAGGGGCGGGCATGACGGCGTCGAAGGCGGCTTCCGTCAGGAACTGCATGCGCATCTTCCGCTTGACATGGGGCGCAAGGCCCCGCTTTCTGATCTCCTCCGCATCCAGGAAGGGGCTTTCGGGATCTGTGCTGGGATAGGCGTTCTCTCCGGGGCAGGCGGGGTCCAGACTTTTAAGTGCCTTTATAAGGGATTCTTCGCTGCCCTCATAATAAATGCCCAGGCCGCCCGTATTCCTGAAGATTCTGACGTCCGTAGTCTGGGGAAGGGCCAGAATGGCCAGGCGGAGCTTTCTGGATTCTTCCAGGCTGATCTTTCCGGATGCGAGCCTGATCCTGATCCGGCCCGGGGATCTGTGCTTTACTGAAAACTGCATGATATATCCTTTCCCTGCGGCGAGGGAGCGCCGCGGCATCGTATTCCACAAAAGGCATTATAGCACAGGGAGAGCGGGGATTCCCAGTCCTGAAAATGTCGCCTGCCGCGCGACCTTTTTGATTCCTCTATGGGATATGGTAAGTATAACCAATCAGTTCTGTACAATTTCATAATTGTTTTCCACAGGAGGAATGTATCATGAGAAAGAATCTTACGGAGATCGTATTTATCCTGGACAGAAGCGGTTCCATGCGGGGACTGGAAAAGGATACCATCGGCGGCTATAACGGCATGCTGGAAAAACAGAAGAAGGAAGAGGGAGAGGCTCTCGTCACCACCGTTCTTTTCGACGACAGGATCGAGGTCCCCTTTGACAGAGTTCCCATCGGGGACCTTCCCGAAATGACGGAGAAGGAATACTTCGTCAGGGG
>DETN01000092.1:0-4077 GCA_002362155.1 Lachnospiraceae bacterium UBA3287 | reverse complement strand
CCACAAATATGCCAGGGAGGAGGACAGACCGGAGCATACCATCTTTATCATCACAACGGACGGACTGGAGAACGCCTCCCGCAGATTTACCGGAGACCAGGTAAAGCGCCTGATCAGCAGACAGCAGGAGGAATACGGCTGGGAGTTCATCTTCCTGGGAGCCAACATCGACGCGGTCAAGGCTGCGGGAGACATAGGCATCCGGAAAGAAAGAGCCGTCAACTACCACTGCGACCCCAAGGGGACAAAACTCAACTATGAGGCAATGGACAGGGCCGTCCACTCTGTCCGCATGGGGGAGGAACTGGACGACTCCTGGAGAGAGGAGCTGGACGAGGACTTCCTTCTCCGCCAGTAAGATATGCCGGATCGAAGCCGCTTCCCGGACCTGAAAGGGCCCGGGAAGCGGCTTTGCTGCTTTAAAGTAAAAAATACTTGCCCGATGCCCGATTCTGCGGTATAAATGTAGCTGAATCTTATATACTTTTACGCATTAAATCCGTAAACTATTAATATTGAACAAGGAGAGCACGTTTTTATGATCAGAATCGGTATTTTGGGCTACGGAAACCTGGGACGCGGCGTGGAAAGCGCCATCCGTCAGAATCCGGATATGGAACTCGTGGCAGTTTTTACGAGAAGAGACCCCGCGTCTCTGAAGATCCGCACGGAAGGCGTCGGCGTCTACAGCGTAGACGACGTACTTTCTTTTAAGGATAAGATCGATGTCATGATCCTCTGCGGCGGCAGCGCCACGGATCTGCCCGTGCAGACCCCTCTGTACGCGAAGGACTTCAATGTCATCAACAGCTTCGATACCCACGCACGCATCAGCGAGCACTTCGCGGACGTGGACAGGGCCGCAAAAGAAGGCGGAAAAGTGGGTGTCATCTCCATCGGCTGGGATCCGGGCATGTTCTCATTAAACAGAATGATCGCCACAGCCTGCCTGCCTGAAGGTCAGAACTATACCTTCTGGGGCAGAGGCGTCAGCCAGGGCCATTCCGATGCCTGCCGCAGGATCGAGGGCGTAAAGGACGCAAGGCAGTATACGGTCCCTGTGGAGGACTCTGTAAACAGGGTAAGGAATGGTGAAAATCCGGATCTGACCACCAGGCAGATGCATACCAGGGAAGTCTTCGTGGTAGCAGAGGAAGGCGCGGACAAAGAGAAGATCGATGAAGAGATCAGGACCATGCCCAACTACTTTGCGGACTATGACACCACCGTTACCTTTATCTCCGAAGAGGAGATGAAGAAGAACCACGCGGCCCTTCCCCACGGCGGCTTCGTGATCAGAAGCGGCGTCACCGGCTTTGACAGAGAGCACAAGCAGATCATCGAATACAATCTGAAGCTGGATTCCAATCCGGAATTTACCGGCAGCATCCTGGTGGCCTATGCCAGAGCCGCCTTCAGGCTCTTCTCGGAAGGCCAGACAGGCTGCAAGACCATCTTTGACATCGCACCGGCTTACCTGAGCCCCTTAAGCGGCGAAGAGCTGAGAGCCCACCTTCTGTAAAGCAGAGAAAGCCGGCACACCGGAGAATGCAGGACTTTTGAGTCCCCCGTTCCCCGGTGTGCCTTTTGTCTTTTTGCTGTTTTTCGGCCTGCTTTTTTGTGCTTTTTACCTGCAGGCTGATTCTGAGAAGCTTTGACCCTTATGGGGACCCATGATATAATCTATGGCGGACCTAAAACAAGGAGGTATTTCTTATGGGACGCAAAAGCGGCATTCTTCTTCCCATTTCTTCGCTTTCTTCGGACTACGGCATCGGAAGCTTTTCCAGGGAAGCATATGCATTTGTGGATTTCCTGGAAAAGGCAGGCCAGTCCTACTGGCAGATCCTGCCCCTGGGCCAGACAGGCTACGGCGATTCTCCCTATCAGTCCTTTTCGACCTTCGCGGGGAATCCCTACTTTATAGACCTGGACGCTCTGATCCGGGAGGGCTATATCAGCGGGGAGGATGTATCCTGCATTTATTTCGGATCCAGCCCCTCCTACGTGGATTATCAGGAGATATACAATAACCGCTATGCCATCCTGAGAAAGGCCTATGACAACAGCCCCTACAGTCTTTCCATGGCCAACCGCCAGGAGAGCCCGGAGGGCCGGGAAAAGCAGGAAGCCTTCGAGGAATTTGTCCGGGACAATAAGGACTGGCTTGCGGACTACGCTCTTTACAGGGCCGTAAAAAGGGAACTGGGCAACACCTCCTATATTGAGTGGGAAGACCCCATCCGCCTCAGGGACCCCGAGGCCATGCGGACCTACAGGGAAAAGCTGGCCGATGAGATCCGCTTCGTGGAATTCCAGCAGTATCTTTTCTATACCCAGTGGATGGCTCTGAAAGAGTACGCCAACGGAAAGGGCATAGAGATCATAGGAGACCTTCCCATCTATGTGGCCTTCGACAGCGCCGATACCTGGTCCCATCCGGAGCTCTTCGAGTTTGACGAAAAGGGCTTTCCCACGGTGGTAGCCGGCGTTCCCCCGGATGCCTTTTCGGCTACCGGCCAGCTCTGGGGCAATCCCATCTACAAATGGGACTATCATAAGAAGACAGGCTACGGCTGGTGGATGGACCGCCTTTCCTACGTCTTTAAGCTCTATGACGTGGTCCGCATCGACCATTTCCGGGGCTTCGACGAGTACTATGCCATTCCCTACGGGGCCAAAACGGCCATGGAGGGCGAGTGGCGTCCGGGACCGGGCGCGGAGCTCTTTAAGGTCATGGAGGAGAAGTTCGGCAGAAAGAACATCATCGCGGAAGACCTGGGCATCCTGACCCCCGGCGTCTATAAGCTTTTAGAGGATACGGGCTATCCGGGCATGAAGGTCCTGCAGTTCGCCTTTGACGGGGAAAGCAGCAACGAATACCTGCCCCACAGCCATGTAAAGAATACCTTCGTCTATACAGGGACCCACGACAACGATACCACCCTGGGATGGTTCAGGAGCCAGGACGACTGGCACAGGGCCTATATCTGCCGCTATCTGGGCGTCAGGGACGGCAGCTTCAGGTCCCTGGACATGGTCCGGGCCGCCATGATGAGCGTTGCGGATACAGTCATCATTCCCATGCAGGATTATCTGGAGAAGGGAAGCGAAGCCAGGATCAATACGCCTTCCACCCTGGGAGACAACTGGAAATGGAGACTTGACCGGGGAGACCTGCAGGACGCCCTGGCATATGAGATCAGAGACCTGACCGGACTCTACGGCAGGCTCAGGTAAGAAAGAGGGAGAGACAGATACGTGTCCAATAAATTAAAGAGAAAAAAGGGACGGGCCGGAAGGCCGGAGGAACTGAAGAAAGCCCTGATGTTTGACAGAGATGTATATGACGACAATGCGGGCCTGATCTACAGCCGCCTTATGTCCGTGAC
The DNA here is from genome assembly GCA_002362155.1 of Lachnospiraceae bacterium UBA3287. GTDB lineage: Bacteria > Bacillota > Clostridia > Lachnospirales > Lachnospiraceae > CAG-791. Next base: position 685 of record DETN01000092.1, on the reverse strand, counting down.
CATCTGGGGCCTGATCCTGAGCGCTCTGGCGCTGGGCCTGATCAACAGCGGCATTGCGGACATCAGCAAATGGGATACCTTCGGAAAGGTCCTTTTCTACGCGGTGGTGGTCCTGTTCGGCATTCCCAGCATCTTTATCTTCCCCACGGCCTTTTTCCTCAAGCAGGGAAAGATCCGTCTCTATAAGGAATCCTTCATCGAGATCTACGGGGACAGGATCATTTATCAGAAGGTCCCCAGGATCACAGGCAACAACATTACCTACGAGCCCATGGTGGTCACCGGCATAAAGTCCGTGGAAGCAGGCCGCTACAGCTACCTGGTCACAGGGGAGGTCTTAAACGGCAATACCGGAAAGACATCTGGCAGCGTAAAGATCCCCAACGCCTTTGAGGATATGGATTCTCTGAAAGGGTTTGTTAGATAAGGCGGCGCCTGCGGGATCCGGTTTCCATCCGTTTCAATTCAATAATTAAGGATTCACAAATAAATAAATAGATCAAGTTACTTAGCCACTAAATTTTCTTTTTCATAGAAAACAGCCGCTTAAAATGCTTTTGAAATCTCTTTATGCTAAAATGATTTGAGTTTCAGATAACCATAATCATTGACGGACACAATTAAATTGGTATGTATTTATTGATAATATTAGTGCATTTATAGTTGGTATGTATTATAATATATA
>DETN01000081.1:5314-19502 GCA_002362155.1 Lachnospiraceae bacterium UBA3287 | reverse complement strand
GAAAGACCAGGGCAAAAGTCCATGCCGGGGAGATCCTCCCGGCATGGACTTTTCATTTTTCTGTTGGACGAGGGGGCCCTCAGGATATATACTGTTCAGTAACAGGCACAGGCCTGCTGTTAATCTGCCAAATAAAGATTTACGAGGATTTTAAATGAAAAAATATGAGAATCAGGTTTTTGACCAGGAAAGAGCCCTGTACGGAAGCGACAGGATCGAGGTGACAGGCTGCCGCTTCGACGGCCCCGCCGACGGAGAGAGCGCTCTCAAGGAGAGCAGGAACATTCTCGTAAAGGACTGCTTTTTCAATCTCCGCTACCCCTTCTGGCATGACGACCACCTGACCATCCGCTCCAGTCAGATGACAGAGCTGTGCCGGGCGGCCCTCTGGTATTCCGAAGACATCACCATAGAAGACAGCGCCCTCCACGGGATCAAGGCCCTCAGGGAATGCGCGGATGTAAAGATCAGCGGATCCGACATCGTATCTCCCGAATTCGGCTGGTCGGTGCGGGGACTGGAAATGAAGGACAGCTCCGCCCAGAGCGAATATTTCATGATGCGGTCCGAGAGGCTTTCCTTTGACAATGTAAAGCTGAAGGGCAAATATTCCTTCCAGTACATCACGGATTCCGTATTCACGAACTGCGACTTCGATACCAAGGACGCCTTCTGGCATGCAAAGAACGTCCTGGTAAAGGACAGTGTGATCAAAGGAGAGTACCTGGCCTGGTACTGCGAGAACGTGACCTTTGAGAACTGCACCATCATCGGCACCCAGCCCCTTTGCTACTGCAGGGGCCTGACGATGAAAGACTGCCGCATGATCGCTGCGGATCTTTCCTTTGAAAGGTCCGAGGTGGAGGCGGAGATCCTCACACCGGTGGACAGCATCAAAAATCCCCGGAAGGGATATATCAGGGTCCCGGCCGTGGGAGAGATCATCCGGGACGATCCCCTGTCCGCGGGAGAGATCATCGTGACAGGATAAGAAACGCCGAGCCGGAAGGAATATCCTGAAAAAGGAATATCCGGAAAAGGAATATCCCAAAAAAAAGATCGGGACCGGTCTGCCTGCGGGCAGACCGGTCCTTTGACTCTTTGCAGGGCCAAGTGCAGGGCGAAGCATTACGGTTCAGGATTCTTATACTTGCCACAGAGGGAAAACTGCGATAAAATTTCACGGTCAGACATAATTTTGGAAAGAAAAGTAAAAAGGCTCTGCCGGGCAGAGCCGGAGCGCCGGCAGGAGGCGGACCCTCCCCCGGGGCCGGATGGAGAAGAATATATGAGAAGAAGACTTTATGCCCTGCTGACGGCCGCATCTTTGGCCGTGTCAGTCCTCAGCGGCTGTGAGAATCTGGGAACTGCCGCTTCCGGCGGCGGACAGGCTTCGGCCCCTTCCCCCGAGCAGGAAGAGAATACGGCGGCCGCGGCGGCCGCAGAGACCACGGAGGCCGCGGAGACAGCGGAGGCCGCGGAAGCCCCGGCAGCAGGAGGGGCCCCGGAAACGGAAGACAGTCAGTCCTCTGTCTCCACTGCAGGCACCTATCCTGTGAAAATGCTGAAAAAAGCAGGAGCCGATCCCGTTACAGGCCAGATCGCCCTGGTCTTTGCCGAGGGTACTGACATCCCTTATGTTTCCCTGTCGGAATATATGCCTCTTCTGGCTTCTGTCTACGAAGACGAGAAGGCTCCTGTATTTAAGATCGAGAAAGCCATAGACCACTGCTTTGTGGTCTCCCGTACCGACAACGGGTCCGACATGGCTGTCAGCACCGCAGACAATACCATCGAATTTCTGGACTATGACCGTTTTATTTCGCCGTCGGCACCCAATATCCCGGTTCTGCCGGGCCGCATGGTCCTGGACCAGACCGGATCCGACGGCGCAAGGGCTCTGCTGGAGGATACGGGCGAGTCCTATGACCGCAGGGGCGGAAAGGTCCTGAAGATCGACCTGGCCGCCTACGGCATCAGCGTGATGGAAGAGGACGGAGAGTGCTATGTGCCCCTGCAGACTCTGAACGATCTGCTTATGCCCCAGACCGGAAAGGCCGCTATCTTCAACGGTCAGGAACTCCTGGTGGGCACCTGGGGCGGAGAATTCGTCAAGGGACGCTACAGCGTGCCGGCGGGCCCCATGAGCGAAGCCTTTGCGGATTTCAACTACAGGGAACTCTGCCTGAGCCTGGATACCTTCTACGGCCTCAAAGCGGAGCACGGCATTGTCAGGTTCGGAGACTTTTTCAACGAGACCGAGCTGACGGAAGACCTTTCCGGAACGGACCCGGCGGTCTTTGACAAAAGCCTGAAAAGACTGGTGCTGAGATACTTTCACGACTCCTGCAGCGGCTTCAGGACCACGTCGGTCCTGACCGGAAAGGATCTGGAACCCGACAACGGACTGGGCGTTCTTTCGGCCCCCAATGCCAGGACCGGGCAGGACATGACCTATGTGAATGCCAGGAAAAGGCATTATCCGGGCATCGGAGAAGGAAAAAGAGTCCTCCTGTATGAGGAATACGAGGACACGGCTTTCATCACCTTCGATTCCTTCACGGCGGACAAAAGTGATTATTATACCCAGGGGGACAGGAATAATCCCGGGGATACCATTGAGATGATCTCCCATGCCCAGGAAAGGATCACCAGAGCCGGCAGCCCTGTCACGAAAGTGGTGCTGGATCTGTCCTGCTGCAGGGACGGCTCCGTGGATGCGGCGGTCTTCACTGCGGCCTGGCTCAGAGGCAGCGCTCTGATCGGAGTCAGAAATACTCTGACAGGGGCCCTGTCCGCGGAAGGGGTCAGGGCCGATGTGAACCTGGACGGGGTCTTTGACCAGAAGGATCTTCTGCCTTCCTACGTTCATGTCTATGTCCTGACCAGCGGCAATACTTTTTCCTGTGCCAGCCTTGTGGCTGCCGCGGTCAAAGGAAAGGCCGGCATCACCCTTTTAGGCACTGCCACAGGAGGAGGCGGCTCTCTGGACCGTCTGTGCACCACGGCCAGCGGCGCCGAGTACAGGATCCCGGGAACGCTGCAGACCGGCATTTTTAAAGAAGGCGCTTTCTGCAGGCCGGAGGGCGGGACAGAGCCCGACTTTGTCATCACAAATGTGGATACCTTCTACAACCGGACCCTTCTGACGGAGTATATAAAGAGCCTTCCGTAAATAAATATGGTATATGTCAGGGAGCAGGACCGCCTCAGGGCGGGGGCCTGCTCCCTGTTTTTTTCTTATATTTTCTTGCATTCTTTATATTCCGGGGATGTTTCTTCCCACTGCCCCTCTGCGCTATAATGTTTGCAGGCGGAAAAACGAACCGCCGGTGAAGGAAGGCAAAGACAGATCAGAAAGAGAAAGGATCCTCCCATGCTTTGGAATGTGAAAAACGGAAGTATCCCCATGGACGGGACCCGTATGTCCTATGTATCCTTCGGATCCGGGGAAAAGCCCCTGGTCCTTCTGCCGGGCCTTTCCGACGGCCTTGCCACCGTGAAGGGAAAGGGCCTTCTTCTGGCGCCTCCCTACCGGCTCTTTTTCGAAAAATTCACTGTATATATGTTCAGCAGGAAGGACGTCCTGGAAAGGGGAACGTCCATCCGGGATATGGCCCGGGACCAGGCCCTGGCCCTGAAAAGGCTGGGCCTTCATAAGGTCTGCCTTGCCGGCGTATCCCAGGGAGGCATGATCGCCCAGTGCCTGGCGGAGGACTTTCCGGACATGGTGGAAAAGCTGGTCATTGCCGTATCCTCTCCCCGGGCAGACGGCATGATTCGGGAGAACGTGGAGAAATGGGCCGCCCTGGCAAGCCAGGGCAGGCACAGGGACCTGATGATCGACACGGTGGAGAAGTCCTATTCGCCGGCCCTTCTGAAAAACTACCGGAGGATCTATCCTCTTCTGGGGCTTGTGGGAAAGCCCCGGTCCTATGAGCGCTTTCTGGCAAATGCAGATGCCATCCTTTCCTTCGACGGCCTGGGGGACCTGTCCCGGATCCGGTGCCCCGTCCTGATCCTGGGCGGAGAGGAGGACCGCATCGTGGGGCCGGAGGCCTCCCTTCTTATGCATGAGAAGATCCCCGGCAGCCGGATCCATATGTATCCGGGCCTTGGCCACGCCGCCTATGAGGAAGCACCGGATTTCAACAGCCGGCTCTTTGATTTCTTTACAGAGAAAGGAAACGAAACATGAGACAGATGGAAACGGAAAGACTTGTTTTCCGCCCCTGGCAGGAGGGCGATACGCCAGATCTCTATGCCTGTGCCTGCGACCCGTCCGTGGGCCCCATCGCCGGATGGCCGCCCCATAAGAGCCCGGAAGAGAGCCTGGAGGTGATCCGCCATGTCTTTAACGGGCCCGAATGCTACGCCCTGTGCCTGAAAGGAAAAACGGGGCCCATCGGCTGCATAGAGTTAAAGCTCAGGGGCCATACGGACATGACGGACAAAGAAGACGAGTGCGAGCTGGGCTACTGGCTGGGAAAGCCCTTCTGGGGAAAGGGGCTTATGACCGAAGCGGCCCTGGAGATGATCCGCCACGGCTTCGAGGACCTGAACATGACCAGGATCTGGTGCGGCTGTTATGAAGGGAATGAGAGATCCAGGAGGGTCCAGGAGAAGGCGGGCTTTCGCTATCAGTGGACCTCCAGGGATCTGGAGGTTCCCCTGATGCATGAAAAAAGAACGGGATATGTGAGCAGCCTGACCCGGGACCAGTGGGAAGCGGACATGGCCCGCTGCAGCGACCTGAACGCAGGGGCCATCGACAGGTGGGTGGAGGAAGGCTGGGAATGGGGCCGGCCCATCTCCCATGAGGAATATATAAAAGCCCTTGAGGGAGACTGGCAGATGGTCCTGACCCCGGTAAAACCGGTGCCCCGGACCTGGTTCCCGGACCTTTCGGGAAAGAGGGTCCTGGGCCTTGCTTCAGGAGGGGGCCAGCAGATGCCTCTTTTTGCGGCGGCCGGGGCTTCCTGCACGGTGCTGGACTATTCGGAGAAGCAGCTGGAGAGCGAAAGGGCTGTGGCTGAGAGAGAGGGCTATGCCATAGAGATGGTCCGGGCGGATATGACAAAGACCCTGCCCTTTGAGGACTCCTCCTTCGATATCATCTTCCACCCGGTATCCAACTGCTATATCCGGGACGTGGACCATGTCTGGAAGGAATGCGCCAGAGTACTTAAGACGGGCGGCCTTCTCATGGCGGGCCTGGACAACGGCATCAACTTCCTCTTCTGGGACCAGGACGAGAGCCGCATCACGGGCCGCCTTCCCTTCGACCCCCTGAAGAATCCCGATCAGATGGAAGCTCTGAAAAGAGAAGACGGGGGCGTGCAGTTCTCCCATTCCATCGAAGAGCAGATCGGAGGCCAGCTGCGCGCCGGCTTCGAACTGCTGGATCTTTATTCGGATACCAACGGATCCGGCTTTCTGCAGGAGCGGGGCGTTCCCTGCTTCTTTGCCACCCTTTCCAGGAAAAAGTAAAAGCAGGAAGAATGAGAAAACCGGAAGGACCGCGGGAGATCAGAAAAACAGAAATAAGAGAGCAGAAGAAAGCGGAGAGAGAAAAAAGTAAGCGGAGAGAGAAAGAAGTAAGAGAAAAGAGAGGCAGGGCCCCGCGCCCTGCCTCTCTTCGCATTCATTTACCTTTCCTTTATTTCCTTACGTATCTTCCGGATCAGTCTCTTTCGTATTTCCAGCGGAGGATCTTTCCGCCGGCTCTTTCTATTTCATAGTCGAATTCGTACCATCTGCCGCCGATCTTTCCCCTGAATTCGATGTCCCAGACGGGAACGCCTCTCAGGCTGTCCTTTTCGATCTCTTTCTCCCTGAAGGCGGATGCCCCCAGGGTCTTTTGTGCGTGGTCCAGGGCCAGAGCCAGGGCTCTTTTTTTCGATACGGTCTTTGACGGGGCGGGGATGGTGACAGTGCCCGAAACGCTGCCGTATTTTTTTGTTCCCTTCCTGCGGACCCCGCTGATGGTGAAGGTGTAGGATGCTCCCTCCTGATAGTCCCTGATCTTAAAGGTCAGATCGTCTTTGTCCTTTGCGGTGACGGAAACTCTGCAGATCTTTCCGTCATCGCCTGTCACCGTCACTTTGGCGTCCTTGTAACTGACCTTTTTGAGAAATTCCACTTCCACGATGCCGTTTCCCCTGTATTCCACCTCTTCCAGGCGGGGCGGCGCGGCCAGGGCCGGCAGGGGAAGGGTGCAGATGAGGGAGAGGGCCAGGGCCAGGGCGGCCAGGATCCTGCCTGTTCTTTTTTTCTTCATTGCATGTCCTCCTTTCGTCCGGGGGCTCTCTTTCTGCCCCGTTTTTTTCTTTCTGCATCCATCATAACAGGCTGAGATTAAAGAAAGATTAGGAACGCAAAAGCATATATGGTTTAAGTGCAAAATGATTCCCACGGATTGTTTCGCGCTTCGCGCTCCCACAATCCTGCCGATATTCGCATTCCATGGGGCCCCATACCCCACTTCATGCTCATATCGGAGCGTGCATCAAAGCCTTTTCCCCACTTGCATGCGAGCATGCCTGGGGAACGGCTTTTCTGCACTGGAATCATATATGTTATTAACCCACTAAAACTATAACTTTATCAAAGTATTTTCTTCTCAGAGCATAACAATAATGCCGATGCAGATCGGCTGCTGTATCTGTTATTGGATTGGCCTGGCTGCTATGCCTTTTTCGCTGCAAGGATAGGATATTCCTTGTGTCGGATTTCAATCAGTGGGCCCATTACGCGGTGACCTTTTGACGTGACGTGATAACGCCTTGATCCCGGTACTTTTTTAATGAGACCATGCTGACGGAGCTTTTTCAGGATCCTGCCTGTACGCGAACTCTGCTTTTTCTGGTCTTTTATGTCCGGGAAGATTTTGCCTCCCGTTTTCTTTCCGGAACAGATTTCTTCGATTTCCTTCAGCGTGGACTTGACCGGTACATATCGACCATGGCATCAAGGTATCTCGTATTGCATGCTTTTGAGAGCTCGGCATAACGGTAAAGATTGGCAATACTTTTCCCCATTGGCTTCCACTGCTTTGATTCGGTACCGTCACGATGATGCACCGTTCCGAATATCTTGAATTCACAGGGATCATTGATCGTAGTCTCTACGCGGAGCACACTTTCACAGAGGATCAGCTCTTTTTTTATTTTGGCTGCGGCCGGAGGTCCGCGCTATGTATGAAGAAAGGAATCGCCGGAATTGCAGGGCGCTGCAGGGAAAGGTATACTGGAGAGGGTACCCTGCAGGGTTCCGGAAAGGAAGAAAGATATGTATTACAGAAGCGATCTGGGAAACGGTCAGTTCAGAAACCCTGTCCTCTTTGCGGACTACAGCGATCCGGACGTCATCCGGGTGGGGGATACCTACTACATGACCGCTTCCAGTTTTAACTATACTCCGGGCCTTCCCATCCTGGTGTCGAAGGACCTGGTCAGCTGGACCCTTGCGGGCTACGCCCTGGAGAGCGTGGGAGAGGCCATGGCCCCCGCCCGCACCAGAGAAGAGAGCGCAGCCGTGGGAGAGCGCTACTTTGTCCCCAGGCACTCTGAGGGGGTCTGGGCCCCGGCCATCCGCTTCCATGAGGGGACCTTCTATATTTTTTACGGCATGCCGGACGAGGGCATCTACATGGTCCGGACAAAGGACCCCCTTGGCCGCTGGGAAGAGCCCGTCTGCCTGCTGGAGGGAAAGGGCTATATCGATCCCTGCCCCTTCTGGGACTCTGACGGCAGGGCCTATGTGATCCACGGCTACGCAAAGAGCCGGATCGGCTTCAATTCCATCCTGGGCATCTTTGAGATGAGCCCGGACGGGACAAGGGCCCTTTCTGGGGACAGCTTTATTTTCGACGGGAACGACCCCGCCCATCCGGCAAAGACCATAGAGGGACCCAAGGTCTATAAAAGGAATGGCTGGTATTATATTCTGGCCCCCGCTGGCGGCGTCCGCAAGGGCTGGCAGTGTGCCCTCAGAAGCCGCTCTGTCCATGGCCCCTATGAGATCAGGACCGTCATGGACCAGGGAGAGAGCCTGATCAACGGCCCTCATCAGGGAGCCCTGGTGGATACGGCGGAAGGGGATGAATGGTTCTTCCACTTCCAGGACAGGGGGCTTTACGGCCGGATCTGCCATCTGCAGCCGGTCTCCTGGCGGGAGGACTGGCCCGTGATTGGTCATGACCCCATGGACAGGGGATGCGGCCAGCCTGTCTTTACGATGGAAAAGCCGGCGGGAGATAAGGCGCCGGATGTCTCTCCCTGCTACCTGGAATCCTCCGACGATTTTCCGGAGGGAAGGATAGGCCTTCAGTGGCAGTGGATGGGCAACGCCCGGGCCGCGGCCGGGGCCATGGGCCTTCCTCTGTATTCGCCCCTGGCGGAAGGGGGTATAAGGCTCCACGCCGTCAACCTTTCGGGAGAGGCTTCTCCCATCCTCTGGCACAGCGCCAATGTCCTGACCCAGAAGCTGGTCCTGCCCGAATTTGTCTGTGACATCCGCATGCGTCTTACCGGCCTTGTGGAAGGAGACAGGGCTGGCATCGCCATGACGGGGGGCCAGTACGCCCTCCTCTATGTCAGAAAAGAGGCTGCAGGGGCCTGCCTGGTCTACGCCGAATCGGAGGGCGGGGACCGGGATAAGAAGGAAAAGGTCCTGACCGAGATCCCCCTGCCCGGGTCCGTGGGAGGAAGAGACCCTCTGGGGGAGATGACCTTCCGCCTGATCTTTGCCCGCAGGTCCTGCTACAGGGTCACGCCGGAGGGAGAGGCAGTTCCTTTAAAGGAAGACATACCGGACCTCTTCTTTGCGGGAGACGAGGCGGAAAAGCCCGCCCTGTCCCTCTTCTGGTCTCCGGACGGGGAAGAGTTTTCCGGCGCCGGATGCGAGTATGTTCCTTCGGACCATACCTGGGTGGGCGCCAAGATCGGCGTCTTTGCCCTGAGCGAAGATGAGGAAGGGGGATACGCCGACCTTGTCAGCGTAAGAACGGAGAAGATCGGATAAGATCAGATCAGATAAGATAAGACCCGGAAGACTGCCCCGCAGGGGGAAGGAAAAGGCCGCCGGACCATCCTTAAGGGATGGCCGGCGGCCTGCCTGTTTTTTGACGGTTCAGCTTTCCTCATAGGAGAGGAGGCGGTAGAAGAAAGGCTCTCCGCCCCATCCGCAGACCCCGATCATGGCGCCGGTAAAGCGCTTGCCCATGCGGAGCCCTTCGTCGCACAGATAGGTGACCGAGGGGCAGGTCCATTCATAGAGAAGGTCTTCTCCCGCACAGACCCGGAAGGTGCGGGAGAGGCCGGAGGAAACGCAGGCAAAGAGAAGGCGGGATACTTCCTCATCAAGGACGGCAGAGGGATGGCAGTGGGTCTCATAGCCCGCATGCTCCGTGACGGAGAGGGACAGGGCCCCTGTTTCCTCTCTTTTCAGGCTGCAGGCCGCCCAGGAGTTCTCGTCGTAGTAGCAGACAAGGCCCGCTTCCTGTCCGGGGGAAAGGCTGGGAAGCTCCAGAAGGGCCCTGGCGGTAAAGTCAAAGCGGGTCTGGCGCTTTAAAAAGATATTTCTGGCTGCCATCCGGGAAAGAGGGGCCGGGGAGGATTTCAGCCTCACGGTGCCGTCCTCCAGCCAGGACAGGGCCCCTTTTTCGGGCGCCCTGGGGGTGACCCATTCCAGAGGATCCAGGGGCAGGCTGTCCTTCTTCGCTTCTTCCTTCATAAGGGGGAAGGGTTTTTTCTGCAGGACCGAAGGCCCCTTCAGATCGTTGACCAGAGGCCAGCCGTCCGGGGTCCAGGTGATGGGATCCAGGGCGGTCTCCCTTCCCAGGATGCTGTATCTGCTCTCCAGGGGCCGGCCGCAGAGATAGACCATGTACCAGCGGCCGTCGGGAGTCCGGACGGGCTTTCCGTGGCCGCAGCGCTGGATGGCTGCTTCGCTGTCAGTCTGGCGCATGATGGGATTGTAGGGACAGGGTTCATAGACGCCCCAGAGAGTGCGGCTTCTGGAGACGGTGATCCTGTGGCCGGGGCCGGTCCCTCCCTCTGCCTGGAAGAGATAGTACCAGCCGTCCTTCTTCAGCAGGTGGGAGCCTTCGGGGGCGTGTTTCTGGCTTCCGTAGTAGAGGAGTCTGGCCTCGGAGATCTGCCTGGTGCAGTCTTTTGAAAGTTCAAAGAGCCTGGCCCCCCGGTTGAGGAGCATGTAGTGCCTGCCGTCCTCGTGGAAGATGGAAGGGTCGATGCCGTCTTCTTCGATAAAGACAGGTTTTGAATAGGGACCCTCCGGGCGGGAGGAGGAGACCACCATCTGACGGCGCAGGACCGGTCCGGTATCGTTCAGGCGGTAGGTGGCGGTGATATAGAAGGTGCCCCCGTCATAGGAGATGTCCGGCGCCCAGTAGCCCCTTCCTCCCTCCAGCTCTTCCAGCATGGCCCATTCGGGATCTGTCACGGCGTAGCCGATGATCTCCCAGTGGATCAGGTCCCTGGAATGGGAGACGGGAATGCAGGGAAAGAAGATAAAGGAGGAGTTGACCATGTAGTAGTCGTCTCCCACGGCCACGACGGAGGGATCCGGAAAAAAGCCGGTCCTTATGGGATTGGGGTAGAGGTCTTCGAAGGGAGCCCCGATCCTTTCCCGGAAATATTCGTATACGGCCCGGTGGGAAGGAGAGGAGGAAGAGAGGCGGAAGGATATTTCGTAAGGGGTCATCAGGTTCCTGTCCCCCGAAAGGGGATCCATGCCGCAGCGCTCCGTCAGATAGGCGCACTTGCCCAGGTCTCCGGACCTGGCGGCGTAGTGGAGGATGTTCCGGTGGTCATCGTCGAAAATATCCAGGCTGGCCCTGGAATATTCCACGATATAGCGGAGAAGGGAAAGGGAGCTTTTTTCCGCGGCAATAAGGGCCAGGGGGGCATGGAGGGGGCCCGCCGCTTCGTCGATGGAGGAGGGGGATGCGGTCAGGAGAGATTTCAGACGGGGCAGATCGTCTGCCTCTATGGCTTCCAGAAGAGGGGACATGACGGCTTTTCCTTTCATTACGGATAAATAAATGCTGAAAAGTGTAAATTTGCAGTTTCAAAATGGAATGAAATGGTATACACTGACTGTAAGCGCTTTCATTATACAGCGCGCGAAAGGAAATGAAAAGGATGGATAAGGCTTCTGGCAGTGAACAGGCCAATATTTACGACATAGCAAGGATGGCAGGCGTGTCCATCGCCACCGTGTCCCGGGTCCTGAACAATTCCGGCAAGGTCAGTGAGAAGACCCGCAGGAAGGTGGAGGAGATCATCCGGGAGATCGACTATACCCCCAACGCCTTTGCCCAGGGACTGGGCCTCAACACCATGCATACCATAGGGATCCTGGTCCCCACCATAGCGGATACATATATGTCTTCAGCCGTCAGCTATGTGGAGGGCTTTCTGGCCAGGGAAGGCTACCACTGCCTTCTGAGCTGCAGCGGCTTCCTCTACGAGGAGAAGAAGCTGCAGACGGAGATGCTGCTCTCCAAGCACATCGACGCCCTGCTCCTGATCGGATCCACCTATGCGGGCAGGGGAGAGGGCCCTCATGAGACCGACTATATCCGTGAGGCGGCCCAGAAGGTCCCCGTCTTCACCATCAACTTCAACATCGAGGGCGAGAACATCTACTGCACGGTCTGTGACGACCGCAGCGCCGTTTACGACATGACCATGCGGATGATCGCCGCCGGCAGAGAGAAGATCCTTTTCATGACGGATTCAAAGTCCTACAGCGCCACCAAAAAGCTGCAGGGCTATCTGGACGCTGTGAAAGAGACCCGGCTCCCCGGGGGAGAGGACCGGATCGTCTACGTGAAAAATGACATTGCCTTTGTCAGAGACTTTTTAAGGGAAGCAGACCTGCCGCCCTTCGATGCGGTGATCTCCACAGAGGACGGGATCGCCATAGGGGCTGTCAAATATGCGGCGGCAGAGGGGCTCCGGGTCCCGGAGGATCTCTTTATTTCCGGCTACAACAACTATCCCATCGCCCTGGCCTGTGAGCCGGAGCTGACCAGTATAGACAATCACATGGACCAGATCTGCAGACATACGGCGGACAGGATCCTTGCCCGGCTCAAGGGCACCGATCAGTATATGCCCCATAAGGTCGTGGCCCCCTACAGCATTATTGAAAGGAAGACCACAGCCTTCCGGTAAGATACCGGAAGGCTGCGGGCACAGGTAAACGCATCATGGCTTTAATGGATGAGTTCCGCGAAGAGCGGGAACAGATAAGGACAGCACCGCTGCCCAAAAAGATCCAGTACTTCAAGGATTACTACCTGATCCCCACCCTTTTCATTGCTTTTGTGGTGACGGTGGCCGTCCTTGTACTGAAATCCACCATCTTCCGCAGGGAAGAATCCCTCTACGTCTGTATGGTCAACTTCGCCGCCGCGGAGGAAGCGGAGGAAAATGTGGCGGAGGCCTTTGAAAAAAAGGCCCTTTCCAATAAGAAGGATTACATCGTGGTGGACAGCAACACCTATATCGCCGTGGACGAGGAGGAATCGGACCTGATCAAGTACTCCTATGTGGACGAGGAAAAGCTCCTGGCCATGGTCATGAGCGGATCCCTGGACTTTCTGGCCTCCGGTCAGGACGTGGTGGAGCGCTACATGGAGCAGGACTGGTTCGACGATCTGTCCGGCATCCTGGATCCGGACCTTCTTAAGAAGCTGGAGGAGGAGGACAGGATCCTCTATAAGGGCAGCGTTCCCGTGGCGGTCTCCCTGGACGGGAGCGCCCTGGTCCGGGACAATTTCGAATACAGGGGAAAGAAGGGCGAGGCTCTTTACGGAGGCTTCCCCGCAGGAAGCGAAAGAAGAGAGCTGGCGGCACAGTTTCTGTATTTCCTTCTGGGAGAGCAGTAAGAGGAAAGGAATCTGCTTATGCAGTATGTGATCACGGATTCGGACAGGACCATCGAGGACATGCATTATACCGGCGCCAGGTCGGCCCTGGAGATACACCCCGACGGAAAACCCTATCATACCTTCCGTACGGCTACGGTCCGGGTGACAGGAAATCATCTGACCTTCAGAAGGTGCAGCTTTGCCAACACGGCAGGCCCTGGAAAGACTGCCGCCCAGGCCATCGCCCTTTATCTGGACGGGGATAACCTCCGCCTGGAGGACTGCGTCCTGGAAGGCCACCAGGACACTCTCTTTCTGGCCCCCCTTCCCCCCAAGGAGATCCAGAAGGACGGCTTTTTGGGCCCCGGCCAGTTTACCCCCAGGACCGACAGGACCTTTTACTTTAAGAACTGCCGGATCGAGGGCGGCGTGGACTTCGTCTTCGGAGGCGCCACGGCTTTCTTTGACGGCTGCGTCTTTGTCAGCAACGAACCGGGATTTGTATTTGCCCCTTCCACGCCGGAGCATGTGAAGACGGGCTTTGTGGCCAGGAACTGCCGCTTTGAAAGGACCATGGACGTGCCGGATGCATCCTGCTATCTGGCAAGGCCCTGGCGGGAATACGGAAAGGTCCGTCTGGAGGACTGCTTCCTGGACGCCCATATCTGCCCGGAGGGCTTCCACGACTGGAACAAGCCCCGGGCCCACGAGACGGCTCTCTTTGAGGAATACCGGTCCTACGGCCCCGGAGCGGAGGGGGCAGGGCGCCCGGACTGGGTCAGGTTCGAGCCGTAAAAAAGAAAAAAACGCGGGATCACAGGGACCCCGCATGAGAGGAGGCCGGACGCATCGGATGGATCTGATGCGCCCGGCCTCTTTTGTATTTCTTCTTTATATATGCGTTCTGCTTTCTGCCCCCTGTCAGATCCTCCGGGCTTCCAGGAAGCCGCCGAACTCGGAAAAGAGGCTTTCCTCGATCTTCCGCAGGTACAGGGTGAGTCTGTCCCCTTGCGGCGAAAGGACCATGCGGATGCTGCCCGTATAATCGTCCAGGATCTGGACATAGAGGCAGATGTTTCCGTCCTTTAAAAGGCAGGGATAAGTATAGAGGGCCTGGCCGTATCTGGGGTCCACCATCCGGCTCCATTCTCCCTGCAGGGGGAATGTGAAGCGGCATCCTGTGCCTTCCAGAGAGATCTCCTCCGGGGAGATGCACAGGGCGTGAAAGGGAGCGCCTTCCTTCAGGACTTTGTAGGCGCCGGCGCATTCCTTAAGCTTTTCCCTGAG
>DETN01000081.1:0-5202 GCA_002362155.1 Lachnospiraceae bacterium UBA3287 | reverse complement strand
CTCTGTGCGGCGCAGGGACTGGCTGAGCCGGTAAGCTTCGTCCAGGATATACTGGGTGCCCCCCTGAACGGCCTGGGTATCCGCCGTGGTGACCACGATCAGATCCAGGTCCGGATAGAAGAGGACATACTGGCCCCCCATGCCGTACATGGCGATCCCGCCCCGGACCATCCAGAACTGCCAGCCGTAGCCCTGGCACTCGTCCAGGGTCTTCCCCTCATGGAGGGTGGAGGCGTGGAAGGTCATGCAGGTCCTGACAAGGCCGGCATAGCGGTCAAAGAAGGCCTGGTCCCGGGCCCCCTTGCCCGTAAGCAGGACCTCTCCGAAGTCTTCCTTCCAGGTGCCTTTATAAAAGGAAAGAAGGAGACGGGCCGCGGCCAGAAGGTCACCTGGAGAGCACACAAGGCCGGATCCCCCCATTTCGATCCCGAAGGGATCCTTCAGGATATGGGCCTCCCGGGAAAAGCCCAGGCGGTCCAGGTACAGAGAGCGCAGATAGTCCAGCATGCCCGTGCCGGAGAGCTTTTTTACCAGGGCGGACAGGGTATGGGCCGAGGAGGTGTCATACTTGAAGATCTGTCCGGGACGGTGGTCCGGGGCAGTCCGGAAGAAGGACTCTGTCCAGTCCTTTGTCATGTCGGCCTTGTAGGTGGTCTGGGCGTGGCAGGTCCTCATGGAGAGCATGTCGGCGACGGTCATGTCCGTCAGATAAGGATGGGGATCCGGGGGAAGATACTCCGGAAAGAAGGATGCGATCCGATCCTCCGGACGGATCTTTCCCTCCGCCATCAGGCCGCATACGGAGAGGGCCGCGAAGGATTTGGTGACAGAGAACATGCGGTGGAGGGAAGAAGAGGTAAAGGGAGCGAAATACTCCTCCTGCAGGACCTTTCCCTGCTGCCAGACAAGGACGCTGTGCATGGGAAAGGGAAAGCCCTTACAGGAAAAAAGGGGCGTACTGTTCATGGATCTCCTTTTCTGAACCGGAAAGCATAGTGCACATTTCCTGACCTTACAGGGCCATTATAGCATCTTTTACGGCACTTAAGGACCGTCCACGGCCAAAAGGCCGGGTTTCTTCGTGAAATATCCCAAAAACTTAAGAATTATGCCCGGTAAATGTTGTGTATAATTTCCAGTTGTAGAGTTGTCATAATAATGGTATATTAAGTATGTGAAAATTGTAAGCGCTTACACCGCGCATTTTTCAGTCACTTTACACAACCTAAACCAAGGAGGAGTAGTATGAAGAAGAAATTAGTATCACTTATTCTTTGCTCTGTCATGGCAGTCGGTCTTCTGGCAGGCTGCGGCGGCGGTGGCGGCGGAGCTGCCGAGGGCGGTTCCAGCGGATCCGGATCCGGCAGCAGCGCAGGCTTTGTTGACGGACAGCTCAACAGCATCAACATCATCGTTGACGGTACCGTTACCGCAACCGTAGATGCAGGCCAGGCCGAATTCAAGGCACAGTGGGAAGAAGCAGTCGGCGAGAAGCTCGGCCATCCCATCACACTCAACATCACCCAGCTGGATCACAGTGACTATTCCGGTACTGTTTCCAGGACCCTTACCACCGGTCAGCCCGGCGATGCCGGCTACCCCGATGCTCTGATCATGTCCGCTACCATGCTGAGACAGTACCAGACCACCGGCCTTCTCTGGAACCTTGCATCCGCTTATGACAACGCAGAATTCCAGAGCCGCGTCAACTTCCCTCAGGTCAACGAAAACATCCGCACACCCGACGGCGCTCAGTACGGCTTTGCTCCCACATACGGCAACGGCTGCGTTACCTATATCAAGCAGGGCTGGCTGGATGCAGCAGGCAAGACCATCGACGACATCAAGACTTTCGATGACTACTATGCACTTCTGAAGGCATTCACCGAGAACGATCCCGACGGCAACGGCGCAGGCGGCACCTACGGTGTCATCGCAGCAGGCTTCGGCAAGCTGGATGAGGCTCCTTTCATCAACTACATGCCCGAGTTCTGGCAGGGCGCATATCCGTCCTTCTATCAGAAGGACGGCACATGGGTAGACGGCTTCACAGAGCAGGCTACCATCGACGCACTGGCAAGACTGCACCAGGCTTATGCTGACGGCATCATCGATCCCGATACCGAAGAAGCCGGCACAAAGCAGGCCCGTGAGAAGTTCTTCTCCAACGACCAGACCACTTCCGAAGGCGCTTTCACTTACTGGGCAGGCACATGGCTCAGAACTCTGTCCGACAACCTTGTAAAGAACGAAGTCAAGAAGGCTGACGGCTCTCAGGAGACTCTGGTACAGCTTCCTCCCATCCAGGAGATCAAGGATACATGGGGCGGCTACCTCAACCGTGAAGCTCCCGTCTGGGTCATCACAGACGACGGCGACGGCGACGATGCCCGTGAGCAGGCTATCTTCGATGCACTGTTCGAGACCATGCTGGACGGCGACAAGGTCCAGACTCTGTGGACATACGGCGCAGAGGATGTTCACTGGTCCACAAAGGCTGAAGAATTCAAGACCAACGAAGGCACAGAGAACGAAGCTTCCTACACCTATGAAGAAGGCCAGTTCCATCTGAAGCAGTCCCCTAACGACCCCAACACCATCTGGAAGAAGAACCATCTGGATGCAGTCCTTGTTATCGCTCCTCTGACCAACGGCTATGTTTCCGACGATCCGCTGGTAACCGAAGGCAACAACTTCTTCCTTGAGAACGCTGTAGACGCTCCTGCAGCCGCTTCCTCCGAGACTCTGTCCGGTGTCGAAGCAGACCTTGTTTCCACAAAGACTCAGCTGGTCAACATGGCAGTCGTCGGCGAGATCACTCCCGAAGAAGCAGTTGCCCAGTACACAGAGCAGTACGGCGATGTCTGCGCAACCATCCTTGAAGAGCTGAACAGCGCAGCAGAATAAGTAAAAAAAGTTCCGTTCCGTTCATAATTGTGTGGGGAGGCGCCCTGTCCCAACCCGGGCAGGGCGCCCATCCTGCGGAGGAGACTCCGGAGAATGGGAAAATCTATGAAAGGAATCAATTAAATGAGCAATAATCAAGATACAACTCCGGTTGTTCATAAAAAACCTTTAAAGCTCAGAATGTGGAACTACAGAGGCTTCTATCTGATGGCCCTTCCTGTTTTCATCTTCGTTCTGATCATTTACTACTGGCCCATGCTTGGCGTCCGTTACTCTTTCTACAGCTATAAGCTCCGTGATATCCACTTCGTAGGTCTTGACAACTTTACGCAGCTGTTCAAAGAGAAGGAATTCTGGAGCTCCTTCAGGAACACACTGATCATTTCCATCGTAAAGCTGCTCCTGAACACCTTCGTTGCTGTTATCATTTCCATCTTCCTGAATGAAATGACCAGCATGATCTGCAAGAAGTTCATCCAGACAGTTATCTATCTGCCTCACTTCATGTCCTACGCGGTGGTAGCAGCGATCTTTACCCTGTTCCTGTCTACTTCCTCCACCGGTTTCGTAAACGAGACCTTAAAGTCCATGGGAATCATCACAAAGAGCATAGACTTCCTGCATTCCAAAACGATGTGGCGGCCTATCTTCTACCTGATCAACCTGTGGAAGGAGACCGGCTGGGGCACGGTCATCTTCTTCGCGACCCTGTCCGGTATCAATACAGAACAGTATGAAGCGGCCAGCATCGACGGTGCCACCAGACTGCAGAGGATCCGTTACATCACCTTCCCTGCTCTGTCCAACACCATCATCATCGTGCTGATCCTGAACCTGGCCAAGGTTCTGAACATCTTTGAGCCTGTTTTCGTTCTGTACAACTCCCGTGTCCTTGAAGTATCCGATGTTATTTCCACATACATCTACCGCAAGACATTCCTTACTGCCATCCCTGACTACGGCTACACAACGGCTGTCGGTCTGTTCAAGTCCCTGGTCGGCTGCGTACTGATGCTTGCCAGCGACATTGCCAGTAAGAAGGTTCGCGGACGCGGCATCATTTAAGGAGGGACAGCAATGGGAAAAAAGCAGAAACTCACATTATTTGATGTTATCAACTATATCGTATTCATCCTGCTGGCTCTGATTATCATCATCCCCATCTGGAAAGTTGTGGTCGACTCCTTCAATGCCGTCGGTGTTTACAAGTTCCAGCTGTGGCCCAGCGATCCTACCTTCGCAGGCTACCTGACCATCATGAGCACAGCCAAGCTGGCCCGCCCCTTCATCAACTCCGTAGTGACCACCATCATCGGTACCCTGATCGGTCTGATCATGGCTACCCTGGGCGGCTACGTTCTCTGCCAGTATGAGATGCCCGGCAGAAACCTGTTCTCCTACTTCCTGCTCTTCACCATGATCTTCTCGGGCGGCATGATCCCTGAGTACCTGGTCATGAAGCAGTTAGGGCTGGTAGACAACATGTGGATCCTGGTCGTCAAGCACGGCATGAACGTTTACAACCTGGTCCTGATGAAGAACTTCTTCGAAGGTATCCCCGGATCTCTGTATGAAGCAGCAGAACTTGACGGATGCTCCCCTATGAAGACATTCACCAGCGTGGTACTGCCTCTGTCCAAAGCGGCTCTGGCTTCCATCGGTCTGATGTTCGCCGTTACCATCTGGAACGACTACAGCACGGTCCAGATCTATATCACCAATCCTACACAGGTCAACTTCCAGTATCAGCTGCGTGTCATGATCATGGATGGTGATACACCTACAACGGCCTATAAGGTCTCCCAGAACACCCTGTACTATGCATCCATCGTATGTGCGATCCTGCCTTTCATGGTAGCATATCCGTTCCTGCAGAAGTACTTCGTAACAGGCGTCAACGCCGGTGCCGTCAAGGAATAATTCCTTTCCGGGGCCGACAGCCTGAATCAATTTAATCTCAATGGGCAGGAAAGCGCAGGCCTTCCTGCCCATTCTTTTAGCCTGAAGAAAACAGACGGAGGATACAGAAATCTATGGACCGGATCATTTATCTCGGAGATTCTACCGTAACCTACAACCATATCGCCACATGGCCCCAGACAGGCCTTTCCCAGGGACTGCTCCTGTATCTGAAGGACGACGTTTTCGTCAGGAGCTTTGCCATTAACGGGCGCTCCACCAAGTCCTTTATCGACCAGGGCCGCCTGGCCCAGGCGGACGCCTATACCAAGCCCGGAGACTTCGTCTTTATCCAGTTCGGACACAACGATGAAAAGATGTCGGATCCCCTCCGCT
>DETN01000095.1:5589-12459 GCA_002362155.1 Lachnospiraceae bacterium UBA3287 | reverse complement strand
GCATGGATCACTTCGACGTGGTGGAACTGGTTAACAATTATATTTCCAGCGCCAGACTGCTGGCCGAACAGCAGGGGATCCGCTTAAGCGTGCAGAAATCGGGCCCCATCAAGGTCTGGGCGGACGAGTTCCTGGTGGAGGAGGTCTTCCAGAACTACTATTCCAATGCCCTCCATCACGTGGAAGGGGATAAGGTCATTGATATCCGCTTCGAGCAGAAGGAAAAATGCGTACGGATCTGTGTCTTCAATACCGGAAAGCCCATCCCGGCAGAGGCCCTGCCCCATCTCTGGGAGAAGTTCTATAAGGTGGATAAGGCCAGGACCAGGGAATACGGGGGCTCCGGCGTGGGGCTGTCCATAGTCAGGGCCATCATGAACCTGCTCCATCAGCAGTACGGCGTCGTCAACTATAACGACGGAGTCATGTTCTGGTTCGAACTGGATACCGGGATCAGCAAGCCGGAGATCGAAGAAGGAGACTTCCTGGATCAGTCCGGGGAGGACGACATCATGGACGGCGAATACATTCAGCTTTAAGCGTCCTGAAGAAAGGAAGAGGATATGAATTCATCCGAACTTGTCCGCAAGCATATCGATTTCTACGGCTGGGTCCAGGGCGTGGGCTTTCGCTGGAGGGCCCGCCAGGCCGCAAATCTGTATGACTGTACAGGCTGGGTCAGGAACAATCCGGACGGCAGCGTTACCATGGAGATCCAGGGGAAGGAAGAATGTATCGATCAGGTCATCATTGCCATTGAGCGGGGCTCTTATGTAAGGATCGAAAACATGCGGTGTAAAACAATTCCTCTGGTGGAGCATGACGCGGGCTTCCGGACCAGATAATGAAAATCATCATGCCGCTGAAGAAACCTCTTCCCTATATGGAGATATAAATGAAGAAAGCAGTCAGAGTATTCAGCCGGATATTTATAACACTACTCATTGTCATCCTGGGAGCCGGCGCCTTTTTCCTGTACCTGATGCATAAGGATCCCGGCCCTGACAGGCCGGATTCCATAGACAGCGGAAACGGTTTTGTGCAGGCATGTGGGACAAACCTTTACGACGGAGACGGCAGATTGCTGCAGCTTAAGGGCGTGAATCTCGGCAACTGGTTCATTCAGGAATTCTGGATGGGGGTCAGCAGCGTGGGAGACTACGATACCGGAATCTATACCCAGGTGCGGGCCGATGCGGCCATGAAGGACAATCCCAATCTGACGGATGAGCAGATCAGGGAACTGAAGGATCTGTATCTGGATCAGTATATTCAGGAGGAGGACTTCCGGATCATCTCTGAGCTGGGGATGAATACGGTCCGTATTCCTTTTACCTGCTACAACCTGACAGAAGACGGATATGTCCTGCGCGAGGATGCCTTTGACAGGCTTGACTGGGCTGTGGACATGTGTGAAAGATACGGTCTGTACGCCGTGATCGATCTTCACGGTGCAGTGGGATCGCAGAATCAGGATATTCACTCCGGGGACGACGCCCGGTATGACCTCTACGGGAATGAGAAAAATGAAGACAGTACGGTTTCCCTGTGGAAGAAAATTGCAGAGCACTACAGGGACAACAAGACCGTGGCGGCCTATGATCTTTTAAACGAACCCAGGAGGGCGCCGGGGAAATTCGGCGGGAAGGTGAATTTTGATTTCTACGACAGGCTTTACAAAGCCGTAAGAGAAGAGGATCAAAACCATCTGATCCTGATCGAATGCTTTTCCTTTCCCGTAAACGGGGCAAGGCTCGACAGCTATGACTGGGACAATATCTGCATGGAGTATCATATCTACAACCTGTCCATATTCTCACAGAAGACCTGTCTGAATCTCTACCGGGGCCTCCACAATCTGATGGGCTATCATACGCCGGTGTACGTAGGGGAGTGGAACGCTTTCGGGAAAGAGAGCGACTGGGAGGACAGCTTCGAGTGGTTCGATGAGCAGGGATGGTCCTTCTCGTCCTGGTGCTACAAGGCCAATGCCTATGCTTATGAGGATCTCTACCACAATCACAGCAGATGGAGCCTGTTCGATCTGCATATCGTACCGGTGGACCTCTCAGCGGCTTCCTTTGATGAGATCGCGGAAGTATACGGGAGGACCGGGACGCAGAACGCAAAGAAGACGGCGGTCTGTGAATACTGGGAAGAGTACCTGAAAAAACAGTGAAAATGTACCGTTCAAATGCTGCGGGATCCGCCCTTAAGTCAGGCTGACCGAATCAATGCTGAAAAAAACAGGACATGAAGTGCATAAGCAAGCCTACTAAAGAGACATGGGAAAAGCCCAGAAAACCGGACCGGTTTCCTGGGCTTTTCTTAAGAGTCAGTTCCTTCCGGGTCATTTGGGTGGAAAACGGGAGGGAACCCGGAAGGAGGAGAAAGCCGTCTTTGATCAGATGGTTTACTTTTTCTTTCTGTAGCTGCGGACAAGAAGGATCTCACAGACTGCTGCCAGAGCCAGGATGATGCCGGAGATCACACGGAGCTTCATTTCCCATGCCGGGAGGCCTCCGTTTACTTCTCCTGCATAGGCCCTGCTGTTGACCGTGGTATAGAGAATGTTTTTACAGGCCTTCCGCATAGCCGGCACGGAAGTGGCGCTTTCTTGATCGTCCACGATGCTTTCGGGCAGGGGATTGGGGGCCAGGAAGAAGTCATTGCCGCTGCGGATCAGTCTGTCCGCCGGCAGATCTTTTACAGTGACAGTCTGGAGGACTATAAGGAACGCCTCTTTCAGATGGGGGACTATTACCGAAGAAAAGTCCTGTATTACAGCCTGCTGGAAAAGAGGAACCGAATCATGCAGGAGCTGCTGGAGGAGGTCCCGGGGGCATTGGGAAAGTATCGGATCGGGGAGTATCCCAGCGGTTATTATCTGCGCTATTCAGGGAAAAAAGATTTTACGGTCAACGAGGATTCAAAGCTGAAGAAGTACTTTGACAGGTATTTTTCTTTCGTGGAAAGAATGGCTTCCTTTCCTCTGAGCAGCACTTCGGGAGAGACGCCGGTGGACGAATATGACTGGCTCCTGTGTATGCGGTGTGATTTTCTCGATGCCCTGGAAGATACCCGTGGAGAGGACTTTCCTGTCATTTCTGCCAGAAAGGCGGTCTATACGGTAGTCTATGCCGGGGAGGAAGGGACCTTTACGGTGGACCTTCTAAAGCCTGTCCTCAGCTATGTGAAAAAACAGGGATACAGGATCTGCGGCAATGTTTACGGGATCCTGCTTGCCAAGACCCTGGACCAGGGCCAGTTCAGACGCTATATCGGTGTCTATGTCCCGGTGGAATGATGCGGGACGCCGGAAGTACGAAAAGAGCTGCAGAGACTGTTATATAAAAAAGAAAATGGAAGCCCCAAAAAGCAGATCAGAGAGGAAGGCGCATATGACAGAGAAAGAAAAGCAGGAAATGATCTTCATGATGATCAGAGAAATGAGCAGGCGGGAAAAGGAAGGGAAGGTTGAAAGGTTCCGGGAACTGAACCGGAAAGCCAGGAAGGGACAGATTGTTTTTGCCGGGTCCAGCCTGATGGAACAGTTCCCTGTCTATGAGATGCTTTTAGGCAGAGAGCTTCCCTATACCATTTACAACAGGGGCGTGGGAGGCTTTACTACATGGGAGCTTCTGGAAAATCTGGAGCCCTGCATCCTGGACCTGGAGCCGGGGGCACTCTTTCTGAATATCGGGACGAACGACATGAACGGAGAAGACTTTGTGCTTTCCGAATTTATGGACAGATATGAAAGCATCCTGATGCGCATTCTGGAAAAGCTTCCCAAAGTAAAGATCTTCTTAATGGCCTTTTATCCCTCCAACCTGGAGGCGGCCCCGGATCCCCATACCAGAGCTGCTTTTGCCTGCCGCACGAATGAAAGGATCAAAAGGGCCAATGAGGCTGTCAGGGAGCTTTCGGAAAAGTACAAGGCAGTTTACCTGGATCTTAACGGGCCCCTTACGGATGAGAAGGGGAACCTCAGGAAGGAACTGACCCTTGACGGCGTCCACATGCACGTGGAAGGCTATGAGCTGGTAATGGACCAGCTGGTGACGATTCTGGAAAGACTTTCGGATCTGTAAAAAAGAAAATAGAGATTCCGGACAGATTTCTGACCGTAAAGGGCCGTATCGGGTCTGGTCCTGACAAACCGGATCCGTTACGGCCTTTTGCATGACAGCCTTCTTCTCCGGCATGCCTGCGGAATCAGGAGCAAGTTTTTCGGCTCCGGTTCTATATGGCAGGGAAGGAAAGGGAAATCCTGTCAAAATGTTGAAGTGGATTTCCAAAATTGCTATACTACGCTTTAATGATGTAAATGAAAGGTGTAAAGCTTTATGATAGCTCTGATCGATTATGAAGCCGGCAATATAAAAAGTGTTGAAAATGCCCTGAAGTTCCTTGGACAGGAGGCTGTCCTGACAAGGGACAGGGACCGGATCTGGAAGGCGGATAAGGTGATTCTGCCGGGCGTTGGCGCTTTCGGCGACGCCATGGACAGGATCCGGGACTATGATCTGGAGGATGTGATCCATTCCGTTACGGACAGGGGAACCCCCTTCCTTGGCATCTGCCTGGGCCTGCAGCTCCTTTTTGAGGAGAGCGAAGAAAGCCCGGGCGCCAGGGGCCTCGGGATCCTTCCCGGCCGCATCATCCGGATCCCCGAAGGAGAAGGCCGCAAGGTCCCCCAGATCGGCTGGAACGATCTGACCTACCCCAAAAAGGGCAGGCTTTTCGAAGACGTGCCGGAAGGCTCCTATGTATATTTCGTGCACTCCTACTACCTGCATGCGGATGACCGGGATATTGTGGCGGCTCAGACGCAGTACGGCGTGACTATTGACGCTTCCGTGGAAAAGGACAATGTCTTTGCCTGTCAGTTCCATCCCGAAAAGAGCGAGCGGGTGGGCATGCAGATCCTCAGGAACTTTGTAAGGCTGTAAGGAGGGGAGAAAAATATGCTGACTAAGAGAATCATCCCCTGCCTGGATGTCAACAATGGCAGAGTCGTAAAAGGCATCAATTTCGTACAGCTGCGGGATGCCGGAGACCCTGTGGAATGCGGCGAAGCCTATTCCAGGGCCGGTGCCGACGAACTGGTCTTTCTGGATATCACGGCAACCTCCGATGCCAGAAATACCGTGGCGGACATGGTCAGAAGAGTGGCTGAGCGGGTCTTTATCCCCTTTACCGTAGGAGGCGGGATCCGGACTACCGAGGACATGAAGGCCATACTGCGGGAAGGCGCAGACAAGGTCTCGGTCAATTCCGCGGCCATCCTCCGGCCTGAGCTGATTTCGGAAGGCGCCATGCGCTTTGGCAGCCAGTGTATCGTGGTGGCCATCGATGCAAGGCGCAGAGAGGACGGCAGCGGCTGGAACATCTTCAGGTCCGGCGGCAGGATCGATACAGGGATCGACGCCGTAGAATGGGCAGAGCGCTGTCAGAAGCTGGGAGCCGGAGAGATCCTCCTGACCAGCATGGACGGAGACGGGACCAAGGCGGGATATGACCTGGAGCTGACCAGGACCATAGCGGATGCCGTTTCCATTCCTGTCATCGCCTCCGGCGGCGCAGGCACGAAGGAACACTTCTATGAAGCCCTGACCGCCGGCGGAGCGGACGCTGCCCTGGCGGCTTCCCTTTTCCATTACAAGGAACTGGAGATTATGGAAGTCAAGGAATATCTGAAGGAAAAAGGAATCCCGGTCAGAATGTAAGACAAGGCTGCCGGACTGCAAAACAACAATTGAAGGAGAGTGCAGAAATGTCTATCTTAAGCAAGATTTTCAAAAAGATCAAAGTGGATTACGACGAGGAAGGCTTCCCTGTCATTAAAGCCCGTACGGAAGAAGCTGCTGATGCAGAAGAAGTAGTGACAGAAGAAGCTGTGAAGGCAGAAGAAACGGCCGCTGAAGAATCGGCAGAGGCAGAAGAAGCTGCCATAGAAGAAGCGGCTTTTAAAGAACCTGCAGATGAAGAAGATTCCGCCCCTGCTGAAGAGATGGCTGTCGAAGAAGGGGAAGAAGGAGTCTGCGCAGAAGAATGTGCCGCGGTGGAGGAAGAGCCTGTTATCGAGGCAGAGCCTGCAGCAGCAGAAGAGCCTGCGGCAGAGGCACCTGCGGAAGAAAAGAAGGAAGAAGAAGTTCCCGTTCCGGAAGCACCTGCGGAGGCTGAGCCTGCAGGGACCATGATGAGCGCGGAAGAAGTCCATGAAATGGAAGGAGACCCTTACGACGTATCCTCTCTGGAGCCTGCCGAAGTATTCCGCTTTTTCAGAGAAATTTCCGCCATTCCCCACGGATCCTTCCATACGCAGGCCATCAGCGATTATCTCGTTTCCTTTGCAAAAGATCACGGATACCGGTATGTGCAGGACCAGGCCGGCAACGTTGTCATCTATGCGGATGCGACCCCCGGCTTTGAAGAGGCGCCTGCCCTTGTCCTCCAGGGCCATATGGATATGGTATGCGAAAAGGACCCGGGCGTAGAACTGAACATGGACAGCGAGCCCATCACCCTTATGAGGGACGGAGAGTGGCTGACTGCCGACGGGACCACCCTGGGCGGTGACGACGGCATTGCGGTAGCCTTCATGCTGGCAGTTCTGGACGATCCTGCCATCGTGCATCCTGCACTGGAATGTATCTTTACTGTGGATGAAGAAGTAGGCATGCTGGGAGCAGAGGCGCTGGACGGATCTCTTATTACCGGCAGACGTATGCTGAACCTGGATTCAGAAATGGACGGGATCTTTACCGCGGGCTGCGCCGGCGGAACCCATCAGGTCCTGACCCTGCACTGCAAGCGCAACGAGCGCAAGGGCCAGGTACTGGATCTGAAGGTATCGGGACTTCT
>DETN01000095.1:0-5516 GCA_002362155.1 Lachnospiraceae bacterium UBA3287 | reverse complement strand
ATTATGGGCAGGATCCTTTACAGCCTGTATCAGGAGAGCCCCTTCAGACTGATCCGGGTGGACGGCGGAACCAAGGACAACGCCATCCCCAGAGAAGCCTGCGCTTCCCTGCTTTTCACCGGAGATGTGGACAAGAAGGATATGAAGAAGGCCGTAAAGGCCCTCCACGACGCCATCCATGCAGAATATCAGGTCACCGATCCCGGCCTTGCCATTTCCTGCGCATGGCCTGAAGTGGATCCCAAAGAGCCGAAAACGGCTTTTATCAAGAAGGATACCCGCAGGATCATCCGCTTCCTTATGTCTGTCCCGGACGGCCTGATCGAATATATGCCCGGCTTTGACCGCATGCCTCAGACATCTCTCAACATGGGCATCCTGAAGACTGCGGCGGACGGCATCGAAGCCACCTTCCTGGTCAGGTCCGCGCTCAACTCCCAGAGAGAGATGATGAACGACAAGCTGAAGTGCATCGCCGCCCAGTTCGACGGCAGGGTGGACGTAAAGGGTTCCTATCCCGCATGGGAGTACAGGCAGACATCCGATTTCCGCGACATGCTGGTGGCTCTCTATAAGGAAAGCACCGGTAAGGAGCCCGTCGTTTCCGTGACCCACGGCGGTCTGGAATGCGGCCTTCTGTCCGATAAACTGCCCGGTCTTGACTGTGTATCCATCGGTCCCAGAATGTACGGGATCCATACGCCCCAGGAAAAGCTGCACATCGCTTCCACTGCTGCCACATGGACCTATCTCAAGGCTGCACTGAAGGCATGCGCGGAGAAATAACAGAGGTGCATCATGGCAGCAATATCCAATGACTGGCTTCCGGTCCTGTCTCCGGAATTCAGCAAACCCTACTACAAAGATCTGTTCAGATTCGTACAGACAGAATATCAGACCAGGCAGATCTTTCCGCCGGCCCAGGATCTCTTCAACGCCCTGCATCTGACCCCCTTAAGCAAAGTCAAGGTGGTCATCCTGGGACAGGATCCCTATCACGGAGACGGGCAGGCCCACGGACTCTGTTTTTCCGTAAGGCCCGATGTGGACATTCCTCCCTCTCTGGTCAACATCTACAGGGAGCTCCATGACGATCTGGGCTGCAGGATGCCCGACAACGGCTGTCTGACCAAGTGGGCGGACCAGGGCGTCCTCCTCCTGAATACGGTCCTGACCGTCAGGGCCCATCAGGCAGGGTCCCACAGGGGCCATGGCTGGGAACAGTTCACGGATGCCATCATCCGGGCCGTCAACAGCCAGAACCGGCCCGTGGTATACATGCTCTGGGGTGCGCCCGCTCAGGCCAAGCGCCAGATGCTGGACAATCCCAGGCACCTGGTCCTGACGGCCCCTCATCCCAGTCCTCTTTCTGCCTACCGGGGCTTCTTCGGATGCAGACACTTCAGTCAGTGCAACGCCTTCCTGGAGGCGCACGGCGAAAAGCCCATCGACTGGCAGATCGAAAACGTCCGGGGGTAAGACCTTCCCGCGGACGCAAAGATAGTTATAAAGAAAGAAAAGGTAACAAGAATGAAAAAAATCCCTTATGTGACCCTGGAACAGGCAGCAGAGATCAAAAAGACCTATCCCACTCCCTTCCACCTTTACGATGAAAAGGGAATCAGGGCAAATGCCAGAGCCGTAAAGGAGGCTTTTGCCTGGAACAAGGGCTTCCGCGAGTATTTCGCTGTCAAGGCCACCCCCAACCCCTACATCATGGACATCTTCCGTGACTACGATTTCGGCTTCGACTGCTCCTCCAAGACGGAACTGCTGCTGGCCGATGCGGTGGGCGCTTCCGGAGAGCACATCATGTTTTCCTCCAACGAGACCCCTGCCGAGGAGTATGCCCTGGCGGCTAAGCTGGGTGCCATCATCAACCTGGATGACTTTACCCATATCGAATTTCTGGAAAATATCCTGGGAGAGTTCCCTGAGACCATGTGCTGCAGGTTCAATCCCGGCGGCTTCTTTACCCTGTCCAACGGCATCATGGACAACCCCGGCGATTCCAAGTACGGCATGACCAAGGAACAGCTGGCCGAGGCCTACAGGATCCTCAGGGACAAGGGGGTAAAGCATTTCGGCATGCATGCTTTCCTGGCCAGCAATACCGTGACCAATGAGTACTATCCCAGACTGGCAGGCCAGCTCTTTACCCTGGCAGCGGATATCAAAAAGGAACTGGGCATTCACTTCTCCTTCATCAACCTTTCCGGCGGCGTAGGCATCCCATATACCCCCGATGCCGAGCCCAATGACATCTATGCCATCGGCAGAGGCGTTAAGGAAGAGTTTGACAGGATCCTGGTGCCCGCAGGCATGGGCGATGTGGCCATCTATACCGAGATGGGCCGTTTTATGCTGGCGCCTTACGGTGCCCTTATTACCACGGCCATCCATGAGAAGCATATCTATAAGGAATATATCGGCGTGGACGCCTGTGCGGCCAATCTTATGAGACCTGCCATGTACGGGGCCTACCACCACATCACCGTACTGGGCAAGGAAAATGAGGAATGCGACCACCGCTATGACATCGTCGGATCCCTTTGCGAGAATAACGACAAGTTCGCCATCAACCGCATGCTGCCCAGGATCGACAAGGGGGACATCCTCTTTATCCATGATACGGGAGCCCACGGCTTCTCCATGGGCTATAACTACAACGGGCGCCTGCGCAGCGCGGAGCTCCTGCTCCAGGAAGACGGTTCGGTGAAGCTGATCCGCAGGGCGGAGACCGAAAGAGATTATTTCGCCACCTTCGACTGCACGCCCTATTATGACAGGATCCGCTTCGACGGCTGAGAAAAGACAATGCGTATAAGATCTGCTTCCGCAAGTGCTTTGACGGGAGCAGGCGCAGGATACATATAAACCGTACACAGATATGGCAGGACGGCGCCAAGGTGCCGCCCTGCCTTTCAGGATAAAAGACTATGGGCGTACTTGTTTTCAGAGACGGGAACTTTGGAAGGCTGAAAGAAGGGGTCATATCGGGAGGGGATCTTCTGGGTCTGGACAGGGAAAAGGACCGGGAGCTGATCGGATGGCTTCTTTCTATGGTCGGTGAGTCCAAACGGGAAAAGATCATGAGAAGGTACGGCGTGGAAGAGCTTCCCCCGGCGGCAGTCAATATCGATGACCCAGAGGATCAGCTGTACAGGACTTATTATGTCCTCCTTGAACAGGTCATGCGGGAGAGCAGCAGTGAGGTCCTGAAAAAGGCGGCTTTCGGGAATCGGAGGGAGAGCATAGGCAGATTTGCCTTCTGCAGGCTGACCGGCTTTGCCTGGCCTGCCGGAGAGTGCGACGCCTACAGCTACCGGACCTGGCAGTGCGGCCTCAAAAAGGGGGTCACAAGAAAAGAAATCGAAGACTTCTGCAGGGAAATGACCGAAAGACACGGCCCCTTTGAAAATGAAGCCAAGGCATGGCTGCATGAACTTCCCCTCATCAGTGACGGGAAGCTGGAGGAATGGGCGAAGGGAGATACGGAGCGGAAAGATCTGTCATTTTCCTGACCAGTGAAGTACTAAAGCTGGAATTACTGCAGTCAGTTACTCAGTCAGTACAGGAGCGCCAGATTCTTTTTTTGCGCTTGAAGAAGAAATGGCCATGTGTTAAGATACTTAAGCAGTCACAAGGGACTGCGGCCTGCCGGCATGGCGGAATTGGCAGACGCGACAGACTCAAAATCTGTTTTCAGTGATGGAGTGTGGGTTCGAGTCCCACTGCCGGCATCAGATGAAGACCCCGGAAGAGCCTGAAAGATATGTTCAGGGCTTTGCCGGGGTCTTTCTGTGTCCGGAGGTCCCAGGCAGTAAAGACAGTGAATTTACGAAGCGGGATCTTCCGGCGGATTTCCGTTTTCTGAAGTACTGTTTCGGAGCTCCGAACGGACCTTCATCAGGATCTGTCCCAGATAGTTTTTTCCGATGCGGCTCCTTTTGTCCATGCCCCAGCAGCGGTCGTTCCAGGTATTGCCTTCGATCAGCAGAGCGTCCCCGGTGGACAGGAGCTTTTCCTTCAGGTCCCCGTTCTGCAGGAACTTGGCCCTGACGATCTCTTCCATGATGCCGTTCTTTACCTTTTCCCAGTCGGGTCTTAAAGGCACCTGTCTGCCTCTGTGTTTTGCCTCCTTCGGACCAAGCGCGGTGAAGGCATTTTTTGCCTCCGGATCCAGGACCTTCTGTGCCTGGAAGGCTGCTTCATTGTTCTGGCAGGTCAGGCCGTCACAGGCCACCTGGGCGGGATAGAAGCTGCTGAGAAAAAAGTATTCGCCCCGGAAAGTATCAATTCTGATGTGGTTCATAATTACCTCCTCCTTATTAAAAGTTTGGCTGTCCGTGTGTCTGCCTGACCATAATGGCAGCATACAGAAGCTGCCCCTTCCCTAAACCGGTGGTTTATATCTGCAGTTTCTGATGCCTGATACAGGCAAAAAAGGGCATGCCGGATATCTGTTGGATGCAGGACTGCATTTTAGTGCGGCTTTGCGGATCCTTCCATCAGTGTGCATAAAGGCGGGTAACAGTATTGGTCGATTTGCATATTGATTATGAAGAGGCCCTCATGTTTTTATTAAATAGGAATACCGGCGGAAGATGACCGGAGAAAGAACAGGACGAAAAAAAAGATGGGATCATTATCAGAACTGATCAGAACAAGGAAAAGCGTGCGCAGCTTTGACGGCAGAGAACTTCAGCGAAAGGACCTCGACAAGCTTCGCATGTATGCTTCGGAAATTGAGAATCCATTCGGCATACCGGTGGAATTTGTTTTCCTGGATGCCGGAATGTATGGTCTGTCCAGTCCCGTCCTGTCCGGAGAAAAGTACTTTGTCTGCGGAAAAGTGGCTAAAAAGCCCTATGCGGACGTAGCTTTCGGCTTTGCCTTTGAGAAGCTGGTCCTCTATGCCTGGTCCCTGGGGATCGGTACCACCTGGATCGGTGGCACCATGAAAAGGTCTGCCTTTGAAAAGGCTGCAGGACTTAAAAAGGATTTTATGATGCCCTGCATCAGTCCTCTTGGGTATCCTTCCGGAAAGCGTTCGCTTCAGGAAACTGTGATGAGAAAGGCCATCGGCGCCGACAGCCGTATGGCTGCCGATAAACTTTTCTTTGAGGGAAACTTTTCCACGCCTCTGAAAGGCCCCGAAAAGGAAAAAACAGAGGACCTGATCGAGATGGTGCGCTGGGCCCCTTCGGCGGTCAACAAACAGCCCTGGCGCATACTGTATAAAGACGGGCTCTACCATTTCTATGAGAAGAAGGACAGGGGCTATCAGAACGAATCCACAGGAGACCTTCAGAAGATCGACGTAGGCATCGCTCTCTGCCATTTTGTCATGGGTGCAGAGGAACGGGGCCTGAAGACGGAGGCTTCCATTTCCGACCCGGGCGTTCCCACTTCTTCCGACATGGAATATATCGTTTCCGTGGCTATGAAGGAATCCTGATTTACCGGCAGGGATCTCAACAGGCAGAAAGATGGAACTTAAAGAATATAAGCAG
>DETN01000198.1 GCA_002362155.1 Lachnospiraceae bacterium UBA3287 | reverse complement strand
TCATGATGCGGGACCTGGAGACGGTAAAAAGAGAGTGCACTTTCAGCCCTGCCCAGGAGGAGATCCTGACGGGCCACCAGAAGCCCATCCTCCTGCTGGAGAGGAAGGCAGGCGGAAAGCTCTGCAGTGCCATAGCCCCGGGCAATCCCAAGGTAGGGGTCATGCTCCCCTACGCCCCGGTCCAGCTCCTTTTATTTGACTATGACGACGGCCTTATCATGCCCGATACCCTGGTCATGACCAGCGGCAATATATCCGGAGCTCCCATCTGCAGGGACGACGAGGAAGCCCTGAGAGAGCTGGGCCATCTTTGCGACTGCATCCTTTCCCACGACCGGATGATCCGGATCCGGTGCGACGATTCGGTCATGGACTTTTACAGGGATACTCCCTACATGATCCGCAGATCCCGCGGCTACGCCCCCCTCCCCTACATGATGTCGGAGGAGATGAAGGGATGCGTCCTTGCCATGGGAGGAGAGCTCAAGAACACCTTCTGCATAGGGACGGGCGGACTTTTTTATCCGTCTTCCTACATCGGAGACCTGGAGGACCTGCGGTCCGTGGAAGCTCTGCGTGAGACCGTGGGGCGGATGGAGACCCTGCTGGAGACAGAGCCGGAGCTGGTGGTCTGCGACCTCCATCCCCGCTACAATTCCTCGCTCCTGGCCAGGGAGTACGGCCTTCCGGTCCTGGAGATCCAGCACCACTACGCCCACATAGCCTCCTGCCTGGCAGAGAACGATTTTGCGGGCAGGGTCATTGGGGTCGCCTTCGACGGCACCGGCTACGGCAGTGACGGGACCATCTGGGGAGGAGAGATCCTGACGGCGGACTTTGAAGGCTTTGAGAGAGCGGCCCACATCAGGCCCTTCCTGCAGGTGGGAGGAGACGCTTCCTCCAGAGAGGGCTGGCGGATCGCCGCATCCATGATCTACAGCCTGATCAGGGACAGGGCCCTTGGGATCATAAGGGACCTGGATCTGTGCGATGACAGGACAGCCAGGGTCCAGCTCATGATGGCGGATAAAAAACTCAACAGCGTGGTCTCCACCAGTGCAGGCAGGCTCTTTGACGGCGCAGCAGCCCTGCTGGGCATCCGGAAAGCCTCCACCTTCGAGGGAGAAGCGGCAACGGCCCTGCAGTTCGCGGCCGAAAAGTATGTGAAAGAGCCGGAAACAGATCAGGATATGTCCGGGTACCACCAGGGCGCCTGCATTTCTTCCCCTGACTGGCTCAGTCCCTCTGAGGAAGAGGGGGGGCTTGTCCTGCAGACGGACCTTCTCTTTGGGGATCTCCTGGAAAGGAGACTGAAGGGAGAGGATCCGGGAAGGCTTGCATGGATCTTCCACAGGCACCTGGCAGATATGATCATAAGGGCCTGCATCAGGATCCGGGAAAGGACAGGACTTATGACCTGCGCTCTCAGTGGGGGCGTCTTCCAGAACACCCTCCTTCTGGGAATGGTGCAGGAGGGACTGGAGAAGGAAGGCTTTAAAGTCCTGATCCACAGCCTGGTGCCGCCCAACGACGGAGGCATAGCCCTGGGCCAGGCGGCAGCGGGGCTCTACAGGAAGTCAAAAGGACTTCTGGACCTGAAATAAACGAAATACATTTTTATATGAAAAGCCATGGCCGCAGACCCTGCGGCAGAAAGGAAAAGATATGTGCGTAGGATTACCCGCAAGAATCGTCGGCATAGATGAGGACGGCACCGCTCTGGTGGACGCCTCCGGAGCAAAGAGAAGAGTTTCAGCGGCCCTCCTGGAGGACCTGGAGCCCGGCGACTATGTCATGGTCCATGCCGGCGCGGCCATTGCCAGGATCACGGACGAGGACAGCCACGAGACAGAGCAGCTGATGGACCAGCTGATGATCGAGATTTAAGGCCGGCAGCTTTGCAGAACGGATATGTAAAGGACAGAGAATTATGGAAAAACAGACAAAAAGCGCCAGAGAGATCCTGCAGGACTACCGCGGGAAAAAGATCCGCATCATGGAGGTCTGCGGGACCCATACCCACGAGATCTTCCGCCTGGGCATCCGGGGCCTTCTTTCCCCGGATATCCAGCTGATCTCCGGCCCCGGCTGCCCCGTATGCGTAACGCCGGTGGACTTTATCGACGAGGCTGTCTATCTGGCACTGGAAAAGGGCGTGACCATCTGCACCTTCGGCGACCTGGTCAGGGTGCCTGGAACAAAAATGAGCCTGGCAGGGGCAAGGGCCCGGGGAGCCGCGGTAAAGGTGGTCTATTCCCCCATGGACGCCGTAGACTATGCCGCAGGGCACCCGGATACCCAGGTATGCTTCCTGTCGGTGGGCTTTGAGACCACCACTCCCTCCTCCTGCCTGGCGGTGCAGAAGGCAAAGCAGGAAGGCCTTCAGAACTTTACCATCCTGACCGCCAACAAGACCATGCCCTCCGCCTACGAGGCCATGAAGGACGCGGCGGACTTTTATCTCTATCCCGGCCATGTCCACGCCATCACAGGCACAAAGGACTGCCTGGACATGCTGGACAAAGGGGTATCCGGCGTGGTGGCCGGCTTTACAGGAAAGGAGATCCTGACCGCCCTGGCCGTAGGGGTGGCCAAAGCCCAGAAGGGAGAGCCCTTCTTTGTCAACTGCTATCCCAGAGTCGTCACAGAAAAAGGATCTCCCGCCGCCCAGAAGCTGGTGGCGGAGATGATGGAGCCCTGCGACGCCAGATGGAGGGGCATAGGAGTCCTGAAGGATTCCGGCGTAAAGCTCCGCCCCCAGTGGGGAGACTATGACGCCAGGGTAAAGTTTGACATAAAGGGCATAGAGAGCAGGGAGAACCCTGCCTGCCGCTGCGGCGACGTGCTCCAGGGCAAATGCTCCCCTTCCGACTGCAGAGTCTTCGGAAAGGGCTGCACGCCGGAGCATCCCGTGGGGGCCTGCATGGTCTCCGGCGAGGGGGCCTGCTCCGCCTTCTATCTTTACGGCGGGATCATTTAAGACACTGAGAACAGAGAGGTACAGATACATATGCTTACAGAAACCGTAGCCCTGGCCCACGGGGCCGGAGGAAAACAGACCTCCGAACTGATCGACAAAGTATTCAAGGCTTATTTTTCCAATCCCTACTTTACGGCGGACGACGCAGCCGTACTGGACGTCCCGGCCGGGAAGCTGGCCATGAGCACCGACGGCTTTATCGTCTCTCCCGCCTTTTTCCCGGGAGGGAACATAGGAAAGCTCTCCATCTGCGGGACGGTCAACGACCTCTCCTGCATGGGCGCAAGGCCCCTGTATATGACCTGCGCCTTCGTCATTGAGGAAGGCTTCCCCATGGAAGATCTTCGCAGGATCGCCAAATCCATGGCGGATACCGCCGCAAAGGCAGGAGTAAAGCTGGTGGCCGGCGATACCAAGGTGGCCGGAAAGGGCCAGGTGGACGGCGTCTTTATCACCACCACCGGCGTGGGGGTCATTGAAGAAGGGGTAAAGACCGGCGGGGCCCTGGCAGAGCCCGGAGACGTCATCCTGGTCACAGGAGACGTGGGAAGGCACGGCTGCACCATCCTTCTTGCCAGAGACGAATACGGCATTGAAGCGGACGTGACCAGCGACTGCGCCCCCCTCTGGGATGCCGTATCGGCAGCCCTTGGAGCTTCGGACCACGTCCACGTGATCCGGGACGCCACCAGAGGCGGCGTTGGCACAGTCCTTTATGAGATCGCGGACCAGTCAGGCGTGGGGATCCGCCTGGAAGCGGAAAAGATCCCCGTAGAGCCCGAGGTCAGAGGGGTCTGCGGCATGCTGGGCCTGGAGCCCCTCTACCTTGCCTGTGAGGGCCGCATGGTCATGGCCGTCCCCGAAGGGGACGCGCAGGCCGTACTGGAGGCCCTGCGGAAGGTGCCTTCCGCAGAGGGAGCCGCCGTCATCGGCAGAGTCACCGCTGAGAACCAGGGCCGGGTGGTCATGACCACGGAGATCGGGTCCCAGACCCTTCTGCCCCAGCCCGGCAACGAGCTCCTGCCCAGGATCTGCTGATCCCGGGAAAAAGGGGAAGGCAGCAGCTTAGTTAAAAATGCGGCAGGAACAGACCTGCCCGGGAGGATCAATGGAAACACGCGTCGCTGTGATTTCGATCATTATAGAAAATCCGGAGATGGTGGAGAGGATCAACGCCCTTCTCCATGAATACTCCGCCTATATCATAGGCCGCATGGGCATTCCCTACAGAGCAAAGGGGATCAGCATCATTTCGGTGGCCATTGACGCGCCCCAGGAGGCCATATCCGCCCTGTCGGGCCGGATCGGCCGCCTGCAGGGGGTCAGCGCCAAGGCCGCCTACTCCAACGTGGTCACCCACGTGGAGAGCGGAGAGAGGGGAAGAGCATGATCAGACTTGCGATCTACGGTAAGGGCGGCATCGGCAAATCCACCGTGGCCGCCAACCTGTCCATGGCCTTTGCACAGAAGGGCTTCAGGGTCCTGCAGATCGGCTGCGACCCCAAGGCGGATTCCACCCTTCTGCTGCGGGAAGGCAGGCCCCTTCCCTCCGTCATGGACCTGGTCAGGAAAAAAGAACCCTTCGGCCTTTCGGACATGGTCATGGAAGGAAGAGAGGGGATCTTCTGCGCCGAGGCGGGAGGCCCTCTTCCCGGACTTGGCTGCGCCGGCAGAGGCATCATCACGGCCCTGGAAAAGCTGGAGGAAATGGGCGTCTATCAGGAGTGCAGGCCGGATATCGTCCTCTACGACGTACTGGGGGACGTGGTCTGCGGGGGCTTTGCCATGCCTATGCGGCAGGGCTATGCCGACCATGTCTACGTGGTCACATCGGGAGAGAACATGTCCGTCTACGCCGCCGCCAACATCTGCACCGCCGTAAATAACTTTAAAAAGCGGGGCTACGCGGATCTGGGCGGCCTGATCCTCAACCGGAGAAGAGAATCCGGAGAGGAGGTAAGGGTAAAGGAGCTGGCAGAGGACTTTGATACGGTGATCCTGGGAGATATCAGAAGGAGCCTTCTGATCCCGGAGGCGGAGGAAAAGGGGCAGACTCTTCTGGAGTATGCGCCGGAGAGCCCCGAAGCCGGAGAGATCCGGGCCCTTTCGGAAGCCATCCTTAAGCAGAATCACCTTTTTTGAACGCAGGCGGCACAGGCTGCAGGGACAGAAAGCAGGATTAATATATGCTGGTCAGAAAAGACAGACAGGCAGGCGAGGGATATCAGGTCCCCATAGGACAGGCGGCCTATCCCGCCCCCTTTAAAGGGCGGCTGGAGTTCAATCCCCCTGTCCACGAAAACTGGAATATTGTCCATATCGGGATGCGGATGCCGGAGAGCCGGCAGATCTATGTCTGCGCCGACAACTGCATGCGGGGCGTGGTCCTGACCGCGGCGGAAATGAATGCCTCGGACCGCTTTTCCTATGTGGTCCTGGAGGAGAAGGACCTCTATGAGGGCAACCTGGAGGATGTGACCATAGATGGGGTCTCCAGCTGCATCGAAAAGCTGGAGGAGAGGCCCCCGGTGGTCATGGTCTTTTTAGTCTGTCTCCACCACTTCATAGGGACCGATACGGGAAGAGTCTACAGGGAACTGGAAAAGCGCTTTCCCGATATATGTTTTCTTCGCTGCTGGATGGATCCCATCATGCAGAAGCTGGGCCTGACCCCGGACCAGAAGCTGAGAAAGGCCATGCTGGATCCCCTTGAGGCGCCTGAAACGAGGGACGAAAGAGCAGTGAGTTTTCTTCTGGACAACTTTCCCCTGGAGAAGGAAAGTGACCTCTGCAGGCACCTTGAAGGCTGGGGCATCAGGGTCCGCCAGATCACGGACTGTAAGACCTTTGAGGAGTTTAAAGGCCTTGCTTCCTCCGGCCTTTACGTCACAAGGAGCGCCCCGGGCCTCTACGGCCTGGAAAAGATGGCCAGGCGGACGGGCGGAGACTATCTCTACCTGCCCTGCGCAGTCTCCTATGAGGAGATCCGGCAGGAGACAGAAGACCTATGCGGCAGACTGGGGATCCCGGTCATGGACTTTGAAGAGAGGGAGAAGGAATGCGACAGGGCCCTTGAGAGAGCCCTTGCTCTTATCGGGGACACCCCCCTCGCCATCGACTACCTGGGCGTTCCAAGGCCCCTGGGCCTGGCAGGGCTCCTCCTGGATAAGGGCTTCCACGTGACAAGAGTTTACCTGGACGCCGTCTCTCCCGAAGAGGAGCAGGTCTTTTTGGACCTGCAGGAGCGGTATCCGGACCTGCTTTTATGTTCCACCATCCACGTATCCCTGCGCCTGAAGCACGGAGACGCGCCGGAGACCCTGGCCATAGGGCCCAAGGCGGCCTGGCTTACGGGAACGGACCACTTCGTCAACCTGGTGGAGATGAACGGCATGTGGGGGTACGACGCCCTGATCCGCCTCTCCTCCATGATGGAGGAGGCCTTCCTCCATGCGGGAGATCCAAGGGACGTACTGCCCCGGAAAGGCTTTGGGTGCGAGAGCTGCATATGAGACAGGCTTACAGAATCATATCCGTATATACAGGAGATCTGTCGGGAGCATGCTCCGCCCTTTACGAGCTGGGCGGCATGACGGTCATGCACGATCCTTCCGGCTGCAACTCCACCTACAATACCCACGACGAGATCCGCTGGTACGATCAGGACTCCCTGATCTATATATCGGGCCTTAATGACCTGGACGCGGTCATGGGAAACGATGACAAGCTGATCGAAGACATCACTGTGGCGGCAGAGCAGACAAACCCCCGCTTCATTGCCCTGGCCAACTCTCCCATCCCCTATCTGAACGGGACGGACTTCGAAGGAATCGCCAGGGTGCTGGAAGCGGATACCGGCCTTCCCGTCTTCTATATCCCCACCAACGGCATGCACGACTATGTCCGGGGCGGGGGCCTGGCCCTGGAGAGGCTGGCGGAAAAGCTTCTGAAAAGGGATCAGAAGAACAGGGAGGAAAGAAAAGGGACAGAAGAGGAAAACAAAGGCGGAAAGATCAGAGTCAATGTTCTTGGCATGACCCCTCTGGACTTTGCGGCAACGTCCTCCGTCAGTTCAATTCGGAGGATCCTTTCTGAAGCCGGCATGGAGGTCACATCCTGCTGGGCCATGGGGGACGGTCTGGACGATCTTTTAAAGGCCCCTGAGGCAGACGTAAATCTGGTGGTCTCCTCCCTTGGCATGAGGGCGGCAGTCTATCTGAAAGAGACCTTCGGTATCCCTTCGGTCTTCGGTCTTCCCGCAGAGGGGATCCGCCAGGAGGTCCTTTGTGACCTGAAAAGGGCCGCGGAGGATAAGAAAGACAGATTTCCCTGCAGGGACCTGCGGGGAAAGCAGCAGGAAGGAGAGAAGGTCCTCCTTATCGGAGAGCCCGTCACCATGGGATCCCTGGCCGCAGTACTGGAAAAGAAGAGGGACTGCTCTGTCAGGCTGGTATGCCCCACCGAGGACTGCGAAGCCTTTATGGCAGAGGGAGACATGCTGACAAGAGGCGAAGAGGAAGTGGAGAAGGCCTTCCGGGCCGGGGAGTACGTGATCGCGGATCCCCTCTATCAGCCCATCGTGCCCGCATCCTGCCCCTTTGTCCCCCTGCCCCACCTGGCCTTTTCGGGCCGGATCTTTTTAAAGGATATGCCGGATCTCTTCGGAGATCTGTCCGGCATCCTGCCTGTGACCGGGAGATAGGCCCCGGGGAAAGGAAACACTATGGGAATGAATGATACTCCCTCGGGAGAGCGGATCCATATCGGATTTTTCGGCAGAAGGAATGCCGGCAAGTCCAGCCTTGTGAACGCGGTCACGGGCCAGGAGATGGCCCTGGTCTCCGATGTCAAGGGAACCACCACGGACCCTGTCACCAAGTCCATGGAACTTCTGCCCCTGGGACCGGTGGTCATTATCGATACCCCCGGCTTCGACGACGAGGGGGCCCTGGGACAGCAGAGGGTCAGAAGGACCAGGCAGATCCTGAACAGGATCGACGTGGCCGTTCTGGTGGCCACCTGCAACGAGGGCTTAAGGGATGCGGACAGGGAGCTGATCCATATCTTTGTGGACAAGCAGATCCCCTTCCTGATCGCCATGAACAAGTCGGACCTGGTGAGGAAGGCGGAAAGAGCCCCTCTTACGGGCGGTGCCGCCAGGATCCCCGCAGACAGGGTCATCTATGTCAGCGCCCTTTTAAAGGAGGGCATCCGGGAGCTCAAGGAGGCCATAGGCCGCCTGGCGGATACAAAGGAAGAGGAGAGGCACCTCTGCGCGGATCTGGTAAAGCCCGGAGACCTGGTCACCCTGGTCATTCCCATCGACAAGGCAGCGCCCAAGGGAAGGCTGATCCTGCCCCAGCAGCAGGTGATCAGAGACCTTCTGGACGCAGGCGTCATGACCATGTGCGTCAGGGAGACCGAGCTTTACGATGCCCTTCATAAGAACTGCATGCGGCCTTCTCTGGTCATTACGGACTCCCAGGTCTTCGGAAGGGTCTCCGCCATCGTACCGGAGGAGATCCCCCTGACCTCCTTCTCCATCCTTATGGCCCGCTATAAGGGCTTTCTGGATACGGCGGTGGAAGGGGTCCTGGCCGCAGACAGCCTGCAGGACGGGGACAGGATCCTGGTGTCCGAGGGCTGTACCCACCACAGGCAGTGCGGGGACATCGGCACGGTCAAGATCCCCATGTGGATGAAGAAATATACGGGGAAAGACATACAGTTCGAGTTCAGCTCCGGCAAGGGCTTCCCCGAGGATCTGGACGATTACAGGATGGTGATCCACTGCGGCGGCTGCATGCTGACCGGCAGGGAAATGCTCTACCGCATGAACTGCGCCAGGGACCAGGGCGTCCCCTTTACCAACTACGGGACCTATATCGCCTATACCCACGGGATCCTGAGAAGGAGCATCGCCATGTTCCCTCATCTGACAGAGATGTTTGACAGGGCCAGAGAATAAAAGGCATAAGAAATGGCTGCCGGCGCGGGAGCGCCGGAGCGGAAACGGAGAGACAGATGACCATGAGCGGAAACAGAACTGTCATGGACAGGATAGAAGAGCTGAAAGACAGGGGGACCCTCCCTTATGAAGACCTGAAGGCCCTTCTGGGCCCTTTGACAGGGGAGGAAAGCGAGGCCCTCTATGCCGCAGCCAGGGAGGTCAGAGAGTCCATTTTCGGAAAGGACGTCTATCTGAGGGGCCTGATCGAGATCTCCAACTGGTGCAGAAACGACTGCTATTACTGCGGGATCCGCAGGTCCAATAAAAATGCCCAGCGCTACCGCCTGGACAAAGAGCAGATCCTGGACTGCTGCGATAAGGGCTATGCGCTGGGCTTTCGGACCTTTGTCCTGCAGGGAGGAGAGGATCCCTGGTATACGGACGAAAGGATCTGCGATCTGGCTTCTTCCATCCGGTCGGCCCATCCCGACTGCGCCCTGACTCTTTCCCTGGGGGAAAAGTCCAGGGAGTCCTACAAGGCCTATTTCGACGCCGGAGCCCAGCGCTACCTTCTCCGGCAGGAGACGTCCAGTCCCGCCCACTACCGCTTCCTCCATCCGGAGCCCCTGACCATAGAGAACAGGAAGAGATGTCTCTATGACCTGAAGGACATCGGCTATCAGGTGGGATGCGGGATCATGCTCCATTCCCCGGGACAGACGGACGACAATATCCTGGAGGATCTGTACTGGATGAAGGAATTCGAGCCCCATATGGTCGGGATCGGTCCCTTCATATCCCACAAGGATACGCCCTTTAAGGATGAGGCGTCCGGAGGACTGGACCAGACCCTGAGGGTCCTTGCCATCCTCCGCCTCATGCTGCCAAAGGTCCTTCTTCCCGCAACCACAGCCCTGGGGACCATTCATCCCAGGGGAAGGGAGCTGGGGATCCTGGCAGGAGCCAACGTGGTCATGCCCAACCTGTCTCCGGCAGGCGTCAGGAAGAAATACATGCTCTATGACGGGAAGATCTGTACGGGAGACGAGGCCGCCGAATGCAGAAGATGCATGGAGGCCCGGATTCGGAGCGTGGGATACGAAGTAAAGGTAAGCCGGGGAGACTATCCCGGCTGGACCAGGGAGCAGTGACAGAAGAAAGGCCGGGAGAAGCTGCCGGGAGCGCCGGGTGAAAACAGCGGGAAATGCGCTGAACGTTGACAGGCGTCAGTACCGGCCTTACAATAAAAAAAGAGGAACACTGCGACAAGCGGTTGGCCTCATGAGGTTAATTTATAAGTTAAACAACCGTCACTTTGCCGAGTGGCGGTTGTTGCTTTTTACAATGATCGTGACTGTGAAACGTCCGATATGCAAAGTAATACGCATAAGCATCACCTCCTTTCGAAGATGATGGCCAGCCGCCTGCGCTGTAGCAGTGCTCCTCTGCTCTTTCGAGCACTTGTATTTTAACAGGACTTCGAAGCAGTTAACCTATGGTATTTTGGTTCGCAGAGAGAAAATATATACACCTGCCTGAAAAAGGAAAATCGGGCAAAATGTCATACTGGCGGACAGAATTCTGCCCATACCGTGGTGGTGCAAAGCGTAAGATCTGCGACGCGGGATTTTCGGCGGGAAATGCGCTGAACATTGACAGGTGTCAGTGCCGGCCTTAAAATAAATAAAGAGGAACACTGCGACAAGCGGTTGGCCTCATGTCAGTTGTATAAAGTTAAACAACCGTCACTTGGCCGAGTGGCGGTTGTTGCTTTTTACAGTAACTGTGATGGTGAGACCAAACACATGAAAAGTTAAAGTAATCGGCATAAGTATCACCTCCTTTCGAAGATGATGGCCAACCGCCTGCGCTATAGCAGTGTTCCTCTGCTCTTTCGAGCATTTGTATTTTAACAGGACTTCGAAGCAGTTAACCTATGGTATTTTGGTTCGCAGAGAGAAAATATATACATCTGCCTGAAAAAGGAAAATCGGGCAAAATTTTCAGATCAGGTGATAAAATCCTGCTCACAGTGCGATGGTCCAAAGCGTAAAATCTGCAGACCACAGATATCCAGCGGGAAATGCGCTGAACATTGACAGGTGTCAGTGCCGGCCTTACAATAAAAAGAGGAACACTGCGACAAGCGGTTGGCCTCGTTTGATTGTCTAACTATTTAAAGCGTAAACAACCGTCACTTGGCAGAGTGGCGGTTGTTGCTTTTTCTCATGATTCTCAAAGTGAAGGTTAAACCAAACACATGTAATGTCAGAGTAATAGGCATAAGTATCACCTCCTTTCGAAGATGATGGCCAACCGCCTGCGCTGTAGCAGTGCTCCTCAGCTCTTTCGAGCACATATATTTTAACAGTCTGACAGGATGAGCTGACAGCCCTGTAATTTGGTTCGCAGAGAGAAAATATGTACATCTGCCTGAAAAAAGGAAAAACGGGCAAAATTTTCAGATCAGGGGATAGAATCCTGCTCACAGTGCGGTGGTCCAAAGCGTAAGATCTGCAGACGCGGGTTATCTGGCGGAAAATGCGCTGAACATTGACAGGTGTCAGTGTCGGCCTTACAATAAAAAAAGAGGAACACTGCGACAAGCGGCTGGCCTCGTGAGATTAGTTTATTTTATAAACAACCGTCACTTGGCAGAGTGGCGGTTGTTGCTTTTTACAGTAACCGTGATGGTAAGACCAAACACATGAAAAGTTAAAGTAATCGGCATAAGTATCACCTCCTTTCGAAGATGATGGCCAACCGCCTGCGCTATAGCAGTGTTCCTCTGCTCTTTCGAGCATTTGTAT
The DNA here is from genome assembly GCA_002362155.1 of Lachnospiraceae bacterium UBA3287. GTDB lineage: Bacteria > Bacillota > Clostridia > Lachnospirales > Lachnospiraceae > CAG-791. The sequence continues at coordinate 8,701 of DETN01000198.1, read as the reverse complement.
TTTAACAGAATTTCGAAGCAGTTAACCTATGGCATTTTGGTTCGCAGAGAGAAAATATATACATCTGCCTGAAAAAGGAAAAACGGGCAAAATTTTCAGATCAGGTGATAAAATCCTGCTCACAGTGCGATGGTCCAAAGCGTAAGATCTGCAGACCACAGGATATCCAGCGGGAAATGCGCTGAACATTGACAGGTGTCAGTGCCGGCCTTACAATAAAAAAGAGGAACACTGCGACAAGCGGCTGGCCTCGATCAGAATTATTTAGGATAAGCTAAACAACCGTCACTTGGCAGAGTGGCGGTTGTTGCTTTTACGATAATACGACTGATTACGATTTTTACGATACTCATCCTGCAGAAAGCCTTCAGAAAAAGTACGGAAAAGTTGTTGTGGATGCATTGCAGGAATCCTGAAATCAAGCTATAATGTGAAAGCTGCCCGGGGGGCAGCCGGCAGTTCATTTGTACCCTCCTGCCGATCAGACAAAACCGGGACTGGAAGGCATAAAGGCCATGGGGCCTGACTGCCCCCTTTCCTATGGCTTTGCTTCTGGCAGAGCCTTTTTTATTGGCCTGGCCAGGCTGCCTGGAAGGACAAATCATAAAAAGGTTAAAAAGGTAAATCATAAAAAGGGGCCGCCGGTCAGACGACGGATCCACCTGTACAGATCAATAGAGACAGTTCGCCGGCGCCATCCTGTCTTTAAACAAAACCAGGGCCAGGATTCAGTTCTTGTACTCTGCGTTCCCCTGCGCGGAGTTTTTTTATTTTGGAGAATTTCAATGTATTTTTTGAAAACGGAAAACAGCTTTGACGCCGCCCATTTCCTCTGGGGCTACGACGGAAAATGCAGGAACATCCACGGACACCGCTGGAGAGTGTCTGCGGAAATAAAGAGCGAGTCTCTGGAAGAAGAGGGACAGACCAGAGGAATGGTGGTGGACTTCGGCGACCTGAAAAGAGACCTTAAGAGCCTCTGCGATTATTTCGACCACAGCCTGATCATGGAAGAGGGCTCTTTAAAGAATGAGACCCTGGAAGCCCTTCTGAGCGAGAGCTTCAACATAAAGCAGGTGTCCTTCAGGCCCACGGCGGAGAACTTTGCCCGTTTCTTTTTTGAGAAGCTTAAAGGAAAGGGATATCAGGTACGCCGGATCGAGGTCTATGAGACGCCCTCCAACTGCGCGGCCTATGAGGAATAAGAGATGCAGGTAGTGGAAAAATTCTTAAGCATCAACGGAGAAGGATGGAGGGCAGGAGAGACAGCTCTCTTTATCCGCTTTAGGGGCTGCAATCTCCGCTGCAGCTACTGTGATACCATGTGGGCCAATGAAGCGGACTGTCCCTTCGAGGAAGAAAGCCCCCGGGCCCTTGCGGATTATGCTCTGCAGACAGGGATCCGGAACGTGACCCTGACAGGGGGAGAACCTCTTCTGCAGAAGGACATAAAGGAACTGATCCGGCTGCTTCTGGAGGAGGACCTTCGGGTGGAGATCGAGACCAACGGAGCTGTTTCCATAGAAGGCTTCGAAGGCGCCCGTCCCGTCTTTACCATGGACTACAAGCTTCCCTCTAGCGGATACGAATCCCGGATGCTTCTTAAAAACATGGAGAGCCTCAGAAAAGAGGATACGGTGAAATTCGTATCCGGCAGCAGGCAGGACCTGGAAAGGGCGCTGGAGATCATCAGGGCCTATGACCTGACAGAGCGCTGCCATGTCTATTTCAGCCCTGTTTTCGGAGCCATAGAGCCGGCAGAGATCGTGGGCTTCCTGCTGGAGCACAAGCTGAATGATGTACGTCTGCAGATTCAGATGCATAAGGTGATCTGGGATCCGGATAAGAGAGGTGTATAATGATCGACAAAAAAGCTATAGAGGAACACATCAGAGGGATCCTGATCGCCCTGGGCGACGATCCGGACAGGGAAGGGCTGATCGAGACCCCCAGACGGGTCGCGGAAATGTATGAGGAAGTCTTCGCGGGAATGAACTATACCAACCACGAGCTGGCCCAGATGCTGGACAAGACCTTTGAGGAAGGGCTGGAGGACGTGCACTCGGGCAGAGTGGTATGCATGAAGGATATCGAGATGTTTTCCTACTGCGAGCACCACATGGCCCTGATGTACGACATGAAGGCCACCGTGGCCTATATCCCCAGGGGAAAGGTCATCGGCCTTTCCAAGATCGCCAGGATCTGCGACATGGTGGGAAAGCGCCTGCAGCTGCAGGAGAAGATCGGCAGGGATATCGCGGATATCCTGTCGGAGATCGTGGGCACGGAGGATGTGGCCGTCCTGATCGAAGGCTATCACAGCTGTGTCAGCGCCAGAGGCATCAAGAAAACAAACGCAAAGACCGTTTCGGCGGAGCTGCGGGGCGTCTTTAAGACAGATCCCTCTCTGCAACTGTATCTCAGATAAAAAGAAAGGCATAAATATGAAAGCACTGGTTCTTTCCAGCGGCGGCGTGGATTCCACCACGGCCCTGGGACTGGCAGTTAAAAAATACGGCAGAGAGAACGTGATCGCTCTTTCTGTCTTCTACGGACAAAAGCACGATAAGGAGATCAGGGCCTCCATAGCCGTGGCAGACTATTACGGGGTGGAGCATCTGTTCCTGGACCTGAGTGTCATCTTTAAGGACAGCAACTGCTCTCTGCTCAGACACTCCACGGAGGAGATCCCGGAAGAGAGCTATGCGGATCAGATCAGGAAGACAGAAGGTGAAAAGCCTGTCTCCACCTATGTTCCTTTCAGGAACGGCCTTTTCCTGTCCTCCGCGGCTTCCATTGCCCTGAGCAGGGACTGCAGCGTCATCTATTACGGAGCCCATGCGGACGACTCCGCAGGAGCGGCCTATCCCGACTGTTCGCCTGTCTTCAACAATGCCATGAACGAAGCCATCTGGGAAGGATCCGGCCATCAGCTCAGGATCGAGGCTCCCTTTGTGAATGTATCCAAGGCAGACGTGGTCAGGATGGGACTGGAGATCGGAGTCCCCTACGAGCTGACATGGTCCTGCTACGAAGGAGGAGAGGAGCCCTGCGGAAAATGCGCCACCTGCATTGACAGGGCAGCGGCCTTTGCGGCCAACCACGTGGAAGATCCGGCTCTTGTCAGGATCAGAAAGTAAGAAGGAGAGGAAGATACGATGAGAGAAAAAGAAGGACTGACAAAGCTGGGCAGCCAGAATACCCGTTATTCCATGGACTATGACCCCTCTGTTCTGGAATCATTTTCCAACAAGCATCCGGACAACGACTATTTCGTAAAGTTCAACTGTCCCGAATTTACCAGCCTCTGCCCCATCACAGGGCAGCCGGATTTCGCCACGATCACCATCTCCTACGTACCGGACCAGAAACTGGTAGAGAGCAAGTCTTTAAAGCTCTACCTGTTTTCCTTCAGGAACCACGGCGATTTCCACGAGGATGTCATCAACATCATCATGAAGGATCTGATAAAGCTCATGGAACCCAAGTATATCGAGGTATGGGGCAGGTTCCTGCCCAGGGGCGGTCTTTCCATCGACCCCTACTGCAACTACGGCAAGCCCGGCACCCGCTGGGAAAAGGTGGCCTGGGACCGCCTCAGCGGCCATGACATGCTGCCGGAGATCGTGGACAACCGCTAAGAAGGCAGGGCAGAGTGCGCTCAGAAAGTGAAAGCCCGCAGAAAAACAGGGCAAAAGCAAAAAAATAACAGAAGAATCAAAGCCCCTTTCGGACAGGTTTCTAAGCCTTATCCGGAAGGAGCTTTTTCATTGTTGAGTCTGATGAACGGCGGAATATCTCGGATTGGAATAGTACTTAGGCCGGCGTTATCATTATGCCGGTTGTATAAAAGGCATTATGTAGAACGATTTTTTACATCAATAAATGTTCTGATTTTCTGCATTTTCCATTGAACCCGGTGAATTTGCTGAGGATGTCATAGAGAGAAAACACAGGCCCTGCATAAAATAATTATTCCTTTTGTTAACGGAAATATGGATTATATTAATTGAAGATCCGTTTCAGATATTCATACTCATTCATTTTGGTAAAATGCTATTAATACGTTTCACATGAATTTCAGTCTGCTATTATAAAGATATGAATGCCTTGTTGAGCCAGTGAAAGGGGGGACAGCAGTGAGTGATAATAATCTGATACCTGTCAGACATCTTCTGCCTGAACGAATCAGAAAAGAGGAAAAAGAAGAGAACTATGCAATAGTCAGTTATGAGAAAAATGATTCAGCACATTATTCGTTTTTCTTCGATTTTGATAATGGATATTCTTACCGAATGAATGAAACGGAACAAAGTACTGATCAGACTGACTTTGTAGACGTGGATTTCGATGAAGAAGTGCCAGAATCCGACAGGGTTTTCTATGCGGTCGCGGCTGCCTGCGGTATTCTTACAGGCACCTTAAGTATGGTTCATCTGTCTGAAGAACAGTTGAAGAAAATAGAAGAATTCAAAAAGAAAGACTGGGAAAAGATTGTAATTGGAGCAGGTGTTCTTTCCGGTTATAAGAAGTCCGATTATAAAGGGGCATGTCGCTTTCTTCTGAGCAGGGTGGAAAGAATTGTAAAAAAGGCTGGCAAAATAGAAATTGCTTCAACTGTACTGGCAGAACATCCTTCATTGACAGGACTCGCTTTTTCCATCATTACACAGTTCTATGGGAAGAAAATCGTTCTTGACGAAACGGGCGAAATCAGTTTCGAAAACCTTCCGGATGATTACGTCATTGGCCAGACCAACGGTCAGAAACTGATCTGTGCCATATTTTACTGGCTGTTTTCGCTGGGGATGACAGAGATCCGAAACAAGATCAGCATAGTGGAAAACATGGGGATACCGAAGGAACTGCGAAAAGCAGTAAAAAATCTTTTTAAATCCACTATTTTAAAGGATATACCTACAGACGAAGAAGAAGCCAGGAGAATGTATTCCGGTTGGGTGAGGAATATTCTTGGCCGCCTTGAAAAGGACGTGGATGAAAATATATACGGAAAGAATAATCCGCTATTTTCCATAATGAAATTAGTGCTGAATGTTGCTGAGAACGCTTTCCCCGTGCTGATTAACGAATGCCTGGTACGGGGAATGTATGTACTCCTTTATGCCGGCAGAACTGCCAGGGAGCGCGGAATCACTTCTTTCAAGGAACTCTCAGAAATTTCATTAACTGAAATATTACCGGAGGATCAACATGTTCTTTCAAAAATGTGTCTGATTTCCAGTGCGTCATTTACAGGAGCAAATCTTGCCGGCGCAACAATCAAAGCTCTTAAGGAGAAAAAGGTCAACGGAAAGAAATTCAGTGATACTTTTATTTCGGAACTGAATGTTGCCGGAATCGGCAGATTCCTGTTTGCCTGCTCCGCTGCCAGCAAGTACTGGGGAGAAGATATCAGCATCCTTTTCCAAAGAGGAAAGAAAAGAAAAACCCAGACAACAGAGGAGCCGGATCAGAACTTTGAGGATAACAGTGCTTTCGACCCGCTGGTATTGGATGCCGGTCAGGCAAGGCTCCTTTACAGTCTGGAGAATCTTTCTACGGTATACGATATTAAGGAAACAAAGAAAAGCAATAATGCTAAAAACAAGCAACTTTGGCTGGACAGGTGGAAAAAAGTTATTCTTTCAGGAATCGGAATTCCAACGGAACTGGCAGAAGAGTATTTTGTAACAGATGAAGATAAGATCTATGACGGAATTTATGAACTTGCAAAAGACCACCAGAACTGGAGATGGTTCTGCCTCTTAACAATTGAACTGGCTCTATTTGAGCCCTATAAAGAACTTGGATGCGAATATGACAGAATCTTCAAAAAGCTGAAACCGGAAACAGATTATGTAAAAGATCAGTTTGTACGCCGGCAGACCATCGTCAGTCAGGATGAAGTGGATTCCATACTCAAGGAATTCTCAAGGTATAAAGGCTATGTCAGTGGCAGTACAGTCAAGAAAATCGGAGGAGCAGGAGCAACAGCAGTGGCAGCAGTGGCTATGGGAACCCTTGCCATGACTTTTGCTCCTGGCATTGCTATAGCAATTGCCGGCGAGGCTGTTGTGGGACTGCACGGTGCTGCTTTGACCAGTGCCAGCCTTGCTTTTGTAGGAGGTGGTTCTCTGGCTGCTGGAGGACTTGGAATGGCAGGCGGTACGGCCATTATCACAGGAGGAGGTGCTCTGATTGGTCTAGTAGGATCCGGAACAGCTTCAGCTGCAGTAGTACTCCTGCAGACGCCAACTGAATACTGGCTCCGCCAAAGCGCGAAGCTTCTGACCTTCTGTAAATGTGTGCTGATTGGAAAACTAAAAGATAAGAAGTCTGTTCTGGCGGTATATCAACAGGTCAATGTGGCAGTTGAGATTTCTGAAAATGAACTGAACGTGCTGAAAGAGGAGAAGAATGATCTTGATAAAGATTTGATCAGAAAGACTGAGGACTACCAAAAGTACCTGAAGAAGTGCAGTAAAGAATTGAATAAACTGACAAAATAACATTATAAGATTATGGCACCTTCCATTTAAGGGGTTTCCCTTAGAGGGTGCCATTTTGAACACATAATTATTCCTGGTTCATCTTTTCGCGGATACGTGCCGCTACTTCTTTTACATTTTTAGTCGTAATCTTTCCACCATCATCAATGTAACTAATTAGTCTGTCTGCGACATGAAATTCGGTTTCTCTTTGTGAATTATACAGGTTCCTTAAGTCGGAAATGCTTAATCCGCAAATTCTTCGGAACTGTTCCTGCGTTCTGGAATCTGGGGATTTGTGATACAGTTTTATGTAAGCTGCCTGGATTTCCTCATATGTTATAGTTTTTCCTCTTTCAGCTTCTTCAATCATTATTCCAATCGCATCAGATATATCGTTTCTATAATCTCTGTGAGCAGCCATTTTCATGGCAATAAGGTATACACCTGATACAGTTCGAATCTCCATGGTCTGGTTATTCAGCCAGCAATAATGACGGGATACTTCTCTCAAGACAACAGAATAGGAAGCAGTCTTTATAAAATCGGTATTCATCCAGTCTCGTGGAAGATCATTCTCATCTGCAAAACGGCTGATTACATTTTTTATCCCAGAAGAGGTTTGACATATAACATCGAAATCCTGTGTCGCATCACGGAATTTATAATTGAGCATTATGCTTCCACCGCCTACTATAATGATTTCTGCAGGAGCCTTTCCTAATTCTTTTCTGTATGCTCTGGCAAATCTGCGAAGAAGATCCATTGCATTTGCTCTGGTTATTTTTTTAGACGGCATCGTAGATATCTCCTTCATAAATATTATATTTCAGGAATTCATCGATACATCTATCCTTTTCTGGTGTAGAAAATGCGGAATCGCCGACATAATAAGGCTGCCCCAGTTTCAGGGTTCTGATATCACTGAATTTGTCACATAAAGGGATTTCATTTTTCTTACTGATGTAATCTACCGTAGCAACAAGATACAGGGCTTTCAGATAATCCTCGTGCCGCATATAGGCGGCTACATCATCTTTTTCTATGATGTCCAAGACTAGTTCCAGCTCATTATTTTTGATCCGATGATGCAGGTTGTTGCGAAAAGTCTGAAAATCTTCTTTCTCATATACGATTTCATCAGGCCTGAAACCGAGGAACCTGGCCAGCTTGGAAACCGTATAGTAGGAGCAGGTTCCAATATCGATCTGCCCTTTGATAATTGGATATAAGGTTGCATAGGGGATTCCGCTCTGAAGGGAGCAGGCGCGGATGCTTATATTTCTCTTTTTCAGTTCTTTTTCAAAATTCATGCCGCACCTCCAAAGGGTTTTCTTTACTATTATATTATCGGTAAACCGATAATAAATCAAGTGAGTGTGAACCGGTTTCTTATGTAGAAATAATGGTTAAGCCAGCTCAGAGATGAATTTCATTCATCCGTAGAAGCGGTCAAGGGAGAAATGAGCTGAACAGTAAATTCCCGTTTAAGAACTTTATTTAAAAGCAATGGGGCCGGCAATAAACGTGCCTGCCTGCGTGAACCATCAAAGCGCAGGCAGGCGCATTTTTTTGCTTACTGCCAGGATATCCGGTCTGTTTTCATACAGAAGGCAGGCCATGACTTTCTGCCTTCTGCCGTGCCAGCCATTCCTTTGGTGGCAAGCCGTAGTAGTCCCGGAAGGACCGGTAGAAGCTGCTGAGAGTGGCAAAGCCTGTCAGAGGGGCCACTTCCTCGGGAGGATACTGTCTGTCCAGAAGGAGCTCCGCCGCTTTTTTCATCTTCAAGCCACGGACCAGGTCTCCGAAGGACTGGCCGGTGCAGGTCTTTACGATCCGGCCTACCTGCTTGGGACTGTAGGAAAAGCGTTCTGCCACGTCGGCTAAGGTGGCTTCCTGATAGTGGCTCTGGATATAGCTTAAGATGGCGGAGAACTGGTGCTTCCAGAAGAAGTGGTCTGTCCTGGGCAGACGGGCCGTCCCTTCGTATCTTCTGAGGATCAGCAGGAAGAAGAGACGCATGAGGGCATTTACCATCTGGGAGGAGTAGGGCTCATCCAGCTGGTACTCCTTATAGACCTGCAGCAGGGTATGGCGGACCTCAGGGTCCTCTCCGGTATCGAAATACAGGTAGGAGGCAGGCTTTTCCCCCTCCAGGGCAATACGGAAGAAGCGGCTCAGCAGGTTGCCGTCTCCCAGCTGGTTCCAGAAGA